>CAYVOR010000004.1:0-85760 GCA_964452995.1 uncultured Thiobacillus sp.
GAATTCACGCCCGCCTTGGATGACCCGCCACGGCACGAGGTGACGTTTTTCGTCAGTTTCCTCGCCTGATAAAGCGCAGGTATTCATGGTGCCTTCGTGTAATGGGCCAGATATCCCTCTTCACGCCAGAATTTCCGGCGCGATCAATTTCACATCGGAAAAATACGATGTGTAGCGTCGTGTATCCCGGGTCAGCAGCGGGAATCGCGACACGGCTGCGTGTGCACCGATGAAGAAGTCGGCGAGCACGTTGTTCTTATTGCCGCCCTGTCGGCGGTGACGGACAAAGGCCTTGCCGGCAAGGAATAGTGCTGGACGGGGCAATTCGACCATCACCAACCCCAGTTCGTCGATAGTCCGGTCCAGTGCCTCGACTGTCGAGAAGGTCAGAGACAGTTCGGAATAGATGATCGGATTGATCGCCAGCCGTTGAATTTTCGACTGGGCACGCAATTGGCCGATCGACCAATCAGCCCATTCCGGGTCGTTCTCCAGAACGTCGACCAATACGTTGGTGTCGACCAGCAGCATTAGTCCATGCCACGCAGCAGAGCCATCAGGTCGTCGGTGCGCCATTTGACATCGGCCTTGCCGCGGGCGGCATCGAAGCGGTCTGGCTTGCGGCTGGGCCGTGCGCCGACTTTGTGAATCACGACATCACCCTCACGATTGACCGCGAAATCCACCGAACAGCCCGGCGCCAGATTCAACGCATCGCGAATCTGCTTGGGAATAGTGACCTGGCCTTTGCTGGTAAGCGTCGTCGACATGAGCACAACTCCTTTGTATTACTTTGTTTTTGATTGTAATACTTCAAGGGAATGGACGCAATCGATCCTGGGAAAGGGTGTTATTACGCAGGTGGCCTATTCCTTGTAGAAACAAAGAGATGGGCGGCCTAAAAGGCTGAAAACTCCGATATATTTTTCCGGCATGAACAACAGTGGAGCCGCCGTTGTTGTTTTGCCGTGGCAGCCACGACACTCTTGAAGGTGCGCGTTCTAACCCGAAGACTCGGGCGCCCGCTGTCCCGCGCAGATGGCGACCTGCCAGCTCATGCGTCAACAACGGTGGTAGCGGCTTCCGAATACAAGTCGGGAAAGAGGAACTGCAGCGCATCCAAGGAGAATGCAAACTCGACCGGGGCCTTATGCCCCTCACTTGAGACCAGCCCAGTTTCCAGCAGCCGCGACAGTAGTGCCCGCGCGGTACGCTCCCCCAATCCAGTCATTTGGAGGAATTCTCCGCGGGAAGTCGGTCCCGCGAGAAACAGATGATAGAGCGGCAAAGTGGCTTCAGCCCGAATTCGCGCGTCTTGCGCGGCGCGAAAGGTGATCAGCGCATGGATTCTGGACTTCATGCCGTCCAGATCCAGCATCTTTGCCATGAAGCTCACCTGGTCCTCGCACAGCTCGATGAACCAAGCGCACCACGCCCACAGCGCTTTCTCGCTAAGATTGCCCCGGCCATCCAGGTCGCCTTGCCGCGGCATGTCCGCTGCATCTAGCAGCGCGTAGTACCGGTCGCGCTGGCGGGCGAACCCCCTACTCACCGACCATAGCCCCGCGCTGGTCGGCCATAGCGCGCAATGGGTTTGCAGCCGGCATGCCCTGCCATTGCCGTCGGAAAACGGATGCACCCAGGCCATGCGTTGATGTGCGGCGGCGATGGTGAATAGGCTGTCCTCCATCGAGCATGGTCGGCTATAAACGGCGTCGAGCCGAGCAAGAAAGCGGGGGAGAGCCTCACCGGGAGGGGGCTCGTGGCGGCCAACCGCGACTTGTTCTGTGCGCAGCGCGCCGGGTACGACGATGATGCCGTTGTCAGTGATGCGGTCCTCTGCGGGTAGCCGGCTGTAGAGCGCCGCGTGCGCGCGGCGCAGGAACTCGGTAGCCAACGGCGCCAAGCCCTTAAGCTCGCCCTGCTCCAGTTCGCACTCGGCCTCGATATGCGCAAGCGCCAGGCGTTGTAGCTTCGCTACCTCCGGCTTGGCCGAGAAGTCTCGGCGCAGAGCCCGCTCGATGTTTTTTGGATGGGTGCTCTGGCCCTCTATGCGGTTCGAATAGTAGGAGTTCATCTCCCGCACCAGTTCACGCACTTTAGCAATCGTGCTGGGGTGCGCGCTTCCCGCCAACCGATAGGACTGTTCGATAACCGAGCGCGTACGCTCACGCAGGGCATCTAGCCTGTTTTGGGGCAACAGCGGCTCCATCAGGTGCGTCTGGGTATACTGGGCAATGGGGGTTGGTTCTGCCATTTGTTATGCCGGTTGTTATTCCGCTTATGTATATTGATAACACTTTGACATTAAACATAAAAGTTCAGAATATTGCAAGAACAATTGCCGGATGTTATGCCGGTTATTACTCCGGTCTAGCTGTGATGTTTCAATAGGTTGTTCACCCGGAAGGATCTGGGAAACTGGAGTTCTCGACGCTTCAGTCCTCTCAGGGGGCCAACCGGATGAACAGCCATAAGAATGCCAGAACCACCTTTGCAGGGCGAAAATTGCTGATAGAACGCATTGCCACGATGGGCCTGAAACCAGCGGCTGAATCCGCGGGCGTCAGCGTGCGCACCGCACGCAAGTGGCTCTATCGCTTCAAGCAATGTGGTCAGGACGGTTTGCTCGATCGCAGTTCACGCCCCAACACGACGCGCTGCACCGTCGATGAAGCGCTTTGCAAACGGATCGAACAACTGCGCCGAGCGCGTATGCCCATGCGTGCCATTGCCGTCATTGTCGGACGCAGCGTGGCGACCATCAGCCGCGTGCTGGGCCGTCTGGGCCTTTCCAGCCTCAAGTCGCTCGAACCGGCTTTGCCGACGCTACGCTATGAGCGTGACGCACCCGGCGAACTCCTGCACATGGACACCAAGAAGCTTGGCAGGATCGTGCGCCCCAGCCATCGGGTGACCGGCAACCGGCGCGACAGCGTCGAGGGGGCGGGCTGGGAGTTTGCCCATGTGGCCATAGACGACCACTCACGGGCAGGATTCGTGCGGATGTACGCTGACGAGCGCAAGGACTCGGCGGTGGCCTTCCTCAAGGCGGCCGTGGCGCATTACGCCGCTCTGGGCGTGAAGATCAGGCGCTTGCTGACCGACAACGGCGCAGCGTATCGCTCCCAGTTGTTCGCCAGGACATGTCAGACCCTGGGCATCAGGCATACCTTCACGCGGCCGTACCGGCCGCAAACCAACGGCAAAGCCGAACGTTTCATCCAGACCTGCCTGCGTGAATGGGCCTATGGCCGGGTCTGGCGCAACAGCGCAGAACGTGCTGATTGGCTACCGGCCTTCCTGGCCTACTACAACGCTCGCAGGCCTCACTCGGCCCTCGGCTACAAACCTCCAGCTTCGCGGCTTGCCGGGAACAACCTATTGCAACTCAACATCTAGCTACCAGGTCCGCGGGCGGATATCCGGCTAAGCCATTCAGTCAGGAAGGAGCCCTCTGCATGTCCGGTTGCACTCCAGGGAGGGCAGCCTGGTAAAGCCCCCGCGGAACGTCAGCAACGGTAGCCGGGAGCTAGCATTTCTTGCAGTGAATGGGCCAAATGCGTAGTAGCACCCCCGGGAAAGAAAAAACCCAACCGGAAGGCTGGGTTTTTTAAGGTACTGGTGGGTCGGCCGAGATTCGAACTCGGGACCAACGGATTAAAAGTCCGCTGCTCTACCGGCTGAGCTACCGACCCGTGGATCTGACTTGAGCCTGGCGGCAGAAGCCCTATCAGCGAAAGCGCGAAATTATAGCCGAAGCTGCCTGGGCGGGTAAAGAGGCATGACGGTTTTTTGCGGCATCCAGCGGTTTGTCATGCCGAGCGCATCATCATGTAGTACTGTACTTTCATCGTGATGGCGCTGCCGGACACGATGGCGATGAAGGTGAGGATGGAGCCCAACGCCAGGGTGGAGAAGCCGGTGATGCCCTGGCCGATGGTGCAGCCCATCGCCAGAATGCCGCCAAATCCCATCAGGATCGCCCCGACCAGATGGCTGAAGAAATCGCGGACGGAGGCGAACCACTCGATGCGGAAGCTGCGGGAAATCAGCGCCCACAGCAATGAACCGGCGATCACGCCCGCCAGCACCATGATGCCGAAGGTCAGGAGGCTGCGGTCAAAGCCCTTCGCTGCGTACCCGAGGGCCTGCCCCATGGGATTGATAAAGGAGAAGGATTGCGGCGCCAGCGGCCCGGCGGCGGCAGGTCTGACCGCGTCGGCCGGCGCATACAGTTCCCAGTCCTGGACGTAGGATTGCAGCGAAAGCATGTCGCCATCCGCGTTGATCTGGATGTTGCTGGTGACGTACCAGGCGGCCAGCACGACGAGCCCCACCACGAGTCCCCCCAGGATGTTGTCGAAGCTGGCGCGGAAATCGGCCGACTTGAAGGCCCATATCAGCAACAGGATACCGATGACGGCGCCCATCACCATGCGGCCGGTGGCGGTCTGGTTGCCAAACAGCATCGCGCCGAGGTCCTGGTTGGTGGTCAGTGCGACGGCAGCCGGCTGGGTCCACGGATAGAACAGGGTGGAATAAAGCGTCTTGTCGCTGTCAGGGAAGGGATTGATCATGAAATAGGCGATCACGGCGATGACCCCCAGCACCATGACCGACTTCAGGTTGCCGCCGCCGATACGGATCAGCGTCTTGTTGCCGCAGCCCGAGGCAAGCGTCATGCCGATGCCAAACAGGACGCCGCCAAACACGTTCTCAAGCCAGACGAGGCTGGTCTGGCGGTAGGGCGGGAAGGTGCCGGTCACGTTCACCAGGCCGGCGGCTTCCAGAGCCGTGACGCCCAGCACGGCGACTGCGATGGCCAGTATCCAGGCGCGCATGCGTCCGGTGTCGCCCATGTTGATCCAGTCGGACACGGCGCCCATGGTGCAGAAATTGGTCTTGTTGACCACGGCGCCCATGACCAGGGCGATCGCGAAGGTCGACCACAGAAAGATCGATTGCGCGCTTGCGAAATCAGTGAAAGTCATGAATCCATTCCTCCTCGAGAAGGGACGGATTGTCGCCCTGCCCGGTCAAATAAATAAATTTTAATGCGTGCGCACCGAACCGGAGCTGGATAATAAATACTAGAAAGGGTGGCCGAAGGCGGGTGGCAGGAGCGGCTCCCGTTTGCAACCAACGGATGGCCAGCGCCTCGCGTGCCCAGTCAAATCAGGCTATCGCGCTCCGCTCAGCCCGCTTTGCGAGCATATCGCGTCGGATCGTGAAGGCCGGCGGCGAGGAACCCCGCGCGCCGTAGCCGGCAGGCATCACAGCGGCCACAGGCCAGCCCGTCGGCATCGGCCTGATAGCAGCTCACCGTCTGCGCGTAGTCGACCCCGAGCGCCGCGCCGCGCCGGATGATGTCGGCTTTCGACAGGGTTTGCAGCGGCGCATGAATACACAGGTGTGCCCCTTCGATGCCGGCCCTGGTCGCCAGATTGGCCATGCGTTCGAAGGCTTCGATGAACGCGGGACGGCAATCGGGATAACCGGAGTAATCAACGGCATTGACGCCGATAAAAATATCCTTCGCACCGAGCACTTCGGCCCAGGCGAGTGCCAGTGCCAGCATCACGGTATTGCGGGCGGGCACATAGGTGACCGGAATGCCGTCGGTCGGGCTTTCCGGCACGGCGATGGACGCGTCGGTCAGCGCCGAGCCGCCGATGTCGCCCAGCCCGAGGCGGATTACCCGGTGTTCGACCGCGCCCAGGCTGTCGGCCACGCGGGCAGCCGCCGCAAGCTCGGCCGTATGGCGCTGACCGTAATCCAGGCTCAATGCATGGCAGGCATAGCCCGCTTCGCGCGCAATCGCCAGCACGGTGGCGGAGTCCAGGCCGCCGGAAAGCAGGATGACCGCGGGTTTCATGTGCCCGGCGTGCCGCCCCACAGGATCTTGTGCAATTGCACCTGCATCCGTACCGGCAGCCGGTCGGCCAGTATCCATTCCGCCAGCTGGGCAGGCGGCAGTTCGCCCTGCACCGGCGAAAACAGGAGGGGGCACACCTCGGCAAGCTTCTGCGCCTGGATGACCTCGCGCGCCCATTCGTAATCGGCGCGGTTGGCCAGCACGAACTTGATTTCGTCACGCGGCGTCAGGTGGGCAATATTCTCCCAGCGGTTACGCGCCGCCTCGCCCGACTCCGGCGGCTTGATGTCGACGATGCGCGACACCCGTGAATCCACCTGGCCGACATCGAGCGCGCCGCTGGTTTCCAGCGACACCGAATAGCCGGCGTCGCACAGCGCGGTCAGCAACGGCAGGCAGCTTTTTTGCGCCAGCGGTTCGCCACCCGTGACGCAGACGGTCGGCACGTCATACTCCGCCACCCGCGCCAGCAGCGATGTCAGGGTGACGGTTTCGCCGCCCTGAAAGCTGTAGGTCGTGTCGCACCAGCGGCAACGCAGCGGGCAGCCCGTCAGGCGGACGAACACGGTCGGCAGACCGGCCCGGCTGGTTTCGCCCTGCAGCGACAGGAATACCTCGGTCAGGCGGAGCGTGGCGGTTGGCGCATGCGATGGGACACGCGTTTCAGCACGTAGTGAATCGGTGTCTGTCGGGGCTGGCGCGTCAGGGCGATCGCGGTCGCCCTCCAGCGGGTGGCGCATCAAGGATTCAGACACGGCGTTTACTGAATTGCGGCCAGCCGGCGCGCGGCAAGTTTGGCCGCCGGCGTGCCGGGATGCCTGGCCACCAGATCCTTGAGGGTCTTGCGCGCGGCGGCCATATCATTCAGTTCGATCTGGTTGGTGGCGACATTGAGCAAGGCATCGGGCACCTTGGCACTGTCCGGGTAGGTCGCCACGAGCTTTTGCTGATGCGACAGTGAGGTCTTGTAATCCTTCAGCGCGTAATACGAATAGCCGATCCAGTACTGCGCATTGGCCGCCAGGGTGCTTTCCGGATAGGTCTTGAGAAAATTCTTGAAACCGGCGATGGCGTCCGCATACTTGGCATCGCGGAAAAGCGCGAGCGCCTCCTCGTAACTGCGCGATTCGGCCAGCGGATCGGACGGCGTAGACTGCCCGGCCGCAGCCGTTCCCGAAACGGCCTGCGCACCCGATGCTGCATGGGGTGTCACGTCGGCCGCTGGCTGCGCTGCCTTGGCGAGCGCGGCAATGCGCTGATCGAGATCAGCATACAAATCGTTCTGCCGTTTGCCCAGCGTGTCCAGCTGGTTCGCCTGGACCTCGGACTGGCCGCGCAGTCTGGCCAGTTCGGCCTTGAGCGTTTCCACCTCCTTCAGCATGTCCAGCAGGGACTGGTTCTGCTGAATCGCCTGCTCCAGTTTGGCAAGCCGCGCATCGATCGTTTCCACCTGCTGCTGCAACGCCCGTATCTGCCGGGTCAATTCCTCGTCGTTGCCGAACAGTGCCGCCCACGCCGGCTGGGCCAGCATGAGCATTGAAACGAGGATCAGACCATGATGTCGAAGCCAGGTCATTTCTCGTCGCTATACACCACGTCGGTACGACGGTTCTCGGCATAGGCCTCTTCCGTCTGACCCAGGTTACGCGGCTTTTCCTCGCCGAAGCTGATCGCTTCCATCTGCGCGTCGCTCACGCCCAGCACAGCCAACGCCTTGCGCACGGCTTCCGCACGCTTCTGCCCCAGCGCCAGGTTATATTCGCGGCTGCCGCGCTCGTCGGCATTGCCCTCCAGGGTCACGCGCGTGCCAGGTTTCGACTTCAGGTAGCCGGCGTGCGCTTCGAGCATCGGACGGTACTCGTCTTTCACCACGAAACGGTCGAAATCGAAGAAGACGCTCCGCTTGGACAAGAGACTGCCCGGATCCTTGCGCGGATCGCCGGCATACTGGTCGCCCACTGCACTGCCTGCGACGCCGCTGCCGGCCACCCCCGTGGTTTCGGTGCCCTGGGTGCTGCTCGCCGTGCTGGCCGTGCCGCCGGTACGGTCTTCGACCGTTGCTTGCGTGCCACCCTTGGTACCGCATGCCGACAAGGTCAACGCAAGCAGCATGGGCCATAAAATCTTGTTCATTTATCTCTCCTTGTGAATGAATACAAACTGACATGCGCGGTTCTTGTCTACTCCCTGCAACCGCTCACCCAGCAACCCGCATCCAACATTAAAACAGGGGCATGCCTTCATGGCCCCCAGGCCGGCTCGCGCGCGTCCACACCCGATTCCGACAAGCGCGCATGCGTTTTCCCGTCCAGGCTCACCGTCCCGAGTATGCCCTGGCCGCCCTGCACCGTGGCATACAACACGGCCTGGCCATTCGGGGCGAAACTGGGCGACTCGTCGCGGGCAGTATCGGTCAGCACCCGGGTCTGTCCTGAGGCCAGTTCCTGCAAGGTCACGCTGAAGCGCCCGCCGTCGCGGCTGATATAGATCAGGTAGCGTCCGTCCGGACTGATCGAGGGGGAGACATTATAGCTGCCGTTGAATGTCACCCGTTTGGCTTCTCCGCCGCTGGCCGCCATGCGATAGATCTGGGGGCTGCCGCCGCGATCCGAGGTGAAGTACACCGTTTGTCCATCCGGGGAGAATACCGGTTCGGTGTCGATATTGCCGCCTCGCGTCAGGCGCGTCAGCCCTCCGCCATCGGCATTGATCATATAAATCTGCGAAGCGCCGTCGCGCGTCAGCACGACCGCCAGCCGCCGGCCGTCAGTCGTCCACGCGGGGGCCGAGTTGGACCCCTTGAATGCTGCGAGCTTGCGGCGATGGCCGTTCTGCAATGACTGCACGTACACGACCGGTTTCCGGTCCTCGAACGAGACATATGCGATCTGGCTGCCGTCCGGCGAAAACTTCGGTGAAATCACCGATTCGTTGGAGCGCATCACGGTCTGCGGATTTTGCCCATCGGCATCGGCTACCCGCAGTTCATAGCGGCGACCCTGTTTCTGCACGTAGGCGATGCGGGTGCTGAACGCACCGGGAATACCGGTCAGCTTCGCGTAGATGAGGTCGGCTATCTGATGCGCCGTGGCGCGCCACTGGCCGGCCGTGATGGTGTAGCTGTAGGCCGCGAGCCGGGTCTGCTTGAGAACGTCCAGCAGATAGAAGCGGACCTCGAAACGGCCGCCCGGCTGCGCGGCGACCTGACCGATCACCAGTGCGTCCGCTCCCTTGCCGCGCCAGACGCCGTAGTCGACCTGCGCTGGCATGACGGGCTGCTGCGCTCCGCCCCCCTCCACCAGCCGGAACTGGCCGCTGCGATTGAGATCGTCTCCGACGATCTGCGTCAGCGCGGGATTCGGCTGGCCGGGCGCGGCCTGGAACGGCACCATGGCCACGGCAATCTTGTTGGCCGCACCGCCGATGACCTGGATCTCCATCGCGGCGCGCGCGGAAAACGGCGCGCTCAGCAAGGCCAGGCAGAACAGGGGAAACAACAGAACGGCACGCAGCATGGATACGGGTATCGGGCTCACGAATGGTTTCTCGATTGGGCAGTCTAGCATAGGCCACAGGCGGCCCCGGCCGCGCAGCGCCTCGTTCCGGCCCGTTCAGGGCCTACTCTTTGGGGCGGTGAACGAAGGAAAGTTCCGGGACGAAGGCGGCGCGCGCGTCGCGGTCACTCGGCAAGGGCAGGGGCGAAGACTTCTCGATGGCGCGCACCACGGCGTCGTCATAGGCGGGGTCGCCACTGGATTTCGTGACCCGCACGCTCAGGACTTCACCGGTGGGCAGCAGTTTCACCAGACAACGGACTTCGGGGTTGCCCTTCAGATTGTCGGGCAACCGGGTATTGCCGCGCACCTTGGCGCTGATCTGGTCGCGGTACTGCCCGACGGCGCTCGCCACCGCAGCCTGACGCTTGCTGAGCGCCTGCGCCTCGGTCAATCGGGCCAGACGTGCCTCGTTCGCCGCCGCATCGGCCGCCAGGCGCTGCTTCAGGTCCTCTTCTTCCATTTCCCGCAGCAGCGCCTGCCGCGTCTGTTCGGCCTGCTGTTTTTCATGCAAGGCTTTGGCTGCCTTGGCCCGGGCCTTTTCCTCGTCTGCCTGCATGGCCTTGAGTTTTTTCAGACGGTCGGCCTCGGCTTTTTTCTTTTCCAGGGCAATGTCGGGTGCCTTCGGCGGCGGCGGTTCCTTTTCCACCGGTTTCGGCGGCGGTACGACAGGTTCTGGTTTGGGCGCTTTCACCGGTGGCAGCGGGCGGTTCCTGACCGGCGGCGGCGAAGGTTCCGGCAACGATTCCCACAAATCGACCATGACGGCGTCCGGGTGCTGAGTCTGCCATGACACGCCGAAAACCAGCATCAGTACGAACAACCCATGCACCCCCAGCGCCAGCCCCGCTGCGAGGAGGCTGGAAGCTGGACGCGGGCCGGGCGGCGCGTCGGCCGTGAAATTCATGGCGCCGGGCGGGCAAGCAGGCCGATACGCGTGATCCGGGCCTGTTGCAGGAGCGTCATCGTATGCATCACTTCCTCGTAGCGAATATTCTTGTCCGCGGCGATCACCACCGGCTGATCCGGCTGGGCGCGGTGAAATGCGGCAATTTCATCGGGTAGCGCCGATTTCATCACGACCCGTTCGCTGCCCCCGGACGCGCGGTCGCGCAGCAGATATTCGCCCGATTCCCTGATGATGATTTCGAGGGGTTTCTGCGGCGTCTGCGAAGTCTTGCCGACGCTCGGCAGTTCGACCTGGGCCGGATTGATGAAGGGTGCGGTCACCATGAAGATCACCAGCAGCACCAGCATCACGTCGATCATCGGCACGACGTTGATCTCGGCCATCTGTTTGCGTGTCCGTGCCACGCGCTAACCCGATTTGGCCGTTACCGGCTGCCGCTGCAGGATGTTGGAGAACTCCTCCATGAAGCTTTCCATGCGGTTGGCCAGGCGATCGATGTCGTGGGTGTAGCGGTTGTAGCTGACGACTGCGGGAATCGCCGCGAACAGCCCCATGGCGGTGGCGATCAGCGCTTCGGCGATGCCGGGCGCGACCTGCGCCAGCGTGGCCTGCGCCATGCTCGACAGCCCCATGAAGGCGATCATGATGCCCCACACCGTGCCGAACAGGCCGACATAGGGCGACACCGATCCGACCGTGGCGAGAAAGGACAGATGCGACTCGAGACCGTCGAGTTCGCGCTGGTAGGTTGCGCGCATCGCACGACGGGTGCCATCGATGATGACGTTGAGCGACAGTCCGGTCTGGTGCCGCAGTTTCAGGAACTCGCGAAAGCCGGCTTCGAAGATACGCTCCATTTCACCCGCCCCTTCGCGCGCGCCGGCCACCCGTTGGTAGATGGCATTCATGTCGCCGCCCCCCCAGAACTCGCGTTCGAAGCTGTCGGTCACCTGCAGGGCCCGTTTGAGAGCGAACATCTTGATGAAGATGAACCACCACGATATCAGCGAGGCGCCCAGCAACAGCGCCATGACCACCTGTACCGGCAGCGAGGCGTGGAGGACGAGATGGAACAGCGAGAGGTCTTGACCGAGTTCGGGAGTCACGTTGCAGAGGCCAATACTTGTAGAAGGGGCTCGGGTATTTTAACGGGTTTGAAACGCGCCGCATCGACGCAGGCAAGCGTCACGACGGCTTCTGCCAGACGGGTGGAGCCGCGCAAAAGTTCCTGTCGCACGCGAAGGCTGGCACTCCTGGCTTCATGCAGCACCACCGTCACGTCGAGCTGCTCATTGAAGCGTGCCGGCGACAGGTAGTCGATTTCCACCCGCCGCACCACGAACACGACGCCCGCCTCGTCGCGCAGGACATCCTGCTCGAAGCCGAAGCTGCGCAGCCATTCGCTGCGCGCGCGTTCCATGAACCTGAGGTAGTTGGCGTAGTACACCACGCCGCCCGCGTCGGTGTCTTCCCAGTACACCCGGACCGGCCAGACAAACGCCATCAGAACAGATCCGCGTTCGGTTCGGCGGGAGTGGCCAGCCCGAGATGGCGATACGCCAGCGGCGTGGCGATACGCCCGCGCGGCGTGCGCTGCAGATAGCCCTGCTGGATCAGGAAAGGTTCGAGCACGTCCTCGATGGTGTCGCGCTCTTCGCCGATGGCGGCAGCAAGGTTGTCGAGCCCGACCGGGCCGCCCATGAATTTCTCGACCACGGCCGACAGCAGCTTGCGGTCCATCACATCGAGCCCGGCGCGGTCGACGTCGAGCATCACCAGCGCCGCATCGGCCACCGCGCCGCTGGCCTGCCCGTCTGCCTTGACGTCGGCGTAATCGCGCACCCGGCGCAGCAGACGGTTGGCGATGCGCGGCGTGCCGCGCGAACGACGCGCGATTTCCAGCGCACCGGCCTCGTCCAGATTCATCTGCAACAGGCCCGCCGAGCGATGGACGATGAAGCCGAGTTCTTCCGCCGAGTAGAACTCCAGCCGCGCGACGATGCCGAAGCGGTCGCGCAGCGGATTGGTCAGCATGCCGGCGCGCGTGGTGGCGCCGACCAGGGTGAACGGCGGCAGGTCGAGCTTGACCGAGCGCGCCGCCGGACCCTCGCCGATCATGATGTCGATCTGGAAGTCCTCCAGCGCCGGATACAGCACTTCCTCGACCACCGGCGAGAGGCGGTGGATTTCGTCGATGAACAGCACGTCGTGCGGTTCCAGGTTGGTCAGCAGCGCCGCCAGATCGCCCGCGCGTTCCAGTACCGGACCCGAGGTCTGGCGCAGGTTGACGCCCATTTCGCGCGCGATGATGTGCGCCAGCGTGGTCTTGCCGAGGCCCGGCGGCCCGAACAGCAGCACGTGATCGAGCGCCTCGCTGCGCTTCCTGGCCGCATGGATGAAGATTTCGAGCTGCTCGCGGGCCTTCGCCTGGCCGACGTATTCGGCCAACGTACGCGGCCGCAGCGCGCGCTCGATCTGCTCTTCCTGCGGGCTGACGGCGGCGGGGGCAATGAGACGGTCGGTTTCGATCATGGAGCCGGGAACGGCGTTACGGAATACAAGCGGATTCTACCCCGCGGTGTCCTCGCCGGGCGCCGCGTTCTGCACCAGTTGGCCGCGCCCCTGCGCTTTCGCCCGATAGAGTGCGCGGTCGGCACGCGCGAGCGCATCGTTTAGGGTGTCGTCGGACGCCTTTCCGAGCCAGGTCTGTCCCGCGCTAAGGCCCGTATTCAGGGCCAGGCCGAAGGCATCCAGTTCGCTCCTGAAATGCTCGCTCAGGCGCTGGTACCAGGCATCCACACCCGCCGCATCGAGCCCCGACAGCAGCACCACGAACTCGTCTCCGGCCAGGCGCGCGGCCAGATCGGCACGCCGGGTCAAGGCCTTCAATGACTGTGCCAGAGCAAGCAGAACCTGATCGCCCACACCATGCCCGTAGCGATCGTTGGTCTGCTTGAAATAATCAATGTCGAGCATGACCAGCGCGACGGAATGCTGCCGCTCGGCGAGTCCCTGCGCGTGGGGAAAACCAGTTTCGAATGCACGACGGTTGGGCAACTGCGTGAGCGGATCGGTCAGGCTCAGATGTTCCAGCCGTGCGCGCTGCTCCTGCAAATTCCGGGCAATCAGGTTGATGTCGGTCGCGACCGGCTCGAATTCGATATAGTGCGGCACGATCGTTGGAACCCGTTCGTTGCGCGCCAGTGCGTTCATGGCATCCAGCGTGGACACGACGTCGCGCGCCATGGTGCGGCGCAGCCGTGTCATGCCGACGATCAACACCAGCAGCACCGCGCCCAGGGTCAGCAAGCCTGTCGCCACCTGCTGCCAGCCGCTGCGCGTCAGCCATTGCACCGGCGTTCGCACGATCAGCATCCAGTCCATATCCGCCACAGGCAGACGGGTTTCACGCAAGCGTCCGTTTACTTCGCCCTGGCTGACGATCGTATCTCCCTGTGCGTCGACGAGCACCATGGCATGGCCGGGCTGGATCGAGTTATCGAGCACACGCTGGAACTGGGTCAGGCGCATGCTCAGGAACACGCCTCCCAGCAGCTCGCCCTTGAAATCGCGCACGGGCATGATCAGGTCGACATGCTCCGCGCCGCGCAGTTCGCGGTGCACCAGCAGGCGGCCATCCGTCAAGGCGCCAGGGCGCCGCAGATCCTGCCGGCACGCCTGGCCGATGCGCAGCGATTCGGCCTCGCCCAGCACCTCGCCATGCGGATCGACCAGCGCCAGCCCGAGTATCTCGGGCAACAGCCGCTGGCGCGACAGGGCCCATTGCTGCTTCTCATCGGTGGAGCCGAGCATCATCACGTCCTGCAATTCAGGATCGCGTGCCAGGTTGGCGAGCAGCATGCGGTAATAGTCCAGCCGCCTTGTCAGGTTGATACGCGTCTGTTGGGCTTCATGCTGGATGAAGCGCTGCTGGCTGTCCCGTCCGGACTCCAGGCTGAACCACAGGCTCAGCCCGATTCCTGCACCAAACATGCCGATCACGCCCAGCAGCAGCCACGCCAGATGACGTTGCAACGAAGCCGTCGGTCGATGAGGATGTCGCGTGGGAAACGGCATGGAATCAGGTCTTGGACAATACACGCAGCGCCTGCCGGATCGACTCGCCCACCGGCAGGTCGGGCGGCAACTGGCGCAGCGCTTCGGTCGTCTCGCGCTCGTTATAGCCCAGCGCCAGCAAAGCCTGGCGCACGTCGTCCGACACGCCGGCTGCTCCCGTGCTGGCGATCGCGCCCGCGAACACCGGCTTGCCCTTGAGTTCAAGCAGCAGGCGCTCGGCGGTTTTCTTGCCGATGCCCGGCACCTTGACGATGCGGCCGATTTCCTGCGCCGCGATCGCCGCTGACAAGTCGTTGACCGACAGGCCCGACAGCACCGACAGCGCCGTCTTGGCGCCGATCCCCGAGACCTTCAGCAGTTCGCGGAACGCCGCGCGCTCGATCTCGCTGCCAAAGCCATACAGCAGATGCGCGTCCTCGCGGATCGCCAGATGGGTGAGCAGACTGATTTTTTCGCCGATAGCCGGCAGGTTATAGAAAGTGCTCATCGGCACGTCGATCTCGTAGCCGACGCCGTTCACGTCCACCAGTACCTGCGGCGGCTGCTTGGCGGAAAGCGTGCCGGTAATTCTGCCTATCATGTTGAGTCCCTGTTCATACCAGTCGTCCGCCCTTGACGCGGTAGCCTGCGGTGGAATGCGTGCCCAATCGGCTGCCGTGTGCATGGGTGATGGCACAGGCCAGCGCATCGGCCGCGTCGGCCGTCGGCGCGACGGGCAGGCTCAGCAGGCGCTTGACCATTTCCTGCACCTGCTCCTTGGCGGCCTTGCCGTGGCCGACGACCGCCTGCTTGATCTGCAATGCGGTGTATTCGGCAACCATCAGTTCGCGCGACACGGCGGCGCAGATCGCGGCGCCACGGGCCTGACCGAGCAGCAGCGTCGATTGCGGATTGACGTTGACGAAGACGATTTCCACCGCGCAGGTATCGGGCTGGTAGGTGCCGATCACTTCGTTCAATCCGGCGAACAGCACGCCCAGCCGCTGCGGCAGGCTGCCGTCGCCGCTCTTGATGACGCCGCTCCCGACATAGGCCAGCTTCTGGCCGGTCTGCTCGATCACGCCGAAGCCGGTGAGACGCAGACCTGGATCAATACCGAGGATGCGCAATGGATGGATTACTCCGGCAGGATCGCGTTGGTGTAGACCTCCTGCACGTCGTCGAGCGATTCGAGCGCGTCCAGGATTTTCTGCATCTTCACCGCGTCGTCACCGGCGAGTTCGGTCTCGGCTTCGGGGCGCATGGTGATCTCGGCGACCGCGGGTTTGAACCCGGCCTGTTCCAGCGCTTGCTTCACCGCCTCGAAGGCCTTGGGGTCGGGCGACGTCAATACCTCGATCGAGCCGTCCTCGTTGGGGAGAATATCGTCGGCGCCGGCGTCGAGCGCAACCTCCATCACGGCCTCTTCGCTGGCGCCCGGCTCCAGGACGATCTGGCCGCAATGCTTGAACTGGAACGCCACGCAGCCGTCGGTGCCCATGTTGCCACCATGCTTGGTGAAAGCGTGGCGCACGTCGGCGACGGTGCGCGTCTTGTTGTCGGTCAGGCAATCGACCATCACCGCGACGCCGCCGATACCGTAGCCTTCGTAGCGCGCTTCCTCGTAGCTCACGCCCTCAAGCTGGCCGGTGCCGCGCTTGATCGCGTTCTCGATATTATCCTTGGGCAACGACTCGGCCTTGCCCTTCTCGATCGCCAGCCGCAGTCGCGGGTTCATCGCAGGATCGCCGCCACCCATCTTGGCCGCGACGGTGATTTCCTTGATAAGCTTGGTGAAGATCTTGCCGCGCTTGGCATCCTGACGACCCTTGCGGTGCTGGATGTTGGCCCATTTCGAGTGTCCTGCCATGTCGATTCCAACGCAAAATTAATGCACGATTCTAACATTCTGGCCGCTTCTCTCCGCCTCGGCATCGACCTCGGCGGCACCAAGATCGAGCTCATCGCACTGGACGCCGAAGGCCGGGAAATCCTGCGCCGTCGCGTGCCGACCCCGCAAAACGATTATCTGGCGACGGTGGCGACTGTTACGGCGCTCGTCCAGCAAGCCGAACGCGAACTCGGACAACCCGGCAGCATCGGCATCGGCACCCCCGGCGCGCGCTCGCCGGCGAGCGGATTGATGAAAAACTGCAACTCGACCTGCCTCAACGGAGAACCCTTGCAGGCGGACCTCGAACGCGCGCTGAACCGCGAAGTCCGACTCGCCAACGACGCCAACTGCTTCGCCCTGTCGGAAGCCATCGACGGCGCTGCCGCGGGCGCCGGAAGCGTGTTTGGCGTCATCCTCGGCACCGGCGTCGGCGGCGGCGTGGTGGTGCGTGGCCAGGGACTCGATGGCGCGAACGCGATTGCGGGCGAATGGGGGCATTCGCCGTTGCCCTATTTCCAGTTCGCCGATGCCCAGGCCGACCGCCACGGCACCGGCCAGCATCCAGCCACCGGTGAAGCCATCCTGCACCCATGGCCGAGTCCGCGTGAACTCGATGCCGCAACCGCGTGCTACTGCGGCAAGCGTGGCTGCATCGAAACCTGGCTCTCCGGCACCGCCTTCGCCGCCGATCACGTGCGCTACGGCGGCGAGGACCTGCCGGCGCACGAAATCGTGCAGCTGGCCAACGCGGGCTACGGCCCCTGCAGCGCGACGCTGGCGCGCTACGAGGAGCGGCTGGCGCGCGCGCTGGCCGGCGTCATCAACCTCATCGACCCCGACGTCATCGTGCTCGGCGGCGGGCTCTCCAACATCGCCCGCTTGTACGACACGGTGCCGCGACTGTGGCCGCGCTACGTATTCTCCGACCGCATCGATACGCGGCTGCTGCCGCCGAAGCACGGCGACTCCAGCGGCGTGCGCGGCGCGGCGTGGTTGTGGAATGACTAGTGCAGCTTGATCCGCGCCCGCGTCGGCGTGCTGATGAAGTGTGCATAGGTCGTGAGCGCAGTCTTGACCCAGCCGTGCAGCGCGATCTCGTGCATCTTGTGCAGCGACCAGTACACCAGCCGCGCCATCGCGCCTTCGATCATGATGCTGCCGCCGGTCAGCCCGCCCATCAGGTTGCCGACGGTGGAAAAACGGCCGAGCGCGACCAGGGATCCGTAGTCGCGGTAGACATATTCAGGCAGCGGCTTGCCGCGCAGGCGGCGGCTGACCGATTTCACCAGCATTGACGCCTGCTGGTGCGCGGCCTGCGCGCGTGGCGGGACAAAGCTCTTGCCGTCCGGCATCGGGCAGGCCGCGCAGTCGCCGAAGGCGAAGATATTGTCGTCGCGCGTGGTCTGCAGCGTGGAGCGCACCAGCAACTGGTTGATGCGGTTGCTTTCCAGGCCGTCGATTTCTTTCAGGAAATCCGGCGCCTTGATGCCGGCCGACCACACCATCATGCTGGCGGGAATGAATTTGCCATCGGCGGTCAGCATGCCGTCGGCGCGCACCTCGACGATGCGTTCGCCGGTGTGCATTTCCACCCCCAGTTCGGTCAGGCGTTCGGCGGCCGCATTCGACAGGCGCGGCGGCAGCCCCGACAGGATGCGGTCGGAGGCTTCGACGATGAGCAGCTTCAGGCTCTTGTCCGGGTCGATGTTGTCCATGCCGTAGGCCGACAGCTCGCGCGTGGTGTCGTGCAGTTCGGCCGCCAGTTCGACGCCGGTGGCGCCGGTGCCGACGATGCCGACGGTGAGCTGGCCGGGCGCGACGGCTTCGGTCTGGGTGTTGGCGCGCAGGCAGGCGTTGATGTGGCGGCGGTGGAATTCGCGCGCCTGCTCGGGCGTGTCGAGCATGATGCAGTGCTCCTTCACGCCCGGCACGCCGAAGTCACTGCCGACCGAGCCGACCGCGACGATCAGCGTGTCGTAGTGAAAACTGCGGCGCGGGATGATCTCGACACCATCGTCGTCCAGGGTAGGCGCGATGCTGACTTCCTGCCGCGTACGGTCGAGCCCGTCCATGCGGCCGAGGCGAAACGTGAAATGGTGCCAGTGACCCTGCGCCAGATATTCCAGCCGCTCGGCGTAGGAATCGAGGCTGCCTGCCGCAACTTCGTATAGCAGCGGTTTCCACAGGTGCGACGGGGAGGCATCAATCAGCGTGATCTTCGCACGCTTCTTTTTTCCCAGCCTGTCACCCAGGCGGGTCGCCAGTTCCAGCCCGCCCGCCCCACCGCCGACGATGACGATTTCATGCGCCTGCTGTTCCATGTCGCGCATTGCCTCCCTGTTCTCATCCTGCCGGGATGATACCCGGCGCATTAGCATCTTCTTCTATTCTTTACCCGCTACGCGTTTCCGTCGAACTCGATAGAATCCGCATATCGATACCCCAGGATGCGCCATGACCGAACCACTGCTCGTCGCCCGCAACGCCACCGCCGATCTTGTCCTGCTGCCGCAGATGGCCAACCGGCATGGTCTCATTACCGGCGCCACCGGCACCGGCAAGACCGTCACCTTGCAGACGCTGGCCGAGCATTTCTCCAGCATCGGCGTGCCGTGTTTCATGTCCGACGTGAAGGGCGACCTGTCCGGGGTATCGCAGCCCGGCGGCGGCAATGCCAAGGTAACCGAGCGGGTCGAATCGCTCAAACTTGAAGAGTTTGCCTATCAAGGCTATCCGGTCACCTTGTGGGATCCGTTCGGCGCCACTGGTCATCCGGTGCGCACCACGGTGTCCGACATGGGACCGCTGCTGCTGGGGCGCATGCTCGATCTCAACGACACCCAGAACGGCGTGCTCAATCTGGTGTTCAAGGTGGCCGACGACAACGGACTCCTGCTGCTCGACCTCAAGGACCTGCGCGCGATGCTCGCCTTCGTCGGCGAGCATGCGAAGGAATTCACCACCGAATACGGCAACGTCTCCGCCGCCTCCATCGGCGCCATCCAGCGCGGCCTGCTGGCGCTGGAATCGCAGGGCGGCGAGCAGATTTTCGGCGAGCCGATGCTCAATATCGACGATCTGATCCAGTCCGACCGCGGGCGCGGCGTCATCAATATCCTGTCGGCCGATCGCCTGATGCAATCACCGAAAATGTACGCCACGCTGCTGCTGTGGCTGTTGTCCGAGCTGTTCGAGAACCTGCCCGAGGCCGGCGACCTTGACAAGCCGAAGCTGGTTTTCTTCTTCGACGAAGCGCACCTGCTGTTCAACGATGCGCCCGACGCGCTGGTGGAAAAAATCGAGCAGGTCGTCCGGCTGATTCGCTCCAAGGGCGTCGGAGTATTTTTTGTCACCCAGAATCCGGCCGACGTGCCCGACAAGGTGCTGTCGCAGCTCGGCAATCGCGTGCAGCACGCGCTGCGCGCCTTCTCGCCACGCGATCAGAAAGCAGTGAAGGCCGCCGCCGAAACCATGCGCGACAACCCGTCACTCGATGAAGCCGCCGCCATCACCGAGCTCGGCGTGGGCGAAGCGCTGGTGTCGCTACTCGATGCCAAGGGCCGGCCCGGCGTGGTCGAGCGCGCCTTTATCGTGCCGCCGCGGGGACAGATCGGACCGATTACCGATACCCAGCGTCGACAACTGATGCAGACCTCGCTGGTTGCAGGCGTCTACGACAAGACCGTCGACCGCGAATCCGCCTACGAAATGCTCAAGGCCCGCGCCAACCAGGCAAGCCAGGAAGCCGCGGCACAAGCAGCGGCCAAACAGCAGGCAAAGGCGCCTCCAGCGCCCGCAAGCAGCGGCGGGCTCGGTGGCGTGCTAGGCGATATTCTGGGGGGAAGCGGCCGCCGCGAGGGCGCGGTCGAGGCGATGACAAAATCTGTCGCTCGCTCCATCGGAAGCCAGATCGGCCGCAGCATCAGCCGCGGCCTGCTTGGCAGCCTGTTCGGAGGCAAGCGCTGACGCGACGTTGCGCTGCGCGAGGTACGAGACTCAAGATTCAAGACTCAAGAGACAAGGCTTTCCTTGCATCTTGCATGTTGAATTGCGTCAGGCAAAAAGCCGGGCCAGTTCGGCGCCCGGATCGGCGGCGCGCATGAATGCCTCGCCGACCAGAAAAGTATCGATCCGATGGCTGCGCATCCGTGCGACGTCAGCCGGCGCGAGAATGCCGGATTCGGTGATGACGATACGGTCGTCGCCCATTTTCGGCAGCAGCGCCAGCGTAGTGTCGAGGCTGACCTCGAAACTGCGCAGGTTGCGGTTGTTGATGCCCTGCAAAGGGGTTTTGAGCTGCAACGCGGCGTCGAGCTCTTCAGCGTTGTGCGATTCCACCAGTACCGCCATCCCCAGTTCAAACGCCAAGGCTTCCAGTTCCTGCATCGCCGGCAGATCCAGCGCGGCGACGATCAATAAAATGCAGTCCGCCCCCATCGCGCGCGCTTCGTAGACCTGGTACGGATCGATGATGAAATCCTTGCGCAGCACCGGCAACGTACACGCGGCGCGCGCCGCCTGCAGATAGTCGGCGCTGCCCTGAAAATACTCGCGATCGGTCAGCACCGACAGACACGCGGCCCCGCCCTTCTCGTAACTGGCCGCGATCTCGGCCGGTCTGAAATCGGGCCGGATCACGCCCTTCGACGGGCTGGCTTTCTTGATTTCCGCGATCACCGCAGGCTGTCCGGCAGCGCGCTTCGCGCGCAGGGCACCGACGAAATCGCGCAGTGGCGCGGCGGCCTCGGCTCGTGCACGCATGTCGGCGAGCGACGCGCGGGCAAGGCCCGCGGCGATTTCTTCACGCTTGGTGGCGAGAATCTTTTGGAGGATGTCTGACATCGCGCTAGGTTCCCGCGACCTGATTGGAAAACGCCACCAGCTGTCGCAACTTTTCGCGTGCTGCGCCGCTGCGGATGGCCTCGCGCGCCAGTTCGATGCCCTCGCCCAGCGTAGCGGCACGATCGGCCACATAGATGGTGGCGCCTGCGTTGAGCAGCACGATGTCGCATGCCGGCCCCGGCAGCCCGTCGAGCACCGCGAGCAGCATGTCCTTCGCCTGTGTGGCGTCCCATACCTTGAGCACCTCGCTGCCGCAGGTTTCCAGCCCGAATTCGCCCGGACGGATCGTATACTCCCTGACCTCGCCATCCTTCAGCTCGCCGATCAGGGTGTCGCCACCCAAGGTAATCTCGTCCATGCCGTCGGACCCGTGCACCACCATGACGTGACGGCTGCCGAGGCGCTGCAGCACGCGCACCAGGATACCGACCAGGTCAGGGTGAAATACGCCCAGTAACTGGTGCGGTGCGCCAGCCGGGTTGGTGAGCGGGCCGAGGATGTTGAATAGCGTACGCACGCCCAGTTCACGCCGAACCGGCGCGGCGTGCTTCATGGCGCCGTGGAAGTTGGGGGCGAACATGAAACCGATGCCGATCGCGTCGATGCTCGCTGCCACCTGTTCGGGCGCGAGTGCGAGGTTCACGCCCAGCGCCTCCAGCACGTCGGCGCTGCCGCTGGTCGACGATACCGAGCGGCCGCCGTGCTTGGCGACGCGCGCCCCGGCCGCGGCCGCGACGAAGGCGGCAGCGGTGGAAATATTGAAGGTATGGGCAGAATCGCCGCCGGTACCGCAGGTATCGACCAGATGCGCGTCGTTCTGCGCCGGCACCTGGGTGGCGAATTCACGCATTACCTGCGCCGCGGCCGCGATCTCGCCAACGGTTTCCTTTTTTACCCTGAGGCCGGTAATGATGCCGGCGATCTGCACCGGCGTGAGTTCGCCGTGCATGATCTGGCGCATCAGCGACAGCATCTCGTCGTGAAAAATTTCGCGCTGTTCGACCAGCCGGGTGAGCGCCTGCTGCGGCGTGATCATCGCGTACCTTTCAGAAAATTCTCAAGCATGGCGTGGCCGTGTTCGGTGAGGATCGATTCAGGATGGAACTGCACGCCCTCGATCGCGAGCGTCCTGTGGCGTATTCCCATGATCTCGCCGTCGTCGGTCCACGCCGTAATCTCCAGGCAGTCCGGCAGCGTCTCGCGCTCAATTACCAGCGAATGATAGCGGGTGGCACGGAAGGGATTGGGCAGCCCCTTGAATACGCCCGTATCGAGATGATGGATCATCGAGGTCTTGCCGTGCATCAGTTCCTTGGCGCGCACGATGCGGCCCCCAAAGGCCTGACCGATGCTCTGATGGCCGAGGCAGACGCCGAGGATCGGCAACTTGCCGGCGAATTCGTGAATAAGCGGCACCGACACGCCGGCCTCGTTGGGTGTGCAGGGTCCGGGCGAGACGACGATGCGGTCGGGTTGCAGCGCGGCAATACCGGCGAGGTCGATTTCGTCGTTGCGGATCACCTTGACGTCCTCGCCCAGTTCGCCGAAATACTGCACGAGGTTGTAGGTGAAGCTGTCGTAGTTGTCGATCATTAAAAGCATGGGGTGTCCTTCGGCATCACGGTGCCATGACTGGGCGGAGCCTGTGCCAAGAGCCGCAAATTATAGCCGGCACCCTGCCCCGCATACATAAAAAAAGCGCCCGCAAGGGGCGCTTCGACGGCGGTTGCCGTGAGGAGATTACTTGAGCTTCTTGATGCCCATCAGGCCCAGCACATACTTTTCATACAGCGGTTCGGTCGAGCCTTTTTTCATTTTGCGCATGAAGTATTTCTCGAATGCCACCTTGGCCAGATGCACCCACTTGCCTTCCTTGAACCAGTTGACGTTGCGCGGCGGGATCTGCGGCAGCGCCACGAAGGCCGCGCCGGTGTCGCCGAAATCGGCCAGGCAGATGGCATTCCAGGTGGCCTTCTCGGTGGGCTCGCGGCCATCGAGCACCGCGCGGATATTGTGCGCCGTGGCGGTGACCATGGATTCGATCATGTAGCCGGTCTTGGGCGTGCCGGTCGGCACCGGCGTGGGCTCGACCGGCGGGATGGCAACGCACACGCCGACCGAATAAACGTTCGGATACGTGGAATTGCGCTGAAATGGATCGATGGTGATGAAACCGCGCGGGTTGGTCAGCCCCTCGATGCCGAACACGGCGTCGATGCCCTTGAACGCCGGCAGCATCATCGAATAGGCGAACGGCAGTTCGTGTTCCTTGATAACCTCGCCTTTTTCATTGTGCTCGGAGACGAACATCTTGCCGGCCTCGACCCGGGTGACCTTGGCGTTGCAGATCCACTTGATGTGGCGGTCGCGCATGACCGACTCCATCATGCCCTTGGAATCGCCGACGCCGCCCAGACCCAGATGGCCGATATAGGGCTCGGCGGTGACGTAGGTCATGGGCACACGGTCGCGGATCTTGCGGCGGCGCAGGTCGGTGTCCATGATCATGGCGAACTCGTACGCCGGGCCGTAGCATGACGCGCCCTGCACCGCCCCCACCACGACGGGCCCTGGCGCCTGCACGAAATCTTCCCATGCGCGGCCAGCCGCCACGGCGTGCTCGACCTGGCAAATTGAGTGGGTATGGCCGTCCGGTCCCAGTCCCGGAATCTCGTCGAAAGCCAGTTTGGGACCGGTTGCAATGACGAGGAAATCGTAGTCCACGATCTGGCCGTCGGTGAGTTCAAGCTGATTCTTCTCGGGGTGTACGCGTGCCGCACCGACCGCGATGAAGTCGATGTTTTTCTTGTTCAGGTACGGCGCAGCGGGAATCGTGACGTCGTCGCGCTTGCGCCAGTTCACCGCTACCCAGGGATTGGACGGCGTGAACTGGAAATAGGGCAGATTCGAAACCACGGTGATCTTGTCTTCCGTCCGCGCCGATTCGCGCATCTCATAGGCCATGGTCATGCCGCCCACGCCCGCCCCCAGAATAACGATATGTGCCATGGTTTGGCCTCGTTGGTTGATAGTGATCCCTATACAGCAACAGGCATGCCACCCCGAAAACGGCTCCGAACGAGGGATCCCATGAATTGTGCAGGTTTGACATGACCGATTTGACATGTCAGTCTCACCAATTGTCATGACCAACATAACAGCTATGGATATCGAACTTCAAAGCCTGATCGATACGCACGAGCAGCCATTCGTGGTCATCGACCGCAACTACCGCATCGTTGCCGCCAACCAGCGCTATTGCGACGCCTACGCGACGACGCCCACGGCCATCGTCGGCCAGCACTGCTACACGATATCCCATCACGCGCAACGACCCTGCCACGAAAACGGCGAATATTGTCCGCATCGCGCGCTGTTCGTCCGGGGCGAGACGGTCGAAGTGCTGCACACCCACTACCATGCCGACGACCAGCCCGAGCGCATTCGCATTCGCGGACACCGTCTGCACGGCACCCATGGCGAGATCTATCTGGGCGAGCAACTGTTCCCGCTGGAGGCCGAAGCGGGCAGCGAATGCGATGCCATGCAGATGATCGGACAATCGCCTGCCTTTCTCGCCTGCGTCGACAACCTGGCTCGCGTCGCCGAAAGCGAGGCGTCGATCCTGCTGTACGGCGAAAGTGGCGTCGGCAAGGAACTCGCCGCGCGCTTCATCCATGCGCGTTCGAGCCGCGCAGGTTCGGCATTCATCGTCATCAATTGCGCCGCCGTGCCGGAAAGCCTGTTCGAGAGCGAGCTTTTCGGCCACGAGCGCGGTGCGTTTTCCGGCAGCAGCGGCCTGAAGAAAGGCCTGTTCGAACTCGCCGACAATGGCACCCTGTTCCTCGACGAAGTGGGCGAGATCCCGCTGGCCATGCAGGCCAAGCTGCTGCGCGTGCTGGAAACCGGCGAATTCCGCCGCGTCGGCGGCACCCGCACGCTGACCGCCGACGTGCGCGTGGTATCGGCCACCAACCGCATGCTGCTCGACGAAGTCGATGCCAAGCGCTTCCGGCTAGACCTGTATTACCGGCTGGCCGGCATCGACGTCACCCTGCCGCCGCTGCGCGAGCGTGCCGCCGACCTGCCCGAGTTGGCGAACTTCCTGCTCAAGCGCCTGACCGGCGGACAAAGCCCCTGCCGGCTCGCGCCGGACGCTGTCTCGGCACTACAGGCCTACGACTTCCCCGGCAACGTGCGCGAACTGCGCAACCTCCTGCAGCATGCCGTGCTCAGCTGCCGCGACGGCACGATCCGCGCAAGCGACCTGCGGTTGCCGCTACGCGTCGCGCAAGCTCCGCCTGACGACACGGGCCCTGGCCCTGGCAGCAGCACCTCACTGCGCGACATGGAACGCGCACACCTGCGGTCCCTGCTCGACGCGCATCAAGGCCATCGCGCGCGTGTCGCCGCGGCGCTTGGCATCACCGAGCGCACGTTGTATCGCAAGCTCAAGCAATACGGGCTGGGCAAGAGCTGAACCCGATTCCCGGTTTCGGCCACGCCCATACGCACGAGACCATGACCCATTCCCACACCCATACACATGATGCACACCATCAGCACGGTCATGAACGGCAGCGAGGAGCCGGAGCCCCATACACACATTCACCTCCGGACTTGCATCACCGCCACGAGCGCTAGCAGTCCTTGAAATAAGCACTTCATGTTTGTAATATATGCTTCATTATATGAATCACGTATTACCTCATGAACTGGTTGCTTCTAATCGCAACGCTCCCCGGTCAGGCTGGCAGTCTGCGCCTTCGCTTCTGGCGCCAACTCAAAGGCGTGGGGGCCGTCAACCTGAGGGATGGCGTGTATCTGCTGCCCGCGCAGCAGTCCTTGCGTTCGACGCTGACCACCCTTTGCGACGAACTGATCGGCGCTGAAGGCAATGCTTGGCTACTGGATGTCCCCGGTCAGTCGCCGGACATGGAGCAGGCATGGCAGGCGATGTTCGACCGCAGCGATTCGTATCGGGAATGGCGCACGGCGCTGGCCGCATTCACTGATGAGCTTGCCGATACGCCGGAGACGGAAGCCCGAAGGCAAGCGCGGCAGCTGCGCAAGGACCTCGACGCCATCGCCGCCATCGATTTCTTTCCGAATGACCAGCTCGATGTCGCGCGCCGCGCGCTGGCCGATGCCGAACGTCGGCTGATCCGCCAATTCGCGCCCGATGAACCCGAGGCCGCGGGCGGCGCCATACCGCGCCTCTCGTCCTCCGACTATCAAGGCCGCCTGTGGGCGACACGCGCTCGCCTCTGGGTGGATCGCGTCGCCTCGGCCTGGCTGATCCGACGCTTCATTGACCGCGACGCCCGCTTCGTCTGGCTGAAGGACATCAAGGAGTGTCCGGCGAATGCCCTGGGCTTCGACTTCGATGGTGCAGCCTTCACTCATGTCGGCGACCTCGTGAGCTTCGAGACCCTGCTGGCCAGCTTCGGACTGGACACCGAGCGTGGTCTGGCCCGCCTCGGCGCCATGGTACACACCCTCGACATCGGCGACGGCGTCACGCCCGAAGGCCAAGGCTTCGAGGCCATCCTGGAAGGGGCGCGCCAGCGCCTCGCCGACGACGATCAACTGCTGGAGGAGATCAGCCCCGTACTCGATTCCCTCCACGTCTACTTCTCGCAACCGAAATAAGCCGTCGCCCCGAACCGGCAACACGAGACCGACCATGAACGCACTCCCCGCACACCCCACCAACAAGATCGTCGGCAAGGGGAGGCTGCTGTGGGCAATCTACCTGACGCTGGCGGCTGTGACGGCCATCACCGAATCCGGAATCGCCGGGCTATTTATCGCCGCCGGCATCGTCGTCTGGTTCTGGCGCGTGGCGCCGGCATGGCTGAAGAAAAGAGGCATGACGGCCGTGCTGCCGGTGCAGCTGCCGCCAGCTGCCGGGCGGGCCTCGTCGTTCGACCCGGCATTGCTCACCCAGATCGGCCTTTTCCTCGCCAAGACCGGCGCCTATGTCGACGCCTATATAAACAATCTCAATCTGGCCGCGACCTCGAAAAAGTTCGCTGCCGTCTCCGGAGCCTGACCATGGAACGCACCATCAAACCCGAAACCCTGCAGGCCGAACTGGCCGACAAGCACATCATCGACGTGCGGCGCGCCGCCGACCGCGATGCGTCGGCGGAACAACTGCCCAACGCTGTCTGGCACGACCCCAACGACATCGCGCACTGGAGCCAGGCACTATCCGCCGACGGCGAGATCGTCATCTACTGCGTGCGTGGTGGCTCGGTCAGCAACTCCGTTGTCGACGCGCTGCAGGCCAAGGGCCTCAAGGCGCGCTACATCGAAGGCGGCATCGAGGGTTGGAAGGCTGCCGGTGGTGCCATCACCCCCAAGTGAGGAGTCATCATGAAATGGATCACCCGCGAACGCCCCAAGATCGACCGCATTGCCTGTCCGTGGCTGGTTGCCCGGTTCATCGATCACGACGCCGAGTTCATTTATGTCCCAAAGGACAGGGTGATGCAGGAGGCCGAACGCCAGGGTGCCGTACCCTTCGACATTCCCGGTGTCGAGCTGGGCCACCACGGTCCATTGTGCAGCTTCGACGCCTTCATCAGAAAATATGCGCTCGACGATCCGGCGCTGGATCGGCTGGCCCTGATTGTTCGCGGCGCCGACACTGATACACCCGATCTGGCGCCAGAGGTCGCAGGTCTGGTCGCGCTTTCATGGGGACTCCACCAAAACTTCCAGAATGACCATGAGTTACTTGCTCATGGCATGGTGGTGTACGACGCGCTCTATGCCTGGTGCATCCGTTCAACCACCTGAAGTGCCTGCGATTGCCCCATGTTCGACGCTCCGTGAGGTAGCCTTAGCAGTAGCATTGCTCACCCGGCAATTCGGTTTTTCCCTGATTCGGAAATGATGGGCCCGCTGCTCCGATTCCAACGCAGTTTTTTTATTGCGCTTGTCTTGTCGCTGGCCTTGCACGCAAGCTTGTTGCCGCCATGGTGGGGCAAGCCGACGCTGCCCGCCCCCGAAGCGCCCTTGCAGGTGCGCCTTGAGGTTGAACCTGAGGTGAAACCGCCGTCGCCAGAACGACGGATGGCCAAACCGCCCAAACCCGCCAAGCCACGGGTCGTACCTGAATCTCCGCCCGTCCAAAGTGTGGAGAAGGCGCCAGCATCCATGCCTGCGCCGCTCGCGCCCACGGCCGAGGAATGGACACTGGCTTCAACCTATACCGCCAGGAACAGCAAGCGTTATCGCTACACCTGGACTCAGCAGGTTCGCAGCATGATGGGAACGGCCGTCGAGGGACCGGGGCAGGGGGTCGTTCGGTTCCGCATCGAGATTGCGCCCGATGGAAAGATCGCCGATGTGAAAGAGCTATGGTCAACCTCGGAGGTGGCCTCGAAGCTTGCCTTGAAGGCGATCCGGAATCTGCCGCTGCTTCCCCCAACACCGACTGGCAAACCGCTCGTATTCGAGCAGACCATTTCCTTCCTGCCCTACGAGACGGGTTGGGCGCCCAGCTACAAGCTGGACTGCCTGCCGGAGCCTGCGCCTTTCAATAACCCATTCGCGTGGAACGGTTCATCCCCTCCCAAGGTCGCGGCACGAGAGCACCGCCCCCCGCCACCCGAAGGGTGCCCGCCTGATTCCACCGAGGATACGATCGAGGAGGAGGAAAGATCGTTCAAGCGCCAGATGGATCAATGGCGGTGGGCGCGTTGAATGGAATCGGTGAACGCCTGCCCGGCCATGTAAAAACTGGAAGCGCTGCTCGACATCCCTTGGGATCGGGGTTGATGACGCTCGGGCGATTTCGCATGCCCGTTATGCCAAACTATCGACCACCTCCTCACAAGCCCTTCCCATGACCGCCTCCCGCTCCCGCTGCACCTGGTGCGGCACCGATCCGCTCTACTGCGCCTACCACGACGAGGAATGGGGCGTGCCGCTGCACGACGAACGCGCGTTGTTCGAATTCCTGATCCTGGAAGGCGCGCAGGCGAGGCTGTCGTGGCTCACCATCCTGAAGAAGCGTGAAGGCTATCGGCGCGCATTCGACCATTTCGACGCCGAGCGCATCGCGCGCTATGGCGCGGTGGATGTGGCGCGGCTGATGGCGGATGCGGGTATCGTGCGCAACCGGCTGAAGATCGAATCGGCGATTACCAACGCGCGCGCGACGCTGGCGCTGCGCGAAACGGCGGGCGGGCTGGACGCCTACTTCTGGAATTTCGTGGACGGCCGCCCCCTCGACAATGCGTGGAAGGACATCGGACAGGTACCGGCGCGCACGCCGCTGTCTGACGCGATCAGCAAGGACCTGAAAAAGCGCGGCTTCAAGTTCGTCGGTTCGACCATCGTGTATGCGCACATGCAGGCCACGGGCATGG
Source organism: uncultured Thiobacillus sp. (assembly GCA_964452995.1). Taxonomy (GTDB): domain Bacteria; phylum Pseudomonadota; class Gammaproteobacteria; order Burkholderiales; family Thiobacillaceae; genus Thiobacillus. Next base: position 29,519 of record CAYVOR010000004.1, read on the forward strand.
TCAACGACCATACGGTGGACTGCTTCCGCCATCGCGAGCTCGCCCGCGCGGCTCAGCGAAAGTAGCCGCCGGGCGACGCTGCGCTGAACGGCCCATTTAGCCGGCCCGGCGGGGAAACCTCATGCGGGCATTTCGCTGCCGGGAAGCGATGCCCGTGCCCGGCGAGACCGGCCCTCGTCCTGGCCCTAGAATTAACATTTCACCCCTTTCCGGGCACCCTGCCATGACGACCGCGCATTCCACCGCCGACCGCACCGCCTTCAAGGTGCTGGGCGCGATCAGCTTCTCGCATTTTCTCAACGACACCATTCAGTCGTTGATGATCGCGAGCTATCCGCTGTTCAAGAGCGAACTTCATCTCAACTTCGCGCAGGTCGGCCTGGTCACGCTGGCCTTCCAGTTCACCGCCTCGCTGCTGCAGCCGCTGGTGGGCGCCTATACCGATCGGCATCCAAAACCGTTCTCGCTGGCGCTGGGCATGGGCTTCACCCTGGCCGGGCTGCTGTTGCTGTCGCAGGCGGCCACGTTCCCGCTGCTGCTGGCCGCGGCCGCGCTGATCGGCAGCGGCTCCTCGATCTTCCATCCCGAAGCGTCGCGGGTGGCGCGCATGGCCTCGGGCGGCCGTCACGGACTGGCGCAGTCGATCTTCCAGGTTGGCGGCAACGCGGGAGCGGCCTTCGGTCCGCTGCTCGCGGCCTGGGTCGTTCTGCCGCACGGCCAGACAAGCCTGGCTGTGTTCTCGCTGTTCGCGCTGCTGGCCATGATCGTGCTGGCGGGGGTCGGCGTCTGGTACCGCGACCGGCGCCGCAAGCCGAAAAAAGCCGCATCCGCCGCCGGCCACGAACTGCCGCGCGGCCGCGTGCTGCGCACGCTGGCGGTGCTGATGGCGCTGATGTTCTCCAAGTTCATCTACCTGGCCAGCATCAGCAGCTACCTGATCTTTTATCTGATGCAGCACTACGGCGTCGGTGCGCAGGAAGCGCAGTACCACCTGTTCTATTTCCTGTTCGCGGTGGCGGCGGGCACGCTGCTGGGCGGTCCCATCGGCGACCGCATCGGCCGCAAGCGGGTGATCTGGCTGTCCATCCTGGGCGTGGCGCCGTTCACGCTGGCGCTGCCTTACGTGGGGCTGGCCGCGTCGGCAGGGCTGACGCTGATCATCGGCTTCGTGCTGGCCTCGGCCTTTCCGGCCATGGTGGTCTACGCGCAGGAACTGATGCCGGGCAAGGTCGGCACCGTGTCGGGACTGTTCTTCGGGCTGGCCTTCGGCCTGGCCGGCATCGGCGCTGCCGTGCTGGGCGGACTGGCCGATCGCTGGGGCATCGAAACGGTCTACGTGCTGTGTTCGTTCCTGCCGCTGATCGGCCTGCTGGCGGTGTTGCTGCCGGACCTGCGTCACGGCGCCTCCGCACGCGGCGCGCTGCACCCTGCCGCGACGTTGACGAAGTAACGCGCTACTCGACGACTACGCCGCCAAAACGTGCCTGCGCGAGTTCGGCCGCGCGCACGACGGCGCGCGCCTTGTTCAGCGTTTCCAGCCATTCGTTGTCGGGCACCGAATCGGCGACGATGCCGGCGCCGGCCTGCGCGTACAGCATGCCGTCCTTGACCACCGCCGTGCGGATGGCGATCGCCAGGTCCATGTCGCCGTTGAAGCCGAGATAACCCACCGCGCCGGCATAGATACCGCGCTTGCTCGGCTCCAGCTCGTCGATGATTTCCATCGCCCGCACCTTGGGCGCGCCCGATACCGTGCCGGCCGGAAAGCTGGCGCGCAGCACGTCGAGCGCGGACAAGCCGGGTTTCAGCCGGCCTTCGACGTTGGAGACGATGTGCATGACGTGCGAGTAGCGCTCGATCTGCATGTTCTCGGTGACCTTGACGCTGCCGGTGACGGCGACGCGCCCGGTGTCGTTACGGCCGAGATCGAGCAGCTGCAGATGCTCGGCGCATTCCTTGGGATCGGCCAGCAGCTCGTCGGACAGACGCTGGTCGTCCTCACGCGTCAGACCGCGCGGACGCGTGCCGGCGATGGGACGCAGCGTGACGAGATCGCTCTCGAGCCGCACCAGGATTTCCGGCGACGACCCGACAATATGGAAACCACCGAGGTCGTAGAAGAACATGTAGGGCGAGGGATTCAGGCTGCGCAACGCGCGGTACAGCGACAGCGGCGACGCGGCGAACGGCCGCGCCATGCGTTGCGACAGCACCACCTGCATGACGTCGCCCGCGGCGATGTAGTTCCGGGCTTTCTGTACCGCGGCCTTGAACTCGGTCTCGCCGAATTCCGAGTTCGGCTCGGCGGTATCCGCAGGCGGCTCGACCGGAAGCACCACGGGCGCATGCAGTTTCGCAGCCAGTTCGGCCAGGCGCAGATGACCCTGCGCATACGCATCCGGCTGCATCGGGTCGGCATGCGTAATGAGGTAGAGCTTGCTGGCGAGATTGTCGAACACCGCCAGCTCCTCGGTCAGCATCAGGAGAATGTCCGGGGTGCGCAGCGCGTCTTCCTTGCGCGGCCGATCCGGATTGAACTCCGGCGCCAGGCGTTTCTCGATATAGCGGATGGTGTCGTAGCCGAAGTAGCCGGCCAGCCCGCCGGTGAAACGCGGCAGGCCGGCGACTGGCGCGGCCTTGAAGCGCGTCTGGAATTCGGCGATGAAAACCAGTGGATCGGGCAGGTTGCATTCCTCGACCACCTTGCCATCGGTTTCCACCGTCAGCAGATGGGCGCGCACGCGGAGCACCGTGCGTGCCGGCAGGCCGATGAAGGAATAGCGTCCGAAGCGTTCGCCGCCCACCACCGACTCGAGCAGATAGGTGTAAGGCGCGTTGGCCAGCTTGAGATACGCCGACAGCGGCGTTTCCAGGTCGCCCGGCAGTTCGCGCACCAGCGGAATGCGGTTGTAGCCCTGGCGGGCGAGGTCGAAGAATTCTTGTTCAGTCATTTTGCAGGGGCCAGGATTCAGAGGTCAGGGAAAGGGATTGCACGCCTTGATTCAGGACGCGCGCCACCATCGGCGGCACGCCCCCCGAATCCCGATCCCCGAAACCAGACCCCTGACGTTCATGCCTTGACCACCATCGTCGCCGCCACCGCGATACTCGGCACCACCGCATCCAGATCGAGTTCGGTTACCGGACGGCCACGGTTGTAGCCGTAGGGCACGCAGAACACCGCGCTGCCCGCGGCGCGCGCGGCCTGGGTATCGTTGAGCGAATCGCCGATCAGCAGCAGCTCGACCGGCTGGATCCCGAACGTCTCGCAGGCATGCCGCAGCGGCAGCGGATCGGGCTTGCGCTTCGGCAGCGAATCGCCGGACAGGATCAGCTCGAAATAGTCGAACAGGCCGGTGTCCTTCAGCAGCGGGTGGGTGAACGCCTCGGCCTTGTTGGTGATACAGGCCACGTGCAGCCCCATCGCCTTGAGCGCCTGCAGGCCTTCGACCACACCTGGAAAGGCTCGCGATTGCCGTGACACGTTCGCACGGTAATGCTTGTTGTATGACGCGAGCGCCCGCTCGAACAGCGCAGCATCCGGCTCGGCGTCCATATCGCCGGTGAGTACGCGCTTGACCAGCCGCGACACGCCGTTGCCGATGTAGGAGGTCACCGCATCCTGCGACGGACACGGCAGACCGAGCTCGGCCATCATCAGTTCGGCCGCGTAGGCCAGATCGGGCGCGGTATCGATGAGGGTGCCATCGAGATCGATGACGACGGCTTTGATTTTGAGTGGGAAATTCATTTTTGGTGAGCAGTGAGCAGGAAGCGGTGAGCGGTGCGGTCCACGGATTGTTCCGCTCACCGCTTACTGCTCACCCCTTACCAGGATTCAGACCTTGGCCAGTTCGGCGCGCATCGCGGCGATGATGGAGTTATAGCGCTGCGGGTCGCCGTCCTTGGCGGCGCCGAAGACGGCGGAGCCGGCGACGAAGGTATCGACGCCGGCGCGGGCGACCTCGGCGATGTTGGCGGGGCCCACGCCGCCGTCGATCTCGATGTTCACCTTGAGGCCGCGGTCATCGATCATCTTGCGTACGGCGCGCGCCTTGTCGAGCACGTAGGGAATGAACTTCTGGCCGCCGAAGCCGGGGTTCACGCTCATCAACAGCACCATGTCGAGCTTGTCGAGCGTGTATTCCAGCACGTCGAGCGGCGTCGCCGGATTGAACACCAGCCCGGCCTTGCAGCCGTTTTCCTTGATCAGGCCGATGGTGCGGTCGATATGCTCGGACGCTTCGGGATGGAAGGTGATGTAGGTGGCGCCGGCCTTGGCGAAATCGGGAATGATGCGATCGACCGGCTTCACCATCAGGTGCACGTCGATCGGCGCGGTGACGCCGTGCTTGCGCAGGGCCTCGCATACGAGCGGGCCGATGGTGAGGTTGGGCACGTAGTGATTGTCCATTACGTCGAAATGGACGATGTCGGCACCGGAGGCGAGCACGTTGTCGACCTCCTCACCCAGCTTGGCAAAGTTGGCGGACAGAATGGACGGGGCGATGCGGTACGTCATGGGAAGGGCTCCTGGGATTTCTGCGGATTTTCGGGAAACCGGGCCATTTTACCAGCCCGTCACGTCATTGCGTTACACTCGACGCATTCCATCCTGTCGAGCGAACCCGTGGCCGAAGGCAAAAAATACCAGATCAGCATCAGCGTCAACACAGCCTACCTGGCCGACCAGAGCGACCCATCCACCGACCGTTACGTGTTCGCTTACACCATCACCATCGCCAACAGCGGGACGGTAGCGGCGCAACTGATCTCACGTCACTGGATCATTACCGATGCCGAAAACGTCACCCAGGAAGTGAAGGGGCTCGGTGTGGTGGGCGAACAACCCCTGCTGCGGCCGGGCGAGAGTTTCGAATACACCAGCGGCACCGCGCTGGGAACGCCAGTCGGCACCATGCACGGCACCTATCAGATGGTCGCGGAAGACGGCAACAAGTTCGACGCCGAAATTCCCTCGTTCACGCTGTCGATGCCGAGGATATTGCATTAGGGTGAGCGATAAGCGAGACGCAGCAAGCAGTTTCTCTGCTCACCGTTTACCGCTCACCCATCCTCACTTTTTCATCGTCCACCATACGATGAATGCCAGCAGTCCCGCCGCGATGACGGCTTCCAGTATCAACCAGCCCAGTCCCTGGGTTTCCATTCGGCGTGATGCCCCCTTGATATACTCAACGCGTGTTTTCAATGTGAGCCATCTTCACCCGTGATGCTGTTACGCGCAAGCCCGTGGTTGTTCGTTCTGTTGCTGTCAGCCTGCGCAGTATCGCCTCCTGCAGTGCCGCCTGTGCCCGGCCCCCCAGCGCCGCCCGCGCCTGTGCCGAGTCCCCGCCCGACCCCTGCGCCGGTGCCACCCGCCGCCCCCATTCCCACCCCGGCCGCCACCTATCCCACGCTCAAGCCGGTGGCCTGGTCATCGGTCGGCCTGGCAAAAGACGAGCAGATCGGCGACGCCTGGACCGCCTTCCTGCGCGGCTGTGCGACGCTCGTCAGGCAAAGCGCCTGGCAGGCGGTCTGCAGCGAAGCGATGTCCATGCCCCCGCCCGATGACAAGGCTACACGCAGCTTTTTTGAAAAGTGGTTCCAGCCTTATCAGGCCACCCAGGAAGACGGCGCCGTTGACGGCGTGATCACCGGCTACTACGAACCCCTGCTGAAGGGCGACCGCGTGCGTACCGAGCGTGCGCGCTACCCGCTGTATGCCGCGCCCGACGATCTCATCACGGTGGACCTCGCGAGCGTCTATCCGGAACTGAAGAGCCTGCGCCTGCGTGGCCGCCTGATCGGCAACCGGCTGGTGCCCTACCCTACCCGCAAGGAAATCGAGCTGTCAGCCAACGGCAATGGCGACCGCTTCAAGGGCAAGCCCATCGCCTGGGCCGACGACCCGGTCGATCTGTTCTTCCTGCAGATCCAGGGCTCGGGCCGCATCGAATTTCCCGACGGCTCGCACATGCGGGTCGGCTATGCGGACCAGAACGGCCATCCGTATCAGTCGATCGGCAAGCTGCTGGTCGAACGCGGCGAGCTCAAACTCGAACAGGCTTCGATGCAGGGCATCAAGGACTGGGGGGCGACGCATCCGGACAAACTGCCCGAACTGCTCGCCAGCAACCCGAGCTTCGTCTTTTTCCGCGAACTGCCCGACGACCTGCCCGGCCCGCTCGGTGCGCTCGGCATTCCCCTGACCGGCGGCCGCTCGATTGCCGTCGATCCGAAGTTCATTCCGCTGGGCGCGCCGGTCTTCCTCGCCACCACCCAGCCCAATTCGCCGCAGCCACTCGACCGTCTGGTCATGGCGCAGGACAGCGGCGGTGCAATCAAGGGGGGCGTACGGGCCGATTTCTTCTGGGGATTCGGTGATGCGGCCGGCGCACTGGCCGGCCGCATGAAGCAGCGTGGCCGCATGTGGGTACTGCTGCCGAAGACCTTGTCCGACGTCGTGACGCAGTAGCGCGTTCCGGCTCCGCGCGCCGGATCTCACGGCCGGCTCGGGCGCTTACTTCAGCAAATCCGCCAGTTCGTCGGCGTGGGTTTCTTCCATGGCCAGGATACCCTCCAGCATGGCGCGCGTCGTCGGGTCGTGCTGCGCGAAATACCGTACCATTTCCCGGTAGCTTTCGATCGCAATCCGTTCGGCGACGAGATTTTCACGGATCATCGCTTCAAGCGTGTCGCATGTTTTGTATTCGGCATGTGACAGTTGCGCCAGTTTGTCGGGATTGAGTTCGGGCGTTCCGCCCAGTTGCACGATCCGCTTGGCGATCAGGTCGGCGTGCGCCAGTTCCTCGTTGGAATGCACCAGGAACTCCTGCGCGATCGGCTCGGAATTGATCCCTTTGGCGACGAAGGCATGCTGGCGATATCGCAGCGTGCAAATCAGCTCGGTGGCCAGTGCATCATTCAGAATCTTGACTGCCGCCTTCGCGTTTGCGCCGTAGTCGTCGGTCACGGCGCCTTCCCCGATATTCTTGCGTGCGCGCGCCCTGAGCGTTTCCACATCGGAAAGGAAACCGGCCGGATCAGCTATTTTTTCAGGCTGGCTGGTCCGGCCCGTTGAGGACGATGCGCGAGGCATGGATGAACTCCTTGAGTGAACGCGACAATAGAGAAGGTATCGTTACATCTTGTTTTGAACATCCTTCGCCGTATCCTGGACTTTTTCTCCGCCCCGTTCCAGATCCTTGCCGGCGCCCGCAACGGTGTTGCAGCCCGTCAGCACGACAAATAGCGAAGACATCAGCAATGCAAAAATCGTTTTCATGAGGTTCTCCCGAAATCAATAGCAACAGGTTGTAGTCATGGCAATCCGTCGCGATGCGTCTTTTCGCCAGATTGTGGAAACATCGTATGCCCCGCAACGGCCGGGTTCTGTCGGATGGAACGGATTGACGTGTCGGAAGATTCCTGCAATAAACGAGCGCACATCGAACGTGAGCACAGCCAGATCATGCCGAATCCACCGCCCGCCCAGTTGACTGACCTGTCGCCCCCCGGTGATGGATTGCGAATCAACGTGCATCTGTATCTGGCGGCCGGCATGGCGCTTCTGATCGGCCTGTTGGTCGCGAGCTACATGCAGGCCTCGGCAGGACTTGATGCGCTGAAAGCGTTCAGCTCGATGAATCTTCGCGCCGATCACCTGGACCGCATGAGCCAGCTTCTGGCCGATGCACAATCCTCGGTACGCGGCTACGCGCTCACGCACGACCGCACCTATCTTGACACCTACCGCACGACCCGTCCCGCAGCCCTCGCCATGCTCGAGACCGTCAGACAGGACGCGCAGGATGTGCCGGAGGCAGGCGAGGTCGCCCAGCTCATCAAACGGGCCCAAGCCATCACTGCGCGTCTGGAACTCACCGCCCGGCATCTGGAAGATGGGATCCCGCTGGACGCGGACTGGTTTGACCTGGGCACCCTGGCGATGGATGGCTACCGCAAGCAGCAGGCCACGATAAAAGCCGCGCTGCTCGAGCAAAACCTGCGAAACGTCAAAAAATCCGTGAGCGGTTTCAAGTATGCCCGCATCAGCGCGGTCGTGCTGGCCGCCGCATCGCTCCTGCTGCTGATGCTGGTGATCGTTCAGCAGCAGAAGAAACAGGGATTTCGGGAGCGAATCCATCGCATCCTGGCGCTGGAAAACGAGCGGCTCGAGAACGAGGTGCGCACGCGTACCGAAGAACTGACCCATCTCGCCACCTACCTGACCACGGTCCGCGAGAGGGAAAAACTGGACTTGGCGCGCGAGATGCACGATGAGCTCGGTGCGTTATTGACCGCGGCCAAGCTCGACGCCGACTGGATCGAGCGCAAGCTTCCCGCCGATGCCAAGGCTGTGGCGGCGCCGCGCCTGGCGCGTCTGCGCGAGAACCTGATCAGCGGAATCAAGCTCAAGCGCCGCATCACCAACAATCTGCGGCCTGCCCTGCTGTATGACCTCGGGCTTATCGAGGCGCTGAAGGCGCTGATCGAGGAATTTCGCGCGTGTGAAGACAAGATCGACGTCATTGTGGACTTGCCGGAGTCCGAACCCGAACTCTCCGACGAGGTGGCATTGAGCCTGTTCCGCATCGTCCAGGAGGCCTTCACCAATATCCGCAAATATGCGCGGGCCCGCCAGGTGAAGGTGTCGCTTCACGTGCACACGGGCATGCTTGAACTGGAGGTCGCGGACGACGGCATCGGGTTCGATCCCGGGTCGCTCAAGCTCGCCCGGCACGGGCTGGCGGGAATCAAGCACCGCGTTTTCACCCATGGCGGAACACTCGACGTCCATTCCGCGCCAGGCGCAGGCGTCACGATCCGGGTGAAACTGCCCGCCTGAACGGCGCGGATCGACGATCCGCTCAGAACAGGGATCGCTTCCGTTCCGCGGCTTCGTTGACGTAATCGATCAACTGGTTGATCTGCATCGATTTGTCGAAGAAGGCGTCCGTACCGAACCGATCGCAGCGCTGGCGCATGGTGGTGTGCGCATAGTTGGTCAGCACGGCCTTGAGCGGGCGCCCGTACTGTTCCGAATCGGTCTGCAGGGCATCGAGCACGCCGATACCGCTACCCTGCTTGAGCTCGATATCGATAATCACCAGATCGACCGGCGTTTCGGTAAGCCGGTGCAAGGCCTCGGTTTCGCCTTCCGCCGCGCCGCAGAATTCGACCCCGTCGAGTTCACTCAGTATGCCGCCGAGCAGTTCCTGCAGTAAAAGCGAATCCTCGATCAGAAAAACTTTCAACAGGGAAGTATCGGCAGGCATCTCGGAAGCGGGTTGGTCGGGAGATGCCATCTTATTGAACGATGAGTCCGTGTCGTATTGCATAGGTTGCCAATTCCGCGTTACTGGTGACATTGAGCTTTTCGGTCAGCCGCGAACGATAGGTACTGATCGTCTTGACGCTGAGATGAAGCTGTTCGGCAATGTCGGATACGGATTCCCCGCGCACCAGCCGCAGAAAAACCTGAAGCTCACGATCCGATAGAAATTCATGCAGTTCCCCGCTGCGCCCGCCGCTCATTTCGTCCGCAAGCAATTCCGCGGTGCGCGGCGACACGTAACGCCGCCCGAGCGATACGGTACGGATCGCCTTCAGCAGCTCGGCCTGTTCGCAGTCCTTGCACAGATAGCCGTTGGCACCATTCTTGATCATGGCCAACGCATAGCTTTCCTCGGGGAAGCCGCTCAGGATCAGCACCTTGAGGTCGGGGTGGCGCTGCCGCACGGTGCGCAACACATCCACGCCACTTTTTCCCGGCAGTGAAATATCCAGCAGCAGCACGTCGCAAGGGGTGGTGCGCAGGAGGGCAAGCGCATCATCGCCGTTTGCCGCCTCGAAGCTGATCGCGATCGCCGAGTCTTCAGTCAGCAGTTCGCGAAAACCGGTTCGAACGATCTGATGATCGTCCACGATGGCGACCTGGATCATGTCATGCTCCCATCCTGCCAGACGGTGGCTGCTTCCTGCACGGCCATGTCAACGGCCACGCGCGAGATTGACCACGAATGAAACGACCGCCAGGACCAGAAACACAAAGAACAGAATCTTGGCGATGCCCGCTGCGCCCGCTGCCAATCCGCCAAATCCGAATACGGCAGCGATGATAGCGATGATAAAAAATACCAGTGCGTAGTACAACATGAGCGTTCTCCTGAAATTTTTGCCAAAGGGAAACGACTTGACGAAGTGGTCTTTCCCGCCGTGGTTGCATCCAGCTTAAGCGCAGCCGTGTCACGCACCATCGGTAGCCACTGATAGGCCTGTCAGATAACGCTTACACGGCGTCCCGGCTGGGGGCATTCACTTGATCGCGCGCACGGCGAACAGCCCCAACACCAGAAACAACAGGAAAAGGAAGACCGCAATGTAGAACAGGATTTTGGCAATGGCGGCCGTACCGGCGGCAATCCCCGTAAACCCGAACATGGCGGCAATCAGCGAGACGATAAAAAAGACCAGCGCCCATTTAAGCATGAGATTTCTCCTCATCAGGTGTTACGCAAAAAGCGCGGACAGCGGCCCGCGCATGACAGAGGCCTGCCGTCGCAGCGGCCGGCAGACCGCGCAGCAACGGCGAGCGCAGACCGGCCGCGAATGCCACGCAGACCGGTGCGGCAGCCAGGACCGACACGCCCGGGCCCGCGATGCATCCACCCGCCCACAGCACAGGCAGTGCGATATCGCGTGATGTCGGCAAAATGAAGGCCGACGGCATCGACATGTTTTTCCCCAGGCCCGTCTTGACGGCAAGGCTTCATGCTGCACCCGAAAGCGGGTGGCGGCTGTCGGAGAATGCCACGATGCATATGGGCAAACGGTGCATTCCCTTGTAAGCGTCGTCCGACCGGTAGCAGCGAGCGGTGCGGGTCGGATATCGCCTACAAGCGGTCAACGGATTGGCGGACAGGGCGCCGCGGTCTTATCTCATTCGAATCGCTCCCGACCGTGCGTAGGATTGTTTCAGGCCTGCAGTCTGCCGGCCGGCTCACGCCCTCTCCCAACCGCTACAGGAGTAACACCATGGACTCGATGACTAACCCCAAAACCTCCCCTTTTCAGAACGACACCACAACCCATAGTGCTGCAGCCGAGCAAATGCGTCGTTCGATCGACGAAGCGCATGCGAGTGCAACAGACCTTGCGGTCCACGGCAAGGACGCATTGCGCAGCGGTACCGCACGCGTCCGCGAAGTATTCGGCCATACCACCGACCAGGCCGCGCAATACGTCCGGGCGCAACCCCTGAAGTCCCTGTTGATGGCACTGGCCGCGGGTGCCGCCATCGCCAAGCTGTCCGGGGTGATTGGCAAGCGCCATTCCTGATGCCCGACGCCGGTGAACAGGGTATTGAACGCGGTGGCCGCGCCCGCTCACGATCGTGCTGGACGAACCGGCCCGACTGTCAGTCCCGGTGGCGCGATGTCGGCCGGCATGATGCGGATTCGCTGCAAGCCCTGGCGTGGCCTCGGCGGACCGGTTGTGGCCGAGTGGCTCATGGCGGCAACCCGATTGATCCCGTCAGGATCTCGCGGCGCGGGAACATGACAGATGCCGGACCTGCGCTGGCCTGCGGCCGCCTCCACCCGACCGCCTGCGATCGCAGGCGCGTTCAGATGCCTTGCCCTCCTCGGCATGGCGTTCCTTTCAGCGTGCGCGTCGCTTCACGAGACGTCCCCTGAAATGATGCATCCGGCATCCGGAGCGGCTCCGACGGTGGCGTTTAAAAGCGCTCACGGCCCGGTTTCGTCACAGACGAGCCGCCGCATAATCAAAAAGCTCGAGGACGCGTCCGGCGATGACGCCATCCTGAAAAAGCATCTCGCCGTCGAACAGGCGCTCAATCAGGACAGTCCCCTGGTGCTCGGCAACAACGTCCGCCTGCTGCAGGACGGGCCCGCCACGTATGCCGCCATGTTCAAGGCCATGCGCGCGGCCAGACACACCATCAACCTGGAAACCTATATCTTCGAAAGCGGCAAGATCGGCACCGAATTTGCCGATCTGCTGCTGGCCAAACAGGCGTCGGGTGTGCGGGTCAACGTGATATACGACAGTGTCGGCTGTCTGGACACTCCCGCGGAATTCTTCGATCGCCTGCGCGATGGCGGCATCCAGGTCCTCGAGTTCAATCCGGTCGATCCCCTGAAAGCGAACAAGCGAAAGTGGCGCCTCAACAATCGCGATCACCGCAAACTGCTGGTGGTGGATGGCAAGATCGCCTTTCTGGGCGGGATCAACATCAGCGAATCGTATTCGAGCGGTTCGTTCTCCCGCTCGTCGAGGAAGAAAAGCGGAAACGCCGAGACCGGCTGGCACGACACACAGGTGCAGATCGAGGGTCCGGTGGTCGCGGAACTGCAGAAAGACTTTCTGGCTGTCTGGGCGCGGCAAAAGGGCCCGCCACTCGCGGAAAAGGAATATTTCCCCAAGCTCGTCACCCAGGGCGACGAAATCGTGCGGGCAATCGCCAGCAAATGGGATGAGCCTGCCAGCCCGATCTATCTGACCCTGCTGTCGGCCATCAACCACGCCGAGCGTTTCGTTCATCTGACCAATGCCTACTTCGTGCCGGATCCCAAGCTGGTCGAGGCCCTGACCGACGCCGCACGCCGCGGGGTGGACGTGCAGCTCATCCTGCCGGGGAAAAGCGATTCCTGGCTGGTCTTCCAGGCCGGACGATCGCATTACACCGAGCTTCTGCGTGCCGGCGTCCGCATCTACGAGCGACGCGACACGGTCCTGCACACCAAGACCGCATCGATCGACGGCGTATGGGCGACCGTCGGTTCGACCAATCTCGACTGGCGCAGCTATTTGCACAACAGCGAAATCAATGCCGTGATTCTGGGGACGCATTTCTCGCGCCAGATGGAGGCCATGTTCGACCAGGACCGGGCAGCCTCCACCCCGGTCGACCCCGGTCTCTGGCAGCGCCGCTCTCCCCTGCAGCGCATCGGGGAATGGGTCGCACGGCGCTTCGAATACTGGCTGTAGCCCGCGCCATTTCATTTCATCCAACACAGAAGGAGCCTGCAATGACTACATTGATCGTCGGCCGTTTTCATCAGCTATCCGATGCGGACATCGCGTCGCGCGAATTGCTGCGTGCCGGATTCCCGAAACAGGAGATGTCGCTGGTGTATGTCAATCCGCATGGCCAGCACGCCATCCATCCGGTTGGCGGCGATACGGACGAATCCCCGGGAACGCACGAGGCGAGCTCCGGTGCGATGACGGGCGCAGCCGGCGGTCTGGGCGCCGGTACGCTGGTCGGGGTGGCGACGCTTCCCGCGCTCGGGCCGGTGGGTCCCTTGCTGGGCGCGGCGGTCGGCGCGTATACCGGCGCCTTGGTGGGCGCGTTGAGAAGCATGGACGAAAACGAGGCGCACGAGCCGGGCGCCGCCCCGCCCCGCGAGCCCGGCATGCTGCTCGCGGTCGCAGTCGGCACCCCGGCACAACGGGAGAACGCGATCGAGATTCTGGGCGAACACACAGTCGAAATGGAGGAAGTCGACGGCACTTTGCGCGATGGCGACTGGCTGGACTTCGACCCGCTCAGGCCGGGCAGAATCATCGAGTAAGTCCCGCAAAGGCCGGTTGCAACACGCTTCCCAACGGCATTCCGGCCGGCCGTCAACGCCCGGTTGTCGGATCAGGCCTACAGTCCGCCTGACCCCTGACTGACTGAAAACACCCAGGCCGAGGCTTATTCTGCCTACACGCCGATAAAAAAGGAGTGTTCCTCCATGACACCACCGTTCACTGCTGCCGAACCCGCGTGCATGAAAACGCATGGGCGGGGTCGCCCTGTGCGGACGCGATCCCGTATCGGCCATTTCCTCTTCCCGTTTGCGATGGTCGTGTCGATCATCTGGGCCGCGACCGTCACGCCGCCGGCGCACGCTGACCGCCTTGCCGGCGCCACGCTGGCGCAGAAAGGCGGCACCAACATTCCCGCCTGCATGACCTGCCATGGCGCAAAGGGTGAGGGCCAGGCAGCGGGGGGCTTTCCCCGACTCGCGGGGCTGAGCCAGGCCTACCTGTTGAAACAGCTGCAGGCATTTGCCGGTGGACAGCGCAAGAACGCCGTGATGGAACCGATCGCCCGTTCACTCGATGCCGGGCAGATGCGCAATGCCGCCGACTACTATGCCAGCCTTCCGGCATGGCAGCCGACCGTCGCACCGGATACCACCTCGGCCCATTATGCGTTGGGGATGAAAATTGCCACAGAGGGCGACTGGAGCAAGGAAATGCCCGCCTGCTTCACCTGCCATGGCGTTCTGGGCAAGGGTGTTCCCCCGCATTTCCCCGCCCTAGCGGGCCAGCCCAGGTCCTACACGCAAGCGCAATTGAACGCCTGGAAAGGACGCACGCGAACCAATGATCCGATCGGCCTGATGCAGGCGATCGGCGGAAAACTGACCGATCCGGAGATCGCTGCCGTCAGTCTGTTTCTCGAAAACCCGTCTCTCGCAGGGAAAGGGAAATAAGCCATGTCGTTCAGAACCTGGTATGAAAGCCAGAAGCAAACCCGGAAATTTCACCCGGGCTGGGTCGTGATCGCCGTCATCGGGGTGATCGCTTATATGGGCTTCGTCGCCATCCCGGCCGTCCTCATGGCCCGAACCGCGCCGGCGCCGGCAAAGCCCGCGCAATCGTCGGTTGCCTCGGACCATGGCAAGACGCCCGGGACAAATACCCCCGACGTGATCGAGCAAACCCCGAGCCCTGCCAGGCTGCGCGACGCAAAAACCATTCGCGTCGATTTTTCGCCCCCTTCCGCTGACGCCATGCCCAGCGGTGATTTTGGCGATGCCGTCCGGTTGGGGAAGGCCATCTTCACCGACACCCAGACTTACGCCGGTCAATACGTCGGCAACAAGCTCAATTGCGTGAACTGCCACCTGGGCGCAGGCCGCACCGCGGATTCGGCGCCCCTGTGGGCCGCGTTCGGGATGTATCCGGCCTATCGCGACAAGAACAAGCGCGTCAACACCTTTGAGGAGCGTCTCGCCGGATGCTTCCGCTTCAGCATGAACGGAAAAGCGCCGGCTCCCGACAGCAGGGAAATGGTGGCACTGGTCAGCTACAGCTACTGGCTGGCCAGTGGCGCGCCGATCGGTGTGGCGCTCAAGGGCCGCGGCTATCCCGTGCTGTCCAACCCGCCGCAAAAACCGGACGCCACACGCGGCAGGCAGGTGTTCGAAGCCAATTGCGCACTGTGCCACGGGGCCGACGGGCAGGGAACGGAAGTGGCCGGCCGCTATGTGTTTCCACCGCTATGGGGAAGCAACTCGTTCAACGGAGGCGCCGGGATGTCCAGGGTCGAGACCGCAGCGGCCTTCATCCGGGCAAACATGCCATACGGGAAGGGTAATTCCCTGAGTGAGCAGGACGCCTGGGATGTAGCGAAATACATTGACAGCCAGCCGCGGCCAGCCGATCCGCGCAAGGGGAAATCCTCCTAGGGCAAGCGCGGCCCCCATGACAGGAACAAAGCATGAAATTTCCATGCCCTGCCGGCAATCACGCCTGAAGCGTTTCTCCTTCGCCGCCCCCACGCTTATAAGAATTGTCTGACACGACGTTGGGCGGACGACGACTGTGTAGGGAAAACGGCTGCGCGTTTAATACAGACTGCCTTCCAGTCGATTGACCGGAAGATCAATTTGTTAATTGTTCATCCACTTTCCGGAGAAGAGATCATGCCCACCACCAAGCAGAAAGACGCGTGCGACTTCCTTGACGCCGACCATAAAGCCGTCAAAAAGATGTTTACCGAATATGAGACGCTGGCCGAAGCACGCGGCAGTTCAAAAGAAAAGAAGCGGCAGCTCGCCGACAAAATCTGTCGCGAGCTGACCGTGCACACGCAACTGGAAGACGAAATCTTCTATCCGGCGGTCCGCAGGGCGATCAAGGACAAGCTCATGATGGGCGAGGCAGAGGTCGAGCATTCGAGCGCCAGGGACCTGATTGCCCAGATTCAGGCATTGAGTCCGGATGACGCGCTGTATGACGCCAAGGTACTCGTCCTGGGCGAGTATGTTGACCATCACGTCAAGGAAGAACGGAATGAAATGTTTCCAGAGGCACGCGCGTCCACACTCGACCTGGTGAAGATGCGCGACGTCCTGCAGGCCCGCAAGGAAGAATTGATGGCCGATGTCGAAGCGATGGCCTGACATGCCGGGGCCCGTGCCGATTCTTCAGTCGGCGTGACTGATGCGGGCAGCGAGCCCGCGTTGGTCGACCCGATGCAGACGATACAACTGGTGGGTGATTTCCGCTCCGTAGAGCATGATCAGGGAGACGTAATACACCCACAGCAGGATGACCGCCAACGACCCTGCCGCACCGAATGTGCTCATGACGGCCCCGCGCCCAAGATACAGCCCGATTCCCCATTTACCCAGTTCGAACAGCACGGCCGATACAGCAGCGCCCGTCAGCAGGATACGGCGCGGCAGGCTCACCGGTATGAGCAGCCGATACAGCAGCGTCACCAGAACGGTCATGAAGGCCAGCGACAGCAGCGTCTGGAATAACCCGGCCAGCTTTAACCACGGCCCGAAGCCACGGGTCAGATAATCGGCTGCCGCAACGATGGCAGTGCTCGCCAGCAGCGAGACGATGAGCAAAAAGCCGATCCCGATGACGATGGCAAGTCCGCGCAAGCGAACCATCAACAGCACCGTCAGCGCGTTGCGATATTCACGCTTCGCGTCGAATATCCGCTCGAAGGCCACGCTCATCTGCACGAACAGCCCGGTTGCGCCCACCAGCATTCCGGCGAGCCCGAGCATCACCGCGATACCGCCCTGGCCGGACAGATAGCTCGCCTCCACCATTCTCTGCACCAGGCTGGCACCCGCGTGGCCCAGCAGGCCTTCGATCTGGCCCACAACCCGTCCCTCGACGGCATCGCGGCCAAAAATCAGGCCGGAGATCGACACCGCGATGACAAGGATGGGCGACAGCGCGAACACGGCGTAATAGGCCAAAGCCGCCCCATGCGTCGTCAGGTGGTGTGCGCCCCAGCTCTGACCGGCGCGGACAGGGATCATCAGGTACCGGCGGATCCGGCGACTTCGGCTATTCATTCGCGACATGCGGCGCTGCTCCCATATCCGGATCCTGATTCTAGGGCGTGAACATGGGTCACCAGATGTCCTGACGCGTTATCGGCGGGCACGTACCTATTCATGAGATGCCTCTTACAAACGGTTCGGCTTCGGCTGGTCACGGTTGCCTCCGCTTCGGCCTACCATCCCGACAGGATGCGCAACCAGCAAGGAAAACGTCATGACAAAGCACCCCGGGTCTCATTCCTCTCAGGCAATACGGCGGCGACAAACAGGCTGGCGGCTCCGCACGCGTTGCGGGCGAAACAGGTGAATACCGCCGGCAACGGAGGGCGATTTTCGCGTTTCGCCCAGGCTGCGGCCCGTATCGTGGGGGGCCCCCGGGCCTTCATGATCGCGCTGTCATCGTCGTTGTCTGGGGCCTCAGCGGGCCCCTGTTCGACTTCAACGACACCTGGCAACTCGTCATCAATACCGGTACCACCATCATCACTTTCCTGATGGTGTTTCTGATCCAGAACACGCAAAACCGTGACGCCGAAGCCATGCAGATCAAGCTCGACGAACTGATTCGCGTCGCGCTCGACGCACAAAACTCGCTGCTCGATCTGGAAGAACTCGAGCCCGAGGATCTGGAACGCATCCGGGCCCGGTACGCGGTTCTGGCGAAAGAGGCCCGTCATGAATTGCGCAGCACGCCGCAGGACGATACGCGCCGCGACGACCCGTAACGGCGCCACGCGGAACGCGAAAACCCGACAGCCGCCCGGGCCACGTTTTCGGGCCACGCTTTCGAGCAGCCGAGTGTTCAGCCGCCTTGGCTCAGGCGCTCGGATGCTTGATGACGCTGATGCGCCCATTACCTTCCAGATAGCATTTCCTGACGTCGGCCAATTCCCGTTCGGTAATGCCGTGCTCGCGCAACTGCCCCATCAGTTCTTCCTCCCGGATCAGCTCGCGTTTCATGTTCTGCCTGAGCAGGCGGCCGTTCTTGACCAGCAGGAGCGGAGCGGGACGAAGCAGGCGTTCGATGCGGGTGAATCGATACCCGAGCCAGTCCAGAAGGAAGTCCCAGAACGCGATGGTCGCCACCAGAACCAGGCCCTCGGTGATCGACTTGTACGCACTGGCCATCGCGTTCTGCGACGCGTCGGCGACGAGAACCACCACCAGCAGGTCGGAAATCCCCATTCCTCCCGTCTCACGCCGCGAGACCCGCAGCACGAAAAAGAGAAAAAGATAAATCAGCGTGCCGCGAAGAACGATCTCCGCAAGCGGAAGGGTGGGAACGAAAATCGAATGCCAGTCCATGCACTTGCCTCCCCACATTCCCCATCCGTGCCTGCTGCGATCGTGGGCCGTGGACCGCCTTCACAGGCTCCGCACCACGCGATAGCTGCGTCCGCGCAGTTCGTTCATGGCCTGGTCGATCTGGATTTGCGTCACGGGGTGGATGACCACGGCCCAGCGGCCTTTTCGGATGGCCCGCCGCACGGACGTGATCACGAGCAGGTGATCGGGACGCGCCGTCAGCAAGCCGCCCAACAGAAGCCCGAGCACCCCGCCGAAGAAAACGAAGACCGCCAGGCCCATGCCGGGCGTACTGGTGACTGCGGTATTGCCCGCCGCGATGAAACCCAGGTAAAGCAGGAGGCCTGCGGCGGCGCCCGCGCTGCCGCAGACCACGTGCGCTCTCACCAGGGTACGCCAGATGCCGGCCTGTTCGGGTTCCAGCTTGCTGGAAAATGCAGGGCTGCTCGGGGCGTCGCCATCGGGCGGGCCCACCAGATCCACCTGGGCATCGGCGAGATCCGCCGTCCGTTTCACTTGCTGCGCGGCCGCTTCCGCCCCGTTCCGGTTCATGAAGAGGCCGGCCACCTTGGTCAATGACCGTTCGCCAAATATCACATGCCTGATATTCATGCTCGCTCCTTTCCCGGATACCGATCAAGCTTGTGCAGGCCGAACGCGCTACCGGATGGGCGTCTCCGGACGGTTCCATTTTTCCTGGGCTTGGAGCAGCCGGCGCCGGGTAGCCAGCCATTCGCTCGACGGTTTGAAATCGGGATCGTCGAACCCTTCGCCGGCGCGCTCGAGCGCGTCGGCGACCGCCTCGAACAACGGATCGGCACAGGCCAGACGAAATCGATGCCCGAACGTCCGGCGATCCAGCATCGCAGGCGCCTGGCCTGTGCGGACCCTGATCATGCGGGAGACGTCCGGCACGCCAGCGGGCAGCGTCCGGCATCAAGCCGGGCCCGCGTGCCGCCCGCCGTTTTCATGAAAGCGGCCGCAGCCGGCGGAATCAATGGAACCAGTCGTCATTGGCCTTGTTTTGCCATGCCTTGACCTGCTTCTCGGCGTCATCCCGGGTCACGCCGTAGCGTTCCTGGATCTTTCCGGTGAGCTGCTCGCGACGGCCGTGGATCATGTCGAAATCGTCATCGGTCAGCTTGCCCCACTGCTCCTTGAACTTGCCTTTCACCTGCTTCCAGTTGCCTTCGATAATGTCCCAGTTCATGGTTCTCTCCTTTTCGGGTCAATCGATACTGCACAAACGCGTGCCGGGCGATGCGGCGCGCTTCGGCCGCTTTACGGCCTGATGACGATGTCGTTCTTGACCGCCTTCACGTTCGGCACCTTGCTGGCGATCGATTCGGCGGTATCCCGCTCCGTCGCGCTCTTGGCGAAGCCGGAAAGCTGGACGGTCCCGTTCAGCGTTTCGACCTTGATCGCCATGGCGCTGACCACGGGACTATCCGCAAACCGGGCCTTGACCTGGGTCGTGATCGTCGCATCGTCCACATACTGTCCGACGGTCGACTGGTCACGCGTGACCGCGCACCCTCCCAATGTCAGCGCGCTGACGGCGAGCATGGCTGCAAATAATTTGCTGGCATTCATGATGACTTCCTTTTCTCTGGGTGAATGGATGCCGGTCAGTCGGAGGCCTGTCCTCCTGCTGTCCGGCATTCCGTGAAATCAACTGCGGCGACGCCTCAGTGTCCAGCCAATCAACCCCAGTCCGGCGAGCATCATGGCGCTGGTCTGCGCCTCGGGAACCGGTGTCACCGCCGCGACCGTGTTGGCCGTCAGGCCGCCATACTTCTTGTCCACGTAGGCCAGTGACGACGCTCCGCTCGTCGATGCAACGAGCAGATTCTGGTAGGACACATTCACGGACTGCGTGCCCGTCCATGCGGACAGATCGGTCGATGCGGCAGCGGTCCACGGGTTCGTATTGCTCCCCGTCTGATCCATGGCCGCACTGGGCGCAATACTGGTAATCGTGTCTTTTGCGGGATCGAGCGTGTCATAGACCCGGACCTGGCCCGCGACGTCAGCCGTGCTGCCGCCGCCAAGCAGCATGTAATCGCCCCGTTCGGCCAGATCGACGCTCGAGAACGAATAACCGCTGTGCGCCGTCATCTGGATGTTGACGGTGTTGTCGGCAAGCGTATAGCCCTCACCGTTGGTCGATGTCGTCTTGAAATCCACGGGATTGAAAGACAGCGTGTCGCCGCTCAGCGCAGGCTGGCCAAACAGCCCCATCAGCGCATCGTCGAACGTGAAATCGACGCTGTTGCCGCTGAGGGTGACCGACGCGGCCACAGCCGCCCCGGAGAATGCCTGAGCCAGCAAAAGGACGCCTGCCGCCATATGATTGATTCGCTTCATGTATTGCTCCTTTGGTGGGATTGCCCTGGAATCGGGACATACAGTCCGCGTTCCCGTTCGCTTTCTGTACAAGAAAAATTCGGGATGGCGCCTGTGCCACCCCTGCCGTGGCGCAGCGTTCTGTCCGTACAGCGAAACCCTTGTCACGGCCAGGAGACCGATACGGGATTGGCGGGATCTCCCGCCAATCCCTGCTTGTATAGGCGGGTGGCGACAGCAGATCGCTACATGTCCACTCTAAGCAGGGTCAGTGGCGAGCGGTATAAGAAGGGAACGCTTCCGCCTGTAGGAATCGGGGAAGCGCGTCCGGATTTGATTGTCTTCGTGCAGGGGAATCGCGGGGCGGGAAGCGGCACGTCGGGCCGTGCCTGCCTGCCGGCATCAGTCGCCCATGAATTCGCCGACGGATTTGAATTCGTCGACGCGATCGCACACCGACTTGATGGCTATCATGATCGGCATGCCGAGCAGCAGGCCCCAGGCGCCCCACAGCCATCCCCAGAACAGAACGCCGACGAAGACGACCACCGCATTCATCCGGCTGGCACGACCGGTGAGCCAGGGAGTCAGCAGATAGCCTTCGAGGCTGTTGATGACAAGCGAGATGCCGCCGACCGTTAGCGCCATGCTCACGCTGCCAAACTGGAGAAATCCCGCCAGCGCCGTGCCGCCGGTGACAATGATGGCGCCCAGGTAGGGAACGAGGTTAAGAATGGCGGCGGCAAGCCCCCACACGGCCGCATGCTCCAGCCCAATCCACAAAAAGGCCAGCCAGCTGGCGATGCCGACCAGAATGCTGGTCAAGACCTGGACCAGCAGATAACGCTGGATCTGCCCGCTGATCTCGTTCAGCATTTGCACTGTGACTTTCTTCCGGGTGAGCGTCGGACCCGACAGCCTGACCAGTTTGCGGCGGAACACGTCTCCGGAAACCATCAGGAAATAGGCGAGGAAAAGCACCAGGACGCCAAGACTGACGAAAGACAGCGCGCCCATCGTGCCATTCCATAAATAATCCCGGATATCGAATCTGGGTGTCTCAATCTGCACGCGTGTCACGCCGCGTGGGGTGGCTGGCGGCGGCGCGGCTGTCTCGTTCGCGGCATGTTCGATCTGATCCGCCGCTTTCTGCACGTTTTCGATCGCGCCGCCGGAGCCGCGCCATTCCCGACGCAAGACTTGACGGAATTTCTGGGCGGCTTCCGGCAGGGTTTCGATCATGCTCGCGGTTTCATCCTGCAGCGAGTACGCCATGAAGCCGCTGCCGCCCACGATCGCGGACAGCAGTACGGCCGCGCCGATCACGCGCGGCACATGCCATGTCTGCAACTGGTTGACCAGCGGAGAAAGGGCGTAGCTGATGACGACGCCGAGAACCAGCGGGATGAAGAAAGGCTGGCCCCAGTCGAGCACGAATACGCCTGCGAATACCGTCAGAAGCATGAGTGGAAGGCTGGATATGCCGGCATCGATTCGAGGCTGCGCCATTCCGGCGGGACTGCTTTCGTCCCTGCTGATGTCCACAGATGTTTCGTGTGCGTTGTCCATCATGCCTCCGACAGGGGTGGATGAGCGATGTCCTGCGCCGTGGCCGACAGGCCGGACATGCCAGTGTACCCGGCTTCAGGAAGCATCATGTGCGCCGGCGGCCACCACGGGCTGGCGATTACCCGATGCCGGTTCGACTTCTTCGATCAGCCGCCGGCAGTCGCTCCCGGCGCCGTCCCCGGTGTCAACCAGCGGGATAAGCGCCAGCACAGGATTGATGGTGCCGAGGGCAATCGCGCCGAGGCCCCGCAGGGCGAGCCTGCCTTTGTCGAGGCCTGCCCGCGGATGGGCGAAGCTGCCCTGCACATGAATGGGCGTCGGCAACGCGATCAGGCTGGGCTTGCGTGATTCCGGCAGCACCGTGAGATCGATCCGCTCCTCACCGAGATCGATCCGGCCGCTGCCGTCGATGCGGCTGACATCGGTGTCGAGAACCAGAATGCCGGATTGCATGACACCCTTCTCCACCCCGAAATCGGCGATGCCGCAACGGATGCGGACCGGCTCGTCGCCGGTGAGCTTCAGTTGCAGCATTTCGAGCAGATGAAGACTGACGGTCTCCATCATCAGCTTGCTGACCTGACCGCGCCCGATCAGTAACGAAAGATGTCCATCTGCCGTGGCGAGCATCGCCGCGACGCTGTCGCCCCGGCCTTTCAGATCGATGTTTCCGTTGAACTCGCCGATACTCGCCAGGTCGGGGTCGAACGTGGGAAACAGCTGGGCCAGCTGGAGCGTGCGCGCATCGAGTGCCGCCGCCGCACGAATCGGCGAGGTACGGCCATCGAGGGTGACCGACCCTGCCAGCGTTCCGCCTGCCACGCCAAACCGCAATGGATTCAGCGTCAGGCGCCCATCGCGCATGTTCAGATGCGTCGACAGTTTATTCAGCGGCAAAGCTTCCGGCGCGACGATTGACGTCGCACTGAGCGTCACATCCGCGTCCATGCGGTCCCAGCGTTCGGTCCGGAATGTCTTCTGCGGCAGGATGCGATCACGCGTGGGCGAAACCTGCGAAGCGCCCCCCCTGTTGGCTGGATCGCCGGCACCCACGATCGGCCCCAGATCGGAAATATCAAGACGTTTCGAATCGAGATCGGCGACCAGAAGCGGGCGCGCGCCGCCGGTATCGACACGGAGCGTCCCCGCGATATCGCTTTTTCCCATCTGGCCGGTGAATGTTTCGTAGCGCCATTGATGGGGGCCGCGCACCAGGCGGCCGTGCGTCGTGTAAGGCGGCGTATCCGGAAACACCACGCCCAGCAGCGGATAGAGGTGCGCGAGACTCGCGCCAGCCAAAGTAATCTGGAGATCGACGGCAGACAGTTCGACGAGATTGGTGATGTGGCCATCGGCGCTGACCTGCGTCTGCCCAATCTTCCCGGATACATTCAGATGATAAGGCCGGGCTTCGTCGCGAAGCGCCAGCACGGTGTCGCCGGCGCCCTGGGCAACCAGCGGCTCGCCCCGATAACGTCCCTGAACGGTGAACGTCATCGGCGACACCCGGTCCCGCCCGTCCGGCAGGGTCGCGATGCGGGCGCTCAGATGGGTGGCCTGTGCCGGGTCGTGATACTCGACGTACCCGTCGCGGGCGGCCAGATGGCGAACGATGACGCGGGATTTGCCCGCGCGCTCTTGGCGGTCGAGTATCCAGTTTTTACGGCCATCCCTGCTTTTTTCAAAGTCCATGGAAGCCCGATCGAGCTGCACGTCCTGACATACCACCTGGCCACGGAACAGCGGAAGAATGGCGATGTCGAGTGTCACGTGCCCGACTTCGATCATGTTCTTCCGCGTCGCCCAGGACGGGTTGGACAATGTCACATCGGCCGTACGAACCCGCACGTGCGGCCACCCCAGATCCAGCTCGAGATCGCCCCCGATCCGCAATACACGGCCTGTCCGGGCGTCCACCCCACGCGCAATCGGGTCGCGCAACCAGTTCCAGTTGCGTACGCTCGACACCGCGACGAGCAGCGCTGCCACGACGGCAAGCGTCACGGCTATCCTGGATTTCGTACGGGGCGTCATAGGAAACGAGCGACGCGGTCTAACCGGGCGACGCGCCCGCTAATGGCGCGTATCCGGTCAGAACGCCGTGCCGAAGCCCTTGTCTTTTTCCAGCCGCAGGCTCGGCAAACCGGCAAGTTCATGGATCGGCGTGAGCACGCCGCGCGCATCGGGCAGCGCATCGAACAGCCTATACAGATATCTGCTGCCGCCCCTGAATTCATAGGCTTCCTCGAGAAAGCGCATGTGTTCGTGCGCGGCAAGACAATCGCGCGACTTGCAGTCCTGTTTGTAATGTTCAATCAGGGAATGAATCACGTCCATGTGTTCGTCGGTCACATCGAAGTGCCGGGCTTCCGCATTTTTTCTGACCGTTTGCTCGACCTCTTCACGCGTTAAATATCTGACCGCATCGTAAATCGGGATTTCACCGTCCCGGATGACGCTTTCGCTGGTGTTCATGGGCATGTCTCCTTCTGGTAGTGGATGAGGGGGTTGAGGCAACATTGCGCAGCGAGCTTCCAGTCAAGGAGGCGCTGAATTGGTTCACCGTGTGGTTCGACAAGGCGCTCCCGAGCGAAGCCGAAGGGCACACCACGAACGACATCAGGCATTTGCCGTTCGTCCGTTCGACAGGCTCATGACGCAGCCCGAGCGTATCGAAGGACGTGTTCAGGGCTTTCCTCTAGGCCTTGATCCGCGCAGCACGCGACCAGACACGCCCATGTCTGGCGGCATCGATGTAAGCAGCTGTTTCCGTGTGGGCGCCTATCTCCACGATGCCGTCATCCGCGGTGATGCCTGCATGCTCCAGAAGCGGCTTCGCCGCGGGGAGGTAAGCGATGATCTTCAGATGCGCATAGGCATCGCGGATGAAATTCATCGTTGCCGCGTGTTGCTTCATGTCATCGACGGCCGCCCCCGAAACGGCTAGCACGACCGTATCGAAAAGAACGGACGGCGCAGCCGCGATCGCATGATCGGGCGTAAGCGCCTCACTGGCGCCGGACTGGACGTCGCCGATGTGCGGACCGATCAGTTCGAGCGCCGCGCCCTCCGCTTGCGCGGCGGTTTGCAGCGCGTCAAGGATGGCGGGGTCGTAGCCGTCGCTGACCAGGACCCCGATCTTGCGGCCTTCCAGCGTGGGCCGGGCCTTCGCCAGCAGGCTGAGAGCCGGTGAAAGACTGAGGTCGACCGGCGGCGCAGCCGGCGCAATGGTGTCGGCCTGGCCTTCCATACCCAGCGCACGCGCGACCCTGTCGCACAGCTCCTGATCGACCTGGCCGACATGGCCGACATGGCCGAGCATCCGGCGGCGTATGGAGGCGGTTTCCACCTTGCCGAGTTCGAAGGCAAAGGCGTCGACGATATGATCCTGTTCCGGCGCAGTCATCGAACGGTAGAACTGGCGCGCCTGGCTGTAATGGTCCTTGAACGTCTCTGAGCGCACGCGCAGCTTGTCGCCGCTTCGCGTGGCGGGATGCGTGGCGAACCCGGCCGCCGGATTTTCTTTCGGCGAATCGGGCGCAAGGCTGTTCGGCTCGTAATTCACGCGTCCCGCCGGAACGTCCGTCTGCATGAGGGCATCGCGCTGGAAATTGTGCAGGGGGCAGCGCGGCCGGTTGATCGGCAATTGATGGAAATTGGGGCCGCCCAGCCGCGACAGCTGGGTGTCGAGATAGGAAAACAGCCGCCCCTGCAGCAGGGGATCGTCGCTGAAATCGATGCCCGGCACGATATGCCCGGGATGGAACGCGATCTGCTCGGTCTCGGCAAAGAAATTGTCGGGATTGCGATTCAGCACCATTTTCCCGATCGGCCGCAATGGGATGGTCTCTTCCGGGATCAGCTTGGTCGCGTCCAGCACGTCGAACGGCAGCGAATCGGCAGTGGCCTCGTCGAATGCCTGCACCGACAGCTCCCATTCCGGAAAATCGCCGCGTTCGATCGCCTGATACAGGTCGCGCCGGTGGAAGTCCGGATCCGCGCCGCAGATCTTCATGGCTTCGTCCCACAGCACGGAGGCGGAGCCGATGCGCGGGCGCCAGTGGAACTTGACGAAGGTCGCCTTCCCTTCGGCATTGACGAAACGAAAGGTATGGATGCCGAAGCCTTCCATCATGCGCAGGGAGCGTGGAATCGCCCGGTCCGACATGAGCCACAGGATCGTGTGCATGCTCTCGGGCATCAGCGAGACAAAATCCCAGAAGGTGTCGTGAGCGCTCGCGGACTGGGGGTAGCCACGGTCCGGTTCCATTTTCACGGCGTGGACCAGATCGGGAAACTTCATCGCATCCTGGATGAAGAACACCGGCATGTTGTTGCCGACCAGATCGAAATTGCCTTCCTGCGTATAGAACTTGACGGCAAAGCCCCGCACGTCGCGTGGCAGGTCGACCGATCCCGCGCCGCCGGCCACCGTGGAAAACCGCGCATAAACGGGGGTTTGCACGTCCGGGTCGCACAGAAACGCCGCACAGGTCAGATCGCCGGCATCGCCATAGGCCTGAAAGTAGCCATGCGCCCCCGAACCGCGCGCATGCACGATGCGTTCGGGAATGCGTTCATGATCGAAGTGAGTGATCTTTTCCCGCAGCACAAAGTCCTCGAGCAGCGTCGGCCCCCGTTCGCCGCTGGCGAGCGAATTCTGGTCGTCCGAAATCACCACGCCCTGATTGGTCGTGAGCGAGTGGTCGCGTTGCCCGGTCGTCTGGTGCAGTTCGCCGCCGGCAGCGGTGTGGCCTGACGACCGGTCCGGATCGGCCTGCTGTGGCAACGTGTCCGGTTTGTTCTTCGGTTTGTTCTTCAACTTGGTCATGTGTGCTCTCCTGCGGGCGGAATTCGTCCGCACCGGGGTCGGGCCCGCCGGGTCAGCATGTCGTCCGGTAGCGGCGGGTGCCTGTAGCGGATGGCGAGCGCGCCGCCCCAACGGGCGGCACGTCCGGATGGCAGGGCTACTGCATGTATTTCATCTTGGCCTCGCTGACGCAGGCATCCTTGGCGCTGCCGGACAGCGCATCGCAACGTTCCTTGGCCGCCTTGTAATTGGCTTCCATCTTTTCTTCGTTGGCCTCGGCCTGACTATCGGTCGCCTTCTCGTTCGCCTTGGCCTGTTCCTTCGCCCCGACGTAAGCGGCCTTCGCATCCTTCATGCACACATCCTTCGCATTGCCGGACATTTTCTTGCAGTTGTCCTTGGCCATTTCGTAATTACGCTTGGCCATATCCTTGGCGGCGTCATGACGGGCCTCGGCCCGGTTCTCCATGACATCCTTCATGTCGGCGGCATAGAGGGGGGTCATGACGGACAGCCCCAGGGCAATAATCATCGCGTGGTGTAATTTCATTTAGGACTCCTTCAACTTGATTGAAACGATGGGAAAAGATACGGGCCGGATCGCTCGATGGCCCAGCCTGTCGGCGGCTCCGGCGTGATCACACTCTAGGCTCCGTGCCGGACGGCAACCATCCGCATCCGCCGAGAAAGTTGTCAGTTTTTGCACGCGATGATGTAGGCGGAGACTGACACGCCTGCGCACGCCTGCCGCGTGCCGCGCTTTCTGCGCGATGGCTGTCTCTACGAACTGGCCGGCGCCCAGGCTTCACGTATCGGGCTTCACGCATCCGGCTTGCTGGACGTGGCATGACGGGCGCGTGTGCGGGCAGCCTTCCTGACCGAGGCGCTGCGTTCGGCTGCCGTTCGCGCCGCCGAGGCGGCGCCGCCTTTATGGCCGCCTTTGCGGGCCGGCGAGGGATCACCTTCCTTGCCCCGTCCGGAACCGCTCTTCTTGCCGCCCCCCGTCATTTTGTTGACAGTGGCCCATGCGCGGGCTTCGGCTTCGTCCTGCGACACGCCGCGTTCGCGGTAGCTGTCCTCGATGTGTTCGGCCTGGCGTTTCTGCTTGTCGGTGTACTTCGATTTGTCGCCTCGTGGCATGCCGTATTCCTTCCATAACGGATTGGATGAAACGGGCCTGCGCCCGGTCAGGCGCTGTCCGGACAGCGGGAATCGGTGCGCCGCAGGGGGCGATCGGCGTCCCCCATCGCTGCGTAGATTGCTGCCGGCAAACCCGCCGCCCGAATGGAAGCGCCTCACTCCCAGTAAGGGCGGACGCCATAATGCGCATGGACGCTCGCCCCCCAATCGCGATCGGAAAAGTCCGGCCAGTCGTCCTTGTCGAATCCGGGTGCGTTTTCCAGCGCTTCCCTGCTCTGATTGAAGATGAAGCGATGGTTGTCCGTATCGACCTTCATTGCCGTAAGGGGGACGGCAAATAACTTGCTGCCCAGACCGAGGAAGCCGCCGAATTCGAGAACTGCGTAAGCGACGCGACCGCTGTCGACATCGATCATCAGGTCCTTGATATCGCCCAGGCTGTCGCCCTGGCTGTTGACGACCTTGTCGCCCGAGATGGTGCTGGAAGAAAGGATGGGGCTGGTGGAAAGTGCATTCATGGGTATCTCCTGATTGGGTTCGATGCGTACATTACAATTCGTAAAAACGGTTGCGTGGCGTGGGACTCAGCGTCCCGGGATCTTCCTCGGCGCAGGGTTGTTGCCCTCGTTATCGTGATGTTCCGGAATTCGCTGACCCGGAGCCTGTCTGGACGGTTTGACACTGCTGGGCGGCTCCTGCTCCCGTTCGTGCCTGGGCTGCTTCGGATCGCCCTTGGCGTGCGACCGTCCCTCAGCCTCGGCCTTTTGCATCGCCTCTTTCTCCTGCGCATTGCGCGGCGCGGCGGCCTTCGCTGCCTGTTCGACCTTGCCTGATCGGGCAAAGGCGTGCGCCTGCTCGTCGTATTTTCTGGCCGAGTCGTAATCGCCCTCGCCCTGGATCCTGGATTTCTCCATGCTCGATTTCATGACATATCTCTCCTGTCTGCGTCCATGCCCGGCAATTGCCCGGCATGACAGGCTCTGCTTCGTCATTCGCAATCCGCACCGGAAAACGATGGAATCGGTCTGAATCGAGCCTGCAGGAGAAGTGTGGAGGACGGGTGAAAAAGCCGCAGTCGGACGCGCTGGCGGACCCGCGTAGGAATCGGACGAAAAAGTGTCGGCGGGGACTTACAGCGTGGGACCGGTGGGCTCCCGGTCCAGCCTGGGCAAGAGCGTAGCAAGCAGAACAGGGGTTTCCGCACCATGCACCGTATCGAAACCGCCCAGGCTGTCGTCATAGCTCAGGGCATAGTCGAGACTGCTGCGGGCGAGCAGACGCTGCACCGGCGATTCCCCCTGAAACAGCACCCGGAAACCGGCATGCCGTTCATCCGCCCGAATGCGATCGGCCAGATGGCATACCGCTGCCTGCTCGCCCTCGAGCGTCTGGCAGAAGCGCCAGCCGTCGAATACAAGCAGGCTGTTGATCCCGCTGGCCAGATTGCGCTGGCGCGCCTCCCGCACGATTTCGGCGACACAGGTGGGGGAAGCATGCTCGGCCAGGTGGCTGAGATAGATCAACTGGTAACGATTCGACATAGAGTGAATTTCCAGTAGCGTAGAAATACCATAGTCGATTGGCAATGCCTGGACAATAAGAAAAGACATATCCGGCGTTGAGGCTATCCTTAACTTGCCGTTCGGCCTTTTTACCGGTATCGATTCTTGAATCGGCCCGTCCCTGGCGCGCCTGCCCCGTGCGCAAATCCGGGGCATTTTCCATCCAGCGGAAATCGAATTAGCGCGTGCGTGAAGGCGAGGTCAGCCACACGCCCGATACGCTGCTGTCGGGCTGGGCGTTGCGCTGCCGCACGCGGAGTGACGGCCGGCGCGAGTACGACTTGACCTTGCCATGATGGTAAGGTTTATGGTGCACTTGATTGCATCCTCGGGAATTTGCACATGGCTCAATCCTTATCTGTCGGCATTCAGGGCATGACCTGCGCGAGCTGTTCGGCCCGGCTGGAGAAAGTCCTCAAGCAGCTGCCCGGCGTCACCGACGCCAGCGTCAACCTGGCGACCGAAACCGCGACAATTGCGGGCGACACCGACATGGCGAGCGTGGAACGCGCCGTCGAGAAGGCCGGTTTCAGCGTGCCGACCGAATCGCTCAAGCTCGACATCGTCGGCATGACCTGCGCGAGCTGTTCGACGCGGGTGGAAAAGGCCTTGAACAAGGTCCCGGGCGTGCTCGAGGCCAGCGTCAATCTGGCCACCGAGCAGGCGACGGTGAAGCTGGCGACAGGCACCTCGACGGCAGCGCTGATTGCCGCGGTGGAACGCGCCGGCTATCGCGCCGAGCTGCCGCAATCTGCCATCGCTGCCCCGGCGGCCGCCACGCGTGCGCTGCCCGACTGGTGGCCGGTCGCACTGGCCATCGCGCTGTCGCTGCCGCTGGTCGCGCCCATGTTCGCGAGTCCGTTCGGCGTTCACTGGATGCTGCCGGGCTGGCTGCAGCTGGCGCTCGCGACGCCGGTGCAATTCTGGCTCGGCACGCGCTTTTACCGCGCCGGCTGGAAAGCGCTCATGGCCGGCAGCGGCAACATGGACCTGCTGGTGGCGGTCGGTACCAGCGCGGCCTATGGCCTCTCCGTGTACCTGCTGCTGACGCATGCCGGCGCCATGCACCTGTATTTCGAAGCCTCGGCGGTGGTCATCAGCCTGGTGCTGCTGGGCAAATGGCTGGAAGCGCGCGCCAAGCGGCAGACCACCGAAGCCATCCGCGCCCTGCAGGCCCTGCGTCCGACGACAGCGCGCGTACGCGTCGACGGCGTCGACCGCGACCTGCCGATCGACGCGATCCGCGTGGGTGACCTGGTGGTGATCCGTCCTGGCGAACGCGTGCCGGTCGACGGCGAGGTGATCGAGGGGATCAGTCAGGCCGATGAATCCCTGCTCACCGGCGAATCGCTGCCGGTCGACAAACAGCCCGGCGACAAAGTGACCGGCGGCGCCATCAACGCGCAGGGGGTGCTGGTGGCGCGCACCACGGCGGTCGGAACGGAAACCACGCTGGCGCGCATCATCCGCCTGGTGGAAGACGCGCAAGCCGCCAAGGCGCCGATCCAGCGGCTGGTGGACAAGGTCAGCGCGGTGTTCGTGCCGGTGGTGATGGGCATCGCACTGATTACTTTCCTCGCGTGGTGGGCATTCGGCGGCAGCACCGAACAGGCCATCCTCAACGCAGTGGCGGTGCTGGTGATCGCCTGCCCGTGCGCGCTCGGGCTCGCCACGCCCACCGCGATCATGGCGGGCACCGGCGTCGCCGCGCGCCACGGCATCCTGATCAAGGACGCCGAAGCGCTGGAACTGGCGCACAGAATCAGCACGGTGGTGTTCGACAAGACCGGCACGCTGACCGACGGCACGCCGCACGTCGCGGCCTGCGTCGCAGCGGCGGACAGCGGGAACAATGAAGTGCTGGCGATTGCAGCTGGGCTGCAGGCCGGCAGCGAACATCCGCTGGCACGTGCCGTACTGGCCGAGGCGGCCGCGACATCCGTCACGGCACTGCCCGCACGTGCGCAACAGGCGCTACCCGGACGCGGCATGACGGGCGAGGTGGCGAACGAGACCTGGTGGCTGGGCAACCGCCGCCTGATGGACGAGCACGGCGTCGATACCGCCGCGCTCGACGACGACGCCAAAAAACTCGAGGCCGCAGGCCGCAGCGTGTCATGGCTGGCGCGTGCCGGCGATCGCCATGCGCTCGGCCTGCTGGCGTTCGGCGACGCCGTCAAGCCCAGCGCGGCCGCAGCCGTGGCACGGCTCAAGGCGCTCGGCATCGCCACCGTCATGCTCACCGGCGACAACCGCGGCGCCGCCGGGCACGTGGCCGGCGAACTGGGCCTCGACCAGGTACTGGCCGAGGTGCTGCCGGCTGACAAGGCCGCGCACGTCGATCAGATCAAGACAGCGGGACAGACCGTGGCGATGGTGGGCGACGGCATCAACGACGCCCCGGCGCTCGCGGCGGCCGACGTCGGCATCGCCCTGTCCTCCGGCAGCGACGTCGCCATGCATACCGCCGGCATCACGCTGATGCGCGGCGACCCGGCGCTGGTGGCCGACGCCATCGACATTTCCAAACGCACCTACGCCAAGATCCGGCAGAACCTGTTCTGGGCCTTCTTCTATAACGTGGTCGGCATCCCGCTGGCGGCGCTCGGTTTCTTGAACCCGGTGATCGCCGGTGCGGCCATGGCGTTCTCCAGTGTCAGCGTGGTGACGAATGCGCTGACGCTCAAACGCTGGCGGCCGCGCCAATGAACATCGGCGAAACCGCCCGCGCCAGCGGCGTGTCGGCCAGGATGATCCGCCATTACGAGCGTATCGGCCTCATCCGCGAAAGCCACCGCACCGCCTCGGGCTACCGGCAATACCACGACCGCGATGTGCACCTGCTGCGCTTTATCCACCGCGCCCGCGATCTCGGCTTTTCGCTCGACCAGATCCGGCAATTGCTGTCGCTGTGGGACGATCCCGAACGCGCCAGCGCCGACGTCAAGCATCTGGCCGAGGTTCACATCGCCGAACTCGACGCCCGCATCGCCGCACTGAGCGAGATGCGCGCCACCCTGATCGCGCTGGCGCAAGCCTGCCACGGCGATCACCGCCCCGACTGCCCCATCCTGCAAGGGCTTGCGGCACCGCCCGATTCCTGAGGCGCGCAGCCGACCAGCGCCGTCCTAGCGGGGCTGGCCGGCCCAGTCGTACACCACTTCGATCACCACCAGCGCGCGTACCGGACGACCGTTCTTCTGCGCCGGCGCGAACCGCGCATCGCGAAATGCCTTGAGCGCGGAGTCCTCGAACACGCCGGGCGGCGTCGCGCTCACGACCGCGATGTCGCTGACGCGTCCGTCGGCTTCCAGTTTCAACTGCAGACGCAGCGTGCCGGACAGGCGCCGGCGGTCGGCCTCGGCCGGGTAGTCCGGCCGGATGACACGCAGCGCGTGCGGCTGTACATCGAGATCGCGCGCGTTGTAATAGGTGAGATCGACCGAACTGGTGAGCGCGGCGGGCGGCACCGGGGCTGCCGGGGCTGACGATGCCGACGGGGAAAGCGGTGGCGTTTCTGCCGTAGCAGGCGGCGCAGCGACTGGTGGCGGGGCAGCAGCCGGTGGGGACGGCGCCGCCGGGACAGGACTCGGAGCCCGTTGCGCCACGGGCGCGATATTCGGTTCCGGCGCGGCAGGCGAGGGCGGCAGCGGTATATCGGCTGCGGGCGCCGGCGCCCGCGCTGCCTCGATCACAGGCGCCGTGACCGGCGTGACCAGGCGCACCTCGATCGCTGACGCCTGCGCGCTGACGCCGGTGGGCGGCACCACCTGCACCAGCGCGATCACCGCCGCATGCAGACCCAGCGAAATCCACAGCGCCGTTAAAGGCCACCGCAGCCGCGGCGGGATCGACGGTTCCTCGAACGATGCGCTCACGGGCATCGATACCCCGGATGACAGCGCCAACCGGGGTACTTTAAGACTGCACGGTAAACCGGAAGCGCTGGCCTAGAATGGTGACCAGAAAAATGACAGGAGAAGACCATGAGAAAACGCGTCATCGCGGGCGCCATCTTAGCATCGGCGCTGGCAGCGCCGGCCCTCGCCCAGACCGTCGATCTGGGCAAAGCCACCATCCGGTCCGCCGACGGCACCGAGGTGCCGGTCGAAATCGCCACACCCGCCGGCAAAGGCCCATTTCCACCGGTGCTGTTCATCCATGCCAAGCGTGGTTATGAAGGCGACGAACGCGCCCACGTGCGCGAACTCGCCGAACAGGGCTTCCTCGTCGTCGCCCCCGACTGGCAGAGCGGCCGCTTCATCGAGCGCTGGCCGTCGGCGCACAATCCCGATACCGAAATGGACGTGGAAGCCGGGCTCGACTACCTGAAGTCGCTGCCCAACGCGTGCAAGCAACCGGTCGGCATCGTCGGCCTGTCGCGCGGTCCGTATTACGCGATTCGCCTGGCCGCCAGGCGCGGTGCCGACATCGCGGCCATCGTCAGCTACTACGGCCACATGCAGAATCCCAACGCGCCCGAGCCCGACCAGCTGTTCCGCGTCGCGCCCGAGATCATGCAGATCACCACGCCGATGCTTTATCTCATCGGCGACGCCGATTACGAGCTGCGCCGCATGAACGGCGGCCGCGCATTCTATGCGTTGTGGGAACGCGGCGTGCCGGTGGAATGGCAGGAATATCCGATGGCGCGCCGCGCATTCGACTTCCGCCCCGACCAGACGCCGGAGGAGAAAATCGCCACGCGCCATGCGCGGGAACGGGCGAAGAACTGGCTGATGAAATGGATGAAACTGACACCGGAGATGCGATGCACGTAAGCGGGATGCCAAGTCAGGGCGCGTCGGCTTCCTGACCGAACCACGATGATGCCGCCCAGGCTACTTTGCTTGCTGCTGGCCGGGTTCGCCTGGCAGGCAGCGCATGCTGCGCCAATATATAAATGGCGGGACCGTGCAGGCCGTGTCACCTATTCCTCGCTTCCCCCGCCGGCGGGCCTCAAGGCGGAGACGATACAGCATGTCTCGCCCCCCGACGCGGAAGCCATTCGCCAGGCCGAAGCGCGCGCGAAAGAGGCACAGGAACAGGCCCGCGAAATGGAGGCTGCCCGCCGCATGAAGGAAGCCGAGGAGGCAGAGAATGCCCGGCGCCGCGCCCTGCGGCCACCGGCCCCTATCGTGATCGAGAAGCCGGTTTATGTGCCTCAGCCGATCTATTACCCGCCGGTCAGACATCCGCCACAACGGCACCCTCGCGGCAACCCGCCTCGCCACCCGCCACGCTGACGGGGATACGACGACCCGTTCCGCAGCTCACGCAGCCGGCCATGCCGCGCCGGAATCGGCTCCCGGATAGGGAACGAATGAAACTATCCCAACGTCGCTCCCCGCTCCCCGCTCCCCGCTCCCCGCTCCCCGCTCCCCGCTCACCGCTCACTGCTCCCCGCTCACTGCTCCCCGCTCACCGCTCACCGCTCCCCGCTCACTGCTCACCGCTCACCGCTCACCGCTCACCGCTCACCGCTCACTGCTCACCGCTCACCACCCACCTCAAGAAAAAATAAAAAATCGTGGTCTGGACGTGCAAGCAGGACACCCGCCTTGCCCCGTCATGCAGGTACGGCTAGACTCTCGGCGTTGCTTTCGATTGTCCGTTTCGTGAATCCCTACCGCCCTGCCCGCCATGCCGCGCCGACGTGAGCCCCGCCCTGCGCCCGCGCTGGAACTGAAGACCACGCGGCTTGCCGGCATCCAGATCATCCTCAACAGCACCGACCACGCGGCGCTGAATACCCACCTCACCACGCTGTTCGCCGCCACGCCTGACTTTTTCGGCGGCGAGGCCGCGGTGTTCGAATGCGGACGCCTGCCGGCCGAGGCGCCTTCGCCAGACTGGGCCTGGCTGGCGCAAGAACTGAGAAGCCGGGGGCTGAACCCGTTCGCAGTGCAGAACGCCTCGCCCGGCCTGGCCGCCGCCGCCCGACAGGCCGGGCTGCTGGTGCTGAACGATGTCGCATCGGCCCCAGCGGCTGTCGCGGCCGAAGCGGAACCCGTGCCCGAGCCCGAAGCGGCGCCCGTGCCGGAACCCGCGACACCTGCCACCGCCCCCACCCGCATCATCGACAAGCCGCTGCGCTCGGGCCAGCGGGTGTATGCGGCGGGCGGCGACATCATCGTGCTGGCCGCGGTCAACCCCGGCGCGGAAGTGATCGCCGACGGCAGCATCCACGTCTATGCGCCGCTCAAGGGCCGGGCCCTCGCCGGCGCGCGCGGCGACACCTCGGCGCGCATCTTCACCACCCATCTCGAGGCCGAACTGGTCTCGATCGCCGGCGTCTACCGCACCTTTGAATCTGCGCCGGATGCCACCGTGGCGCGTAAACCCGCGCAAATCCGCCTGGCCGATGCCAGCCAGATCGTCATCGAACCTCTCTAACTCCACGTAAAAAGGAAGCTCCGTGACCACCATCATCACTGTCACCTCCGGCAAGGGCGGCGTCGGCAAGACCACCACCAGCGCCTCGATCGCCAGCGGTCTGGCGCTGCGCGGTTACAAGACGGCCGTGATCGATTTCGACGTCGGCCTCAGGAATCTCGACCTCATCATGGGCTGCGAGCGCCGCGTGGTGTACGACTTCGTCAACGTCATCCAGGGCGACGCCAACCTGCACCAGGCGCTGATCAAGGACAAGCACACCGACAACCTGTTCGTGCTGCCCGCCTCGCAGACCCGCGACAAGGACGCCCTGACCGAGGAGGGCGTGGAAAAGGTGCTGCAGGAACTGGCGCACCAGGGATTCGACTACGTCGTCTGCGACTCGCCCGCCGGCATCGAACACGGCGCGGTGGTGGCGCTGACCTTTGCCGACGTGGCGATCGTCGTCACCAACCCGGAAGTCTCGTCGGTGCGCGACTCCGACCGCATCCTCGGCATCATCCAGTCGAAGAGCCGCCGCGCCATCGAAGGCCGCGAACCGGTGAAGGAATACCTGCTGGTCACCCGCTATTCGCCCAAGCGCGCGCACGAGGGCGAAATGCTGACCTACACCGACATCCAGGAACTGCTGCGCATTCCGCTGCTGGGCGTGATCCCCGAATCCGAGGCGGTGCTGCAGGCGTCCAACCAGGGCATCCCGGCCATCCACCAGAAAGACACGCCGGTCGCCAACGCCTATCAGGACATGATCGGCCGTTTCCTTGGTGAAGAGCATCCGCTGCGTTTCGTCGAATACGAGAAGCCGGGCCTGATCAAACGACTATTCGGAGGCAAGTGACATGTCCTGGCTCTCCCTCATATTCGGCGAAAAGAAAGCCACCGCCTCGGTCGCCAAAGAGCGGCTGCAACTCATCATTGCGCACGAGCGCGCGAGCCTGTCGGGACCGGATTTCCTGCCCGACCTGCAAAAGGATCTGGTTGCGGTGATTTCCAAATACTTCCCGGTCAACCCCGACGACATCAAGGTGGGGCTCGAAAAACAGGGCAACTACGAAGTGCTCGAAGTCAACATCGTGCTGCCCGAGGGGCGCTGAGCCACGCTCGCCGATCGGCGAATGCGCCCCTCACCAGGCAGCCGGGTCGATCGAAGGCAAGATCCAGTTGGCGGGCATAGCGAGCCCGCTTTCGTGCATATTTGTGCATATCGGGTATGCTGAACTAGGAAATATCCGACGTATCTTGATACACGTCATGCATACCCGGCAGCACCGCACGTGTTACCGGCTGGAACCCGGGCCCATCAGGCATGAAAGTGGTGAACGATATGCGTTACCTCGCACTCGTGACGGACTACGACGGCACCCTGTCTTCGGACGACAGGGTATCGGAGGAGGTCGTTCGTGCCCTGGGGCGTCTGAGGGTCTCAGGCAGGCGCGCGATCCTGATTACAGGCCGCCGGCTCGACGACCTGCTTCCCGTCTGTCCTTGCGCACAACTGTTCGACCTCGTCGTCGCCGAGAATGGTGCGGTCATCTACGACCCTGCAAGCCGCGAAGAAACACAACTGGCCAATCCACCGTCCAAGCTGCTGGTGCAGAACCTGCAGGCGCGTGGCGTCACACCACTTGAGATCGGGCAGGTGCTGGTAGCGACCCATGCACCGTATCGTACGGTCGTTCAGGATGTCATCTGGGAACTCGGCCTCGAAGCCCAGGTGATCGGCAACCGGGGCGCCGTGATGGTGCTTCCGGCCGGCATTAACAAGGCGACAGGGCTCGAGCATGCGTTACGCAAACTGGGGCTTTCGCGCCACGAGGTCGTGGGAATCGGCGACGCAGAAAATGATCATTCGTTTATGGAGCGCTGCGAATGTGCCGTGGCGGTGGCCAATGCCGCCCCCTCCATCAAACAGATCGCCGCCTTCGTGACCGCTGCCGAGAACGGCAACGGCGTGGTCGAACTGATCGACGAACTGGTCGCCAACGATCTGCGCCGGCTGCAGGGATCGCTGCCGAAACACCTGATCCTGCTCGGCAACCGCATGGACGGCAGCGCCGTGCAATTTTCACCCTACGGCCACAATCTGCTCGTTGCCGGCCCCTCCGGCAGCGGCAAGTCCACGCTCGCCGCCGGCATAATCGAGCGGCTTATCGACAAGGATTACCAAGTTTGCATCATCGACCCGGAAGGCGATTACGGAACCTTGCGCAACGTGGTGGCACTCGGCAACCAGTGGCGTGCCCCGAACATCAACGAGGTGCTGTCGATCCTCGAAGATCCCAAGATCAATCTGAGCATCAACCTGCTCGGCATCCTGCTCGGCGAGCGACCGGATTTCTTCGCGCAGCTCATTCCGAACCTGCAGGCCATGCGTGCCCGTACCGGGCGGCCGCACTGGCTGGTCGTGGACGAGGCCCACCACATGCTGCCCGAGACTTGGGGGCACGCGGCGTCCGTGCTGCCGCAACGGCTCTGCGAGACCATCCTGGTCACCGTGCATCCTGAACACTTGACCCCGGCGATTCTCGCGTCGATCGACGTCGCTGTAGCCATCGGCCATTCGCCCGAACAGACGCTGAAGGAACTCGCCCGCGCGACGGGTCAGACACTCGCTTGGCCCGTCGATCTAAGCTATCAGGCGGATCGCGTCGTCACCTGGTTCACCGGAGAAGGGCGACCGCCATTCGCGATACAGGCACAGCCCGGACGGGCCGAGCGGATCCGCCATCGCCGCAAGTACGCAGAAGGCAACCTGCGCTGGCACAGCTTCTATTTCCGTGGCCCGGACAACCACCATAATCTGAAGGCACAAAATCTCATGGTTTTCTGCCAGATCGCCGAGGGCATCGACGAGGCAACCTGGCTGTACCACCTCCACCGTGGCGATTACTCGCGCTGGTTTCGTGACGTGATCAAGGATGATTTTCTCGCCGACGAGACAGAGCGTATCGAACGGCGTGCCGATCTCGCGCC
The DNA here is from genome assembly GCA_964452995.1 of uncultured Thiobacillus sp. Lineage (GTDB taxonomy): Bacteria > Pseudomonadota > Gammaproteobacteria > Burkholderiales > Thiobacillaceae > Thiobacillus. The sequence goes on from CAYVOR010000004.1 coordinate 68,734, forward strand.
CAGGCAGACGCGGCAGATGATTCAGGAATTGGTGAATACCCGTTACACACTGCCGGAATAGAACTGAATTCCAGCACCGAACGGGTTTCACCTGCCAATCAGAAACGATAGATCGCAGCCGCGCCGGAGCTGGTCGGCATTCGCTCGGCCGGAACGATCACGACCTCGCCGCCCGTCCTGAGCACGCGTTCGCCGAGGTCGTCGAGCACATCATCGACTTCCGGATGATCCAGATCGCCGGAAAATATCTTGCCGCTTGCGGCATCGATCGTTCCTGGAATCAGCCGGTCAGCCTCGATCAACAGCGTGGCGATTCGCCCGTCGATTGCGGCCTTGGCAATCTCGCCAGGCTTGTCCGAGCCCTGCCCGTTCGCAGCGGCGGTGCCAAACGCTTCCACCAGGCCGGCCAGGCGCTCAAGATAATACGGCTGCATCAGTTGCCAGGCGCGTTCACGCAGCGCATCGAGCGACAAGGTATCGGGGTGGACGTCGAGCGCTTCTTTCAGCAAAAACGGGTTGCTGCTGATGGCGCGAAACTGATGGTGGTGCTCGGGCAGCGCCGCCAGGATCAGGCGCATGCCTGATGGCTGTGAACAATGCTGCAGCACCGCCCGGTCGACTGCGCGGAAAAATTGTTCAGTGTCGCGATCGGTGGCGTCCTGCTTGACGTCGGTGCCATGCCATGCTGCGTCACCGCTGGGTCCATAGGTGCGATGTGCGCCTTCACGCGCGTCGGTGTCCTTGCCCAGCAGTTCGTCGGCCAGGTACGACACGCCTTCAATCGGCAGGATTTCGTCCAGTGCGTCGCGGTTGCCCTCGAAGAGCTTGAACGCGTTCCGGCTCAACGCGAGAATCTGGTAGCGGTCGGTCGACTGCATGATACGCATCAACGGCTTGGTATGAAAGCTGTCGGCGACAACCACCAGTTCGGACACCGGGCGCTGCAACCGGTAAACGCGAAACAGCCCGGGCGCGCCCAGAACCGCGAGTCCGTCCGCGGTGTGATTCCAGAACGTCTTGTCGTCGGCCAGCGCCTCGAACGGCTGCAGCAGCGACTTGATTTCCCGTTTCGGATATTTCTGCCGCAATGACTCCTCCATCTTCTTCACCAGGTTGCGGAAACGGATCGGATCCTGGGTATTGTCCGGATGCTGCCGGTGCGTCCGCTGATACAGGGAGAGACAGGGCGATTCGTGATCACCGGAGAGAATGGCCGGGTAATCCTGTGCAAGTAAATTCATGATGGTGTCACCTCCATTGATTATCGAAAGTCGTGCGCCAGGGCGATCCGCTGGTTCAATTGCGGAACAGGCGCGGGTTGCGTTCGATGAACCGTCGAATCCAGGCTTCGATAAAAGAGCGCTCTTGCCGCTTCATGTACCAGCCACCCAGAGCGCTGATGGTCAGCGCGCCCAGTGCATTGACGATCATATCCCACATCGTGTCGGTCAGCCCGGATGGATCGCCAAGCATCGACTTTTGCATGGTGGTTCCGACGATCCGGTCCATGGAGAATTCAAAAATCTCCCACAGCGTGCCGACTGTCACGGCAAACAAAAACGCAAACAGGGCCATGAAGCGCGGGCGCATGTGGACGTTGGCGCGCTCGTCCTCGTTGAGCACGTAGATCAGCAAAAAGCCGAGTATCCCCATCAGCAGTCCTGAACTGGTATGCAACGCGATGTCCCACCACCAGAAGCGCGCGTAATAGCTGTGGATTTCCCCCAGGAACAGTGCCGCGAACACAAATACCACCGCGAGCACCTGGAACTCGGGCGGGATATGCACCCGGAAGCGGCGGCCGATCACCGCAGGCGAAAGCGTGATCGCCATGATTGCCATCACCAGAAACGCGTTGATCCATTGCCCCTCGCGGAACACCAGCAGCAGTTCCACGGCCATGATGGCCTGGAGGACGAGCAGCGTCCACCGATGGACGCGGGTGGCCAGATCGGCCGTGTTTTTCTCGGGGGCTGGGGGTCGGGAACTGCTGTCCATTCTGCTCGATCTGTTCGCCGGGACTGCTGCCGGTCGCGAAAATTCGCAACGTGGTCAAGCCGCAATGGTGTATCGGCAATCACGATGCTGCAACCCTGGCCAGTGGGTTTGCCGCATTGCGGGTTGCCGGATTGGCGTAATCATTCCATACTCGCCTTGTACTTTCGGCGGACGCATCCGCGACCGCCCGCCATTTGACGTGAGGAAATGGGTCATCAGAAAATGAAACAGATTTTGGTGGCAACCGACTTCTCTCAATATGCGGCCCAGGCGATCGACCGGGCCGTGCTGCTGGCCACTGAACACCAGGCGGCACTCGATATCCTGCATGTCATCACCCCGGCATCGGTGGACGCGCTCTGCGAGTTCCTGCCCGATCCCCGGCCCGTCGTCGAAGAAAAACTCACCAATTCCTTTTTTTCTCAGCTGTACGATTTTATCGATCGGCAGGAATCGAAGCGTTCCATCACGATCCGGGCCCGCGTCCAGATCGCCGAAGTCGAAGACGGCATCATCGAAGCGGCGGAGTCCTGCGATGCGGAGCTGATTGTTCTCGGAAGCCACGGCGAACATTTTGCCGATGAACTGTTTGTCGGCACCACTGCGGAAAATGTCGTCGCCAGGGGAACGCGCCCGGTTCTGATCGTCAAGCAAAAAGCCGACGTGCCCTATGGCAAGATCGGCGTGGCCGTCGATCTGACCGAGCGGTCGTCCGCCACGGTTCGCGAGGCGGATGCGCTGGCGCCGAGCGCGACGATCAGTCTGTTGCATGCCTTCCAGGTGCCGAATCACGATCACCTCCGGCAACTCGGTGTGCCCGAGGCGCGCATCAAGCATTTGCGTTCCGACTTCCACGACCACGCCGCACGGGAAATCGACAAGCTGGCCGCCGAACGGCGAGACGGCCGCATTTTGCGGGTGGTCGAAATGGACTATCCGCCCGCCATGATACGGAGATGGACGGAGAAGATTCATTTCGATCTCATCGTGATGGGAAAACACGGCGGCCGCCTGGGCAGCATGGCCAGGCACGTCCTGCGCAGCAGCGTTTGCGACGTCATGTTTGTCGGATGAACACAATGCCGTGGCCGCAAGCGGGCACCGCCGGGCCGGCAAAAACCTGCACGATTTATCCGTACGCGGACGCAGGCCTGCCCGAGTCGGCAGGCGCTGTCAGACGGCGAGGTCGACGGCCGCCCGGCCCAGCCACACCCGGCCGCCCTCGACCTTGACCGGGAACTCGCGAACGCAGCCCTGATCCGGCGCCACCGCGCAGCCGGAATCGAGCTCGATATTCCAGTTGTGCATCGGGCAGGCCACCTTCCTGCCGTGCACGATGCCCTGAGACAGCGGCCCGCCCTTGTGCGGGCAACGGTCTTCCAGCGCAAAGATTTCATCGTCGGCGGTGCGGAACACCGCGATGTCGAGGCTGCCATGGCGCACCACGCGCGCGCCGAGTTTGGGGATGTCGTTCACATCCAGGATGTCGGTCCAGTCATTCATCGTGTCTTCCCTCATGCGGCGACGGTTTCGAATTCATGCTTGAGCTTGCCCTCTTTGGCACGCTCGACCCACGGGTCGCGCTCGACCGACAGTGCGAACAGCAGGCGTTCGTACAGCGCGCGCCGCCCTTCGGCGTCATCGAGGATTTTCTTTTTCACCGTGTCGAGGCCGACGCGCTCAATGTAGTGCACGGTGCGGTCGAGATAGCGCGCCTCCTCGCGATACAGCTGCAGGAACGCCCCCGTGTATTCGAGCACTTCGTCGGCGGTTTTCACCTTGACCAGGAACTGCGCGACCTCGGTCCTGATGCCGCCGTTGCCGCCGACATAGATCTCCCAGCCGGAATCGACGCCGATGATGCCGACGTCCTTGATCGCGACCTCGGCGCAGTTGCGCGGGCAACCCGACACCGCGAGCTTGACCTTGTGCGGCGCCCACATCTTGAAGAACACTTTCTCCAGGTCGATGCCCATCCGGGTCGAGTCCTGGGTGCCGAAGCGGCACCATTCCGAGCCGACGCAGGTCTTCACCGTGCGCAGCGCCTTGCCGTAGGCGTGGCCCGACGGCATGTCGAGGTCGGCCCACACTTTTGGCAGATCCTCTTTTTTCACCCCCAGCAGGTCGATGCGCTGGCCGCCGGTGACCTTCACCGAGGGGATGGCGTATTTCTCGGCGACCTCGGCGATGCGGCGCAGCTCGGCCGGCGTGGTCTGCCCGCCCCACATGCGCGGGATCACCGAATAGCTGCCGTCCTTCTGGATGTTGGCGTGGGCGCGCTCGTTGATGAAGCGCGACTGCGGATCATCCTCGGCTTCGCCCGGCCAGGTCGAGATCAGGTAATAGTTGAGCGCCGGGCGGCAGGAGGCGCAGCCATTGGGCGTGCGCCATTCGAGAAAGGCCATTGCTTGCGGGATCGTCAAGAGCTTGTGTTCGCGGATCGCCTTGCGTACGTCCTCGTGGGTGTGATCGGTGCAGCCGCACACCGACTTCGTCTTCGGCGCGGCCGAGTAATCTCCGCCCGCGGTGGCGGCGAGGATCTGCTCGACCAGGCCGGTGCACGAGCCGCACGACGACGAGGCCTTGGTATGCATCCTCACGTCCTCCAGCGTGAACAGTCCCTTCTCGCGGATCGCCTTGACGATGTCGCCCTTGCACACGCCGTTGCAGCCGCACACCTCCATGTCGTCGGTCATGCTGGCGGCCTTGTTGATGCCCTGGTGGCCGAGATTGCCGCAGTGGTCCTGGCCGAACATCAGGTGGTCGCGCAGTTCAGAAATATTCTTGCCATCGCGCAGCAGCGCGAAATACCAGGCACCGTCGACGGTGTCACCGACCATCACGCCGCCGACCAGCTTGTTGTCCTTGATGACCAGTTTCTTGTAGACGCCGCCGAGGGGGTCGGAATAGAGGATCGATTCGCTGCCCTCGCCGCCGCTGAAGTCGCCGGCGGAAAACAGGTCGATGCCAGTGACCTTGAGCTTGGTCGAGGTCACCGAGCCCTGGTAGCGGCCGATGCCGTAATGCGCCAGATGATTCGCGCACACCTTGGCCTGCTCGAACAGCGGCGCGACCAGGCCGTAGGCGGTGCCGCGGTGCGCGGCGCATTCGCCGATGGCATAGATGCGCGGATCGAAGGTCTGCATCGTGTCGTTGACGACGATGCCGCGCTGGCAGTGCAGCCCGGCGGATTCGGCGAGTTCGGTGTTGGGGCGGATGCCGACCGCCATCACGACGAGGTCGGCAGGGATGATTTCGCCATCGGCGAACTTGACCGCGGCGACGCGCCCGCTGCCACCCTGCATGAGTTCTGCGGTCTGCTTCTGCAACAGGAACCGCATGCCCTTTTCTTCGAGGCTCTGCTGCAGCAGACGCGCGGCGGGTTCGTCGAGCTGGCGTTCCATCAGCCACGGGCCGATATGGACGACTGAAACGTCCATGCCGCGCTTCATCAGGCCGTTGGCGGCCTCCAGGCCCAGCAGGCCGCCGCCGACGACGACGGCGTGGCGGTACTGGCTGGACGCGCGGATCATCGCGTCGACATCGGCGATGTCGCGGAAGCTGATGACACCGGGCAGGTCGGCACCCGGCACCGGCAGGATGAAGGGATTCGAGCCGGTGGCGAGCAGCAGGCGGTCATAGCCGGCGCGGGTGCCGTCTTCGGCCTCGACCTCGCGTGCGCCGCGGTCGATCTTCACCACCTTTTTGCCAAGGTGCAAGGTGATGCCGTGGTCCGCGTACCAGTCGAGCGGATTCAGCACGATATCGTCGACCGTCTGCTCGCCGGCCAGCACCGGCGACAGCAGGATGCGGTTGTAATTGGGGTGCGGCTCGGCACCGAACACGGTGATGTCGTAGAGATCGGGGGCGAGCTTCAGCAGTTCCTCCAGCGTGCGCACCCCGGCCATGCCGTTGCCGATCATCACGAGCTTAATCTTGGGGCCGCGGCCCATGGGCGTACTCATATCCATCTCACCACTCCAAACGAAAGACCCAATGCGAGGAACCAAGCGCCGGCCGCTATTGCCGGGTTGCCACGCTTCGCCGCAATGACGGCTTCCTCATTGCCAGGTTCAGCAAGCACCATGCCATCCAGCCCAATCGCCGCAACGCCCTGTTTTCATTGCCTTTGATTCCTCCGCCCGGAACGCCACCCTGCGCGTACGCACCACTGCTGTGCCGCGACGCACCATCCCTACGCCGCCGTCCGGCTGCCGGCGATCAACCGCTTCAGTTCCGGGACGCAGGAACCGCATTCGGTACCGCACTTCAAGTTCGATTGCAGCGCGCTCAGACCGGCACCCGATGCAATCGCGGCGACGATGGCGGGCTCGGCCACATTCAGGCAATTGCACACGATACGGCCGCGTCCCGCCCCGTCTGCCGGCGGACGCGTCACCGGCGCCAGCATCCAGCTGCGCAGCGCGGCCACCCCCACGCCCTCGACCATGGCGTCGCGCAGCCACGCGAAGGCTGCCGTTTCGCCGCTAAGCCGCACCGCGGTCACCTTGCCGGCATCGACCCGCACGCGCTTGGAGATGCCGCGCGGACTGTCCTGGTAATGCATCACCGCGAGCGGGTCGTCGAGTCCGAGCGCGGCGTCGAGCGCCGCCAGCAAGGGTTCGGGCAACGCCTGCGCATGGGCCAGGCGCAGCGTCAGTACGTCGCGGTCGCGCCCGGCCAGCCCGGCTGCGGCGTAGTCGCACGCCCGCAGCAAGGGCTGTACCGCATCGAGCAGCAGCGTGCCGTCGCCTGTTGCCAGCACGGCCATGCGCCACGGCAGCTCGGCCCGGGTCACCTGCACTGCGGCATGCTTGAGCTCGGGCTGCTTCGACACCGCGTCGAACAGCGGCAGGGTCAACGCGTTGATCCCGCGCCCCGCCATGAAGCGCGCGCCCCAGTGCATCGGCAGGAAACACTGGCCGGGACGCACACTGTCGCTCGCCTCGGCCACGACGATCACCTCGCCACGACGGCTTTTCACGCGCACCAGGTCGCCTGCTTTCAGTCGCCGCAATTCGAGATCGCGTACGTTCATCGCCAGCGCCGGGGTGTCGGCGTGCGCAAACAGCCGCGCCACGCGGCCGCTGCGGCTCATCGCGTGCCACTGGTCACGCAGGCGGCCGGTGTTGAGATGCAGCGGGTAGCGCGCGTCGATCGCCTCGGCCAGCGGGCGGTAGGGTGCGGCATGGAAGCGCGCGCGGCCGCTGGCGGTGGGGTAGATGCCGTCGACATACAGGCGCGCAGCGCCCGTCGCCGCGCCCGCTGGAAACGGCCATTGCTGCGGGGCGGCATCGAGCCGCGCGTAGCTCAGGCCGGTGATGTCGAGATCGCGTCCGCGCGTGGTCTCGCGGTGCTCGTTGAATATTTCCTCGGCGCCGGCATAGGGAAACAGGCGCGCACCCGGCTCCGGCAGCAGCCGCCGGGCGAAGTCGCACACGATGTCCCAGTCGGCGCGCGCCTCACCCGGCGGCGGCACCGCCGCGCGCACGCGCGAAATACGGCGCTCGGAGTTGGTCATCGTGCCGTCGGTCTCGCCCCAGCTGGCGGCCGGCAGCAGCACGTCGGTGAAGGCCGCGGTTTCGGTGTCGGCGAAGGCCTCTTGCAGGACCACGCATTCGGCCGCCAGCAGCGCTTCCTGCACCTTGTTCTGGTCAGGCAGCGACTGCGCGGGGTTGGTGCAGGCGATCCAGATCGCCTTGATTTCGCCGCGCCGCACCGCCTCGAACATTTCCACCGCGGTCTTGCCTGGCGTCGCCGGCACGGTGTCCACCCCCCACAGCCGCGCCACCTCGGCGCGGTGTTCGGGGTTGGCCAGATCGCGGTGCGCCGACAGCAGATTCGCCAGTCCTCCCACCTCGCGCCCGCCCATCGCATTGGTCTGGCCGGTAAGCGACAGCGGCGCGGCACCCGGCCTGCCGATCTGCCCCGTGGCCAGATGCAGGTTGATCAGCGCGGTGTTCTTGTCGACACCGCAGGTGGATTGATTCAGCCCCTGGCAATACAGCGACAGCGTCGGCCCGGCGGCGAACCAGCGCGCTGCCTGCACGATGTCGGCCGCCGCCACGCCGCAGATCGGCGCCACCTTTTCCGGCGTGTAGTCGCGCACCAGGTCGCGCAGCGCCTCCCAGCCTTCGGTGTGCGCGGCGATGGCCGCGCGGTCGATCAGTTCCTCCCACAGCATCACATTGAGCATGGCGTGATACAGCGCGACGTCGGTGCCGGGCAGGAGGGCGAGGTGCAGGTCGGCATCCGCCGCCGTGTCGGTGCGGCGCGGATCGACCACGACAAGCTTCAGATCCGGATTGGCGCGGCGCGCAGCCTCGATGCGGCGGAACAGGACCGGGTGCGCATACGCCGTGTTCGAGCCGGCGATGAAAATCGTCCCGGCGTGATCGATGTCGTCGTAGCAGCCCGGCGGCGCATCGGCGCCCAGCGTGGCCTTGTAGCCGGCCACCGCCGACGACATGCAGAGGCGCGAATTGGTGTCGATGTTGTTGGTGCCGATCAGGCCCCGGGCCAGCTTGTTGAAGACGTAATAGGCCTCGGTGGTGAGCTGGCCGGACAGGTAGAACGCCACCGCGTCGGGACCGTGTTCGCGCATGACAGCGCCGAATTTCCCGGCGACATGATCGAGCGCCACGTCCCAGCTCACACGCTGGCGCGGCAAGGCCTTGCCGGTACGCAGCGCGGGATACAGGGCGCGCCCCGATGCCTGCGCCGACAGCGCCAGCGTCGCGCCCTTGGTGCACAACCTGCCGCGGTTGGCCGGGTGCGCCGGATCGCCACGCACGCCGGTGATCTTCCCGGCGTCGGCTTCAATCAGCACCCCGCAGCCGGTGCCGCAATAACAGCAGACAGATGAAACATCGGACATGATGGCTCCTTTCCCGGTCTGTCAGCAGGGTCTGTGCCAGTGCGTATCGGCGTAATGAATTCAATCGGTTGGCGGAGCGATGAGGCGCGCGATGCCGGCGATGCGCGCAACCTGGGTGCACGGGAAGGATGCGGTGATGCAATTTGGTGCAGCGCCTAAGCAGCGGGAACAGCCCGGCCGTTGCCTGGAATTTCCGCCTGTTTGGGAAGTCTCCTCCGGGAGGGGGACGGGGCGCGGTTGCCGCCGCTCTTTCTGGCGCCATACATCGCTTCGCCGGCATGGTGAATCCGCGACCATTCCCGCAGCGCGGCCAAACCGATCGACAAGCCCGGCCGCGACGGGCACGTTAGCGTCTGGGGTGTGGCGCCATCAGGCAGGATGGGGGAACGATATGCGTTACCTCGCGCTCGTGACGGACTACGACGGCACCCGGTCCTCGGACGACAGGGTGTCGGAGGAAGCGGTGAGCGCCCTGGAGCGCCTGCGGGTCTCCGGCAGGCGCGCGATCCTGGTCACCGGCCGCCGGCTCGACGACCTGCTTGTTGCCGGTCCTTCCGGCAGCGACAAGTCCACGCTTGCCGCCGGCATCATCGAACGATTCATCGACAAGGATTACCAGGTTTGCATCGTCGACCTGGATGTACCACCTTCGCCGCGGCGATTATTCGTGCTGGTTCCGCGACGCGATCAAGGATGATTATCTCGCTGACGAAACGGCGCGTATCGAACGGCGTACCGATCTCGCACCCGGACAGACACGGCAGATGATTCAGGAATTGGTGAATAGCCGTTACACGCTACCGGAATAGGACTGAATTCCGTCACTGAACAGGTTTCACCCGCCGATCAGAAACGATAGATCGCCGCCGCGCCGGACCCGGTCGGCATTCGCTCGGCCGGAACGATCACGACCTCGCCGCCCGTCCTGAGCATGCGTTCGCCGAGGTCGTCGCGCACATCCTCGACTTCCGGATGATCCAGATCGCCGGAAAATATCTTGCCGCTTGCGGCATCGATCGTTCCGGGAATCAGCCGGTCAGCCTCGATCAGCAGCGTGGCGATTCTGTTCGTTCAGGCGGGCAGGAAGTGAAAACGCTGGCTTGCCATTCCACTGAAAACGCACCGCGGAAGCTGAGCCTGGCGCGCGGGGTCCGACCTTGATTCTGATGATGAGAACGGTCCTCATTAATATTTACTGGCTTGTCAATAAAAAATTTCATGCGCCTGAATAAACGCTTAGCGCTACACCAGCATAGTTGACACAGATAAAACTCAAGGAGTAAATTAGCACCGTAATGTGAATCATTCTTACTTAGCCAGCCAACCGGACACTCTGGTAAGCCCGCCATACATTTAACCAATCTGGAGGCTTTGCCATGTCCAACACGCGCGCCACGCGCCTCGTCCACAAGACGGCCCTGCTGTTCACCGCCAGTCTGTTCTCGCTTTCCGCCACGGCCGCCGAATACCCGATCGGTACCCCGCAACAGCGCAACGGCATGGAACTTGCCGCCGTTTATCTCCAGGCCGTCACCATGGAACCGGACGGCATGATGCGCAAGGCGGCGGATTCCGACATCCACATCGAGGCCGATATCCATGCCCTCGCCGACAACCCCAATGGTTTCGAAGAGGGTGCATGGATTCCCTACCTGGCCATCAAATACGAAATCAGCAAGACGGGCAGCAACGAGAGAATTTCCGGCGACTTCATGCCCATGGTCGCCAACGATGGCCCGCACTACGGCGACAACGTCAAGCTGATGGGGCCGGGAAAATATCGCGTGAAATACACGATCGCGCCGCCATCGGCCAACAAGCTGGCGCACTTCGGCCGCCATACCGACCGTCTCACCGGCGTTCGCCCCTGGTTCAAGCCCTTCGAAGTCGTGTATGACTTCACCTACGTGGGGATCGGCAAAAAGGGCGGGTATTGAACCATGCCGCCCAGTCTTCCGATGAAACGGCTGGTGCTGGCCGTGGCGCTGCTGTTCGCCGGCAGCGGCGCGCAGGCGGCGGCCGCGACCGACACCCAGCTGCTGCAGGTGATTCAGCGACTCAGCGATCGCCTGGAACGGCTTGAACAACGCAATGCCGAACTGGAAAAACAGATCAAGCCTCAAACGATGCCGGCAGCCGATATCGACCGCCGCCTGCGTTTGCTGGAACAGGCCAGCGCCCGGGTCGAGGCGGGTCTCGACAGCGACACCCTCAGCGAGAACGAGCCCGAGCTGACCGCACGGTTAAAGGCAGTGGAGCAAACCGCGCTCGATATGAAGAAATCCGCCAGCAGGATCGACGCGCTTGAAGGGCTCAAGGTCGGGGCCAGCCTGGCCATGGTCGCGCAAGCGCCGCGCGGACTGCCGCACGGCACGGCTGATGGCAACGGCCAGCTCAACTATCGGGCCGACGTGGCGGTGGATCTGCCCCTTGAACCCATTGGCAATGTCGACCACAAACTGTTCGCGCATTTTCGCCTGGGTCAGGGGCTGGGGCTCAACACGCCGGTCTCCAATCTGGGCGCCTTTGCCAGTGCGCCAAACGCCGTGGCATTCCGGGCCAGCGGATCGCCGCCGGACGATTCCGTGGCCATTCTGGGAGAGGCCTATTATCAGGCCAGCATTCCCCTGCCCTTCGACGGTTTCAAACCGTATTCGAAAGAAATGCTGGAACTGACCGTCGGCAAGATGGACATTTTCGGCTTCTTCGACCAGAACGCCGTGGCCGGAGACGAATCGCGCCAGTTCCTCAATTCCGCCTTCGTGCATAACCCGCTGCTGGATGCCGGTGGCGAGGTCGGCGTCGACGCCAATGGCTTTCAGCCCGGTGCCGTGGCGTCGTATTACAACCATGTGAACAACTCGGAGCCGTGGCGCTTGTCGCTCGGGGTTTTCGGCGCAGGACACGGCGCCAGCTACCAGCACTTTTTCTCTTCGCCCCTGATCGTGGCGCAAGCCGAAACACAGTTCAGGTTCGATGGCCTGACGGGCAATTACCGGGCCTATCTGTGGCGCACCGGCCAGGGCGAACAGCTTGACGGCAGCATCGGCCACCACACCGGATGGGGCGTCTCCGTCGACCAGCATGTCGATGACGGCATCGTTCTGTTCGGCCGCTACGGACACCTTGCGCAGGGACAGGTGCGATTCGACCGGACATTCACCCTGGGCGCCGAGTTCAACGGCTCCCGCTGGTCGCGCGGGGGCGACACCCTGGGCATCGCGGCGGGCTGGCTGCGCGCCAGCGACGCCTATCGCGCCTTCGGCGGCAGCGGCGACACCAAGGGCGACGGTTCCGGCGTGTTCGCATTCACGCCGGACGGCGCCGAGAAAGTGGCGGAAATCTATTATCGCTATCGCATCAGCAGTCAGTTCGAACTGTCGCCCGACTTCCAGTACGTCTGGAGAATGGGCGCCAATCCCGATGCGGACGATGTCGCCATCTACGGCTTGCGCGCGCAATTCAGCTATTGATGGAGGCATGACATGACCTTTTCCCTGCGGCATCTCGCTCTGTTCCTGACGCTTGCGTGCAGCCCCTTCCTCGCCCACGCCGCCGATCTGCCGACGTTCAATCTGCTGATCCGCGACGGCCATTTCATTCCGGACAATCTGGACGTACCTGCCAATACGAAGTTCCGGCTGCTGATCAAGAACGAAGGACCCGGCGCGGAAGAATTCGAGAGCACGGAACCGAGAAAGGAAAAAGTGCTGGCGCCGGGTGCGCGCAGCTTTCTGATCTTCCAGCCGCTCAGGCCCGGCACCTACAAGTTCTTCGGCGAATTCCATCCAGCCACCGCACAAGGACGCATCACGGCGAAATAAACGATGAACAGTCTCGGCAAGACAATCCGGATCGCAGACATTTCTCGCGCAGGCCACGTACCCGCGAGAGAGGGGCTTCTGCCACGTGTTGGCGACTGGCTGCTGCACCATCGGGCCTGGGTACAGGGTCTGCAATGGGTCGTCGTGCTCGGTTATCTGTTTCTGGTCGCGGCGCCCGCCTTTCTGCCCTTGCCGGCGGAAGACACGCATCTGTGGAACAACCTGACGCGTTTTGCCCAGTTCCTGTTCTGGGGGATCTGGTGGCCGGGCGTGATGATCGCCACCGTTACGCTGGGGCGCACCTGGTGCGGCGTATTCTGCCCGGAAGGCGCACTGACCGAGTGGGCGAGCCGGCATGGCATGGGGCGGTCCATTCCACGCTGGATGCGATGGGGAGGCTGGCCATTCGTGGCGTTCATGGGCACGACCATTTACGGTCAACTCATCAGTGTCTACGAATACCCGCAGGCGGCCTTGCTGATACTGGGAGGCTCCACCGTTGCCGCCATCGCGGTGGGCTTCGTCTACGGCAAGGGCAAGCGCGTCTGGTGCCGGCACCTGTGCCCCGCCAACGGCGTGTTCGGACTGCTCGCGAAAATCGCGCCGATGCATTACAAGGTCGATCGCGCGCGCTGGGACGCCTCGCCGAACATCAAGGCCGTCGATTGCGCGCCCCTGATCAACATCCGCGGCATGAAGAGCGCGTCCGAATGCCATGGGTGCGGACGCTGCAGCGGACACCGCGACGCCGTCCGGTTTTCATGGCGTGCGCCATGGGCGGAACTGCTGGATCGGTCGATCACACCCAAAACCGGAGAGGTGATGACGCTGCTTTTCGGCGTGCTGGGCGTCGTCACGATGGCGTTTCAGTGGGCATCGAGCCCCTGGTACGTGGCGGTCAAACTGGCTCTGGCCAATTGGCTGATCGATCACGGATACGAAGTGCTGTTGCAGGACAATGCGCCCTGGTGGCTGCTGACGCACGTACCGGGGGCCAATGACGTATTCACCTGGCTCGATGGCGGACTGATCCTCACCTATCTCATCGGTGGCGGATTCGTGCTCGGCGCCCTGCTCGTCCTGGCTGCCGCGCTGGCGGCCCGCTTGTCCGCGCTGGGTCCGGACGTACTCGGTTTCAACCGCCTGGCGCTGGCGCTCACGCCGCTTGGCGCGGCCAGCATCATTCTCGGCCTGAGCCTGCTCACCATCAGCCAGCTCAAGGCCGAACGGGTGCAACTCGACTGGCTCGCCACGCCACGCGTCGCCCTGTTTTTAGCAGGCGCATTATTCTCGATGGCGCTCGCCTGGCGATTGCTTGCCGGTGCGAGCCTGATCCGGCGCATATTGGCCATGGCCATATTCTCCCTGGCGCCCATGCTTATTGGCTGGATCTGGTACACCGTGTTTTTTGTCTGGTAGCCGCCGCACAGGCGGCACGGCCGTCAGCCGCGATAGACGCAGCCCGCGTCGTGGGCCTCCATGACCGCGACGGCGCTCAATCCGGGCAGCGCCGGCTTGAGCTGCCGCCACAACCACAGGGCCAGATTTTCGCTGGTCGGGTTATCCAGGCCGTCGATGTCGTTGAGAAAACGGTGATCGAGCGCGGCATGGATGGGGCGCCAGGCCGCCTCGACGTCGGCGAAGTCGAGTACCCAGCCCAGCACGGGATCGACGTCGCCGCTGACGGTCAGTTCGACCTTGAACGAATGGCCGTGCAGCCGCGAGCAGGGATGCGATTCGGGCAAGGCGGGCAGGCGACGCGCGCATTGCAGGTGGAAGATGCGGAAGATGTCCATGCGGCATTCTCGCGCATGTCGCCGATGCTGGCTATGCGGCGGCTATCGGACGCTGTTTGCCCCGGCTACACTAGCGCCGTCCTGTCCCATTGTGGAGCAATCATGCTGGTATCCCGCCTGTCGCTTGTCGTGCTTGCCGCATTCGCGCTGCTGTCGCTCGGCGCATGCTCGCGAGACAGTGGGCCGACGCTGTCCGCGCCCGCTGCCTACGCCCTGATGCAGGCCGGCACGCTCACGCTGATCGATGTGCGCACCCCCGACGAGTGGCGGGAAACCGGCGTGGCCAGGGGCGCACTGCGCATCAGCATGGCAGGCGCCCAGGGCGAAACGGGATTCATCCAGCAGGTCGATGCGGCACTGGGCGGCAACAGAAAGAAAACGATCGGTCTGATCGGCCTCGCCGGCAGCCGTGCCGCCAATGCCCAGAAAGTATTGCTCGCGTCGGGATTCAGCCATGTCTTCAGGGTCAGCGAAGGCATGCGCGGGAGCAGCGCCGGGCCAGGCTGGATCGCGCGCAAACTCCCCGTCGAACCTTGCCCGCGCTGTTAACGACTGACTAGGGCGTGTTGACGCTAATTTCGCGCTCGCGACGAAATTAGCGTTAACACGCTCTAGCTGGTTCAGCGCTGACACCCTCCGCCTGCCAACTGGACGGGGGGACAGGGCACCGTGCCATAGGAGCAGAATACGCAGCAGTCTCCCGGCTTCGGTTTCAATACCGCATGGCACGCCTCGCATTCATAGAACCACTGGCAGGCGTCGGTGGTCATGGTCTCGATTTTGACGTGACCGCAAAGGGGGCACGTCAGGGTGGATTCAAGCCTCGTCTGACCCGTCACCTTCCCGCCTGACCATTCATCGGTTGTTTCGCGAGGATTCATGTCGTAAGCGATTTTCAGGCTGCCGCCAGCCGGCGGAATCGTCGCTCGATGCCGATGGCCGCGATCAGGGCCGCGACCAGTAGCGGCACCGCCGCGAGATTCAGGGTGACCCAGCCGAAGCGGTCGTAGAGCCAGCCTGCAGAAAGTGTGGCCACCGCGACGAGACCGAAGACGATGAACTCGTTTGTCGCCTGTACCTTCGCCTGTTCGGCGGGTCGATAGGCCTGGGCCAGCAGGGTGGTGCCGCCGATGAAGGAAAAATTCCAGCCGACACCAAGGAATATCAGCGCCGACAGAAAATGCAGAAACTCGACCCCGGACAGCGCCAGTCCGACCTCGACAAGCAGCAGGACAAACCCGATCTGCATGATGCGCGGCGCACCGTAGCGCCGGATCAACGGGCCGGTGAAGAAGGACGGCGCAAACATTCCCACCACGTGCCACTGGATCACCGGCGCCACGCTCGACCCCGGCAGTCCGCAGCCGAGTATCGCCAGCGGGGTCGCCGTCATCACCATGATCATGACGGCATAGCCGATGGCCGCGCCGAAGATCGCCACCTGCAGCGCAGGCTGGCTCAATATGTCGCGCAGCGGACGCGCGCTACCCGACTGCATGGTGACAACCGCTTTGGGAAGCCTGAGACGCGCAAGCAGGAGCAGGGCGACCAGGCTCAGGACACCCTGCGCGAGGTAGGAACCGACAAAAATCTGCCCGCCGATCCAGTCGCGTCCCCATACTCCGAGTTGCGGTCCGAGAAACGCCGCCACGATGCCGCCAGCGATCACCAGCGAAATGGCCTTGCCGGCCTGCGCCGACCCTGCGGCCTCGACCGCGGCGAAGCGGTAGTAATTGGCGAATCCCTGGTAAGCACCGAGCAGGAAATGGCCGAGCGTGAAAACGACAAAGCTGCTCTGGTGTAGCGCCCACGCAGACAGCAGGCTACCGCTGACTCCCAGCAGCGCACCCAGCATGAAGCCGGACCGGCGCCCACGCTGGCGCATCAGGCGGGCTGCCGGCAGCGAGGCGATGGCGGTACCGATCACCATGGCGGCAACGGGCAGCGTGGCGAGTCCTTTGTCGGAAGCAAGCATGGCACCGAGAATCGCGGCCAGCGTCACCGACAGAACAATGACGGACAGCATCAGCGCCTGGCCCAGCGCCAGGATCAGGATGTTGCTGCGGAAAGCGGCCGGTGTCGGGGTGGCCATCATTCTTATGGCGCGCCCTGATCGCGGACGATGCCGTCGGCATCGTGCATGCACACCGCGTTCGCCAGCGACAGGTCATGCAGCCGTGAACAGGAAGGGGATACCCGACACTCGGCCAGATGGCGCGGGTATCGCAGATCAACAATGCAGAAGATGCCCATGTGGCATTTTCTCGCATGTAGCCGGCGCTGGCTATTGAAGAACTGAACCCGTTCGTTCACCGGGTGATACGACAGGCCGGTCCTGAGTTTATCGCCGGGCTCAGGCCATCAGTTCTTTCGCCAGCGCGGTGCGACGCCCGGTCTCGCTGCCAGTGAGCGCGAATCCCTGTAGCCGACCGCCGTCATCCAGATGCAGCGCGCAGACGCCGCTATCGCCGCATTCGACCTGCCAACTGCCTGCCACGCCGATTTTAGGCGCCAGCACCGCCACCGGGTGCG
>CAYVOR010000005.1:0-83776 GCA_964452995.1 uncultured Thiobacillus sp.
CAATAAGCGGTATTTGAAAGCAATGCTAGGGGTACAGACCGGCCAGTCCAGGCGTCGACTGTATATTTCTCTCCGGATTTTTGTCCAGGCGGGTCCGTGTTTCACCCAGCGGCTTTCCCGTCCACGTCCCGCCGGCATGGCAAGCTTGGCCGAGTTGCCTCAGCATGCGCTTCAATTCGATGTCGCCTGACCGGTCCGACACGGCCACGAAGTTCCCGAACGCCGGCCCGATCTATCCTGTCATGCCCGACAAGCGAGTCAGACCGGCGCTGGCCGGCCTGGTCGGGGTGCGGACCTGATACCCGGGGCGCGCTACGACGCCTGCGCCGGCTGCCGGTTTTGCCGCTTAACCTGCCACCTGATGCCCCGCCTGCGCGAAGCCCCGTGCATCGCGGCCCAGCAGGGTCGTCGCTTCGTGGCTGGACAGAGCGACACTGTAGAAATATCCCTGCACCTCGTGGCATTGCATCTGCTGCAGGCGCGCCCGCTGGGACTCGGTTTCGACGCCCTCGGCGACAACGTTGAGGTTCATGCCGCGTCCCATGGCGATCATGGCGTTGACGATGGACAGGTTCTCTTCGCGATCGAGATCCTGCACGAAGGACTGGTCGATCTTCAGCGTGTGGATGGGGAAGCGCGACAGATACTTGAACGAGCTGTAGCCGGTGCCGAAGTCGTCAATGGCGAGCCGGATGCCCGCGGCGGAGAGCCGTCCGAGCTTGATCGCGTTGGCCTCGAAATCGCGCATAAGCAGGCTTTCGGTGATTTCCAGTTCCATCTGTTGTCCATCCAGCGAATACACCTGGATCGCGCGCATGACGCTGTCGACGAAATCCGGATTCTCGAGCTGACGCGCGGAAATATTCACCGACAGGCGCACCTGCGGCAACCCGGCGCGGCGCCAGTCGGCCATCTGCGAACTCGCCTGGCGCAATACCCAGTCGCCGATCGGCACGATGACGCCGGATTCCTCGGCGACCGGAATGAAATCGGCGGGGGTCAGCAGGCCGCGTTGCGGGTGCCACCAGCGCAGCAGGGCTTCGAATCCGCGCACTTCGCCGGTGGCGGTGTCGACCTGCGGCTGGTAGAACAGCACGAATTCGTTGCGCGCCAGCGCACGGCGCAGATCGGCCTCGATCTGCATGCGCTCGGAATAGGGCGCCTGCATGCCGGATTCCCAGAACTGCAAACGGCTGCGGCCTTGGGACTTGGCCTGGTACATGGCAATCTCGGCCTGGCGGATGAGGCTGTCGATCATGTCGCCGTCTTCCGGCGCGACGCAGGCGCCGATGCTGACCGAAATGTAGATTTCATGGCCCTTGACGTAGACCGGCCGCGACAGCACCTGGATGATCTTGCGGCAGATGTGCTCGACGTCGCTGCGCGACAGCAGCGTCGGCAGCAGCACGGCGAACTCGTCGCCGCCCAGACGTGCCAGGGTATCGCCTTCGCGCAGGCACTGGCGCAGGCGCGCGCCGACGACCAGCAGCAGTTCGTCGCCGATGGTGTGGCCCAGCGAGTCGTTGATGACCTTGAAATGATCGAGGTCAAGGCTCAGCACCGCCAGCGGTTTCTGGTTGCGTTTGGCCTGCGCCAGCATGAGGCCGAGATGGTCGCGGAACAGCGCGCGGTTGGGCAGTCCGGTGAGCAGGTCGTGGTAGGCCTGGTAGTGCACGGTTTCCTCGGCCTGCTTGCGCTCGGTGACGTCCTTGGCGACGCCGTAGCTGCCGATGAAACGTTTCTCGAACGGGCTCGCCTCCTCATCGTACATGCCGGTCGCGGTGAGTTCGACCGCCTTGCAGCGACCGTTCATCAGGCGCGGGCGGCGCACCCCGGGATTGCACTTGAGATGGATTTCAATATTGCGCGCGTTGCGGTCGCCGGCGCGGCGTTCGTTGAACACGTGTTCGGCGCGTGCGACATCGTCCTCGTGGATGATCAGGCTGTAATGCTGGCCCAGCAGTTCCTCGCTGCGATAGCCGAGCAGGCTTTCGACGCGGTCGTTGACGAAGGTGAAACGGCCGTCGCCATCCAGCGTATAAATGAAATCGGGTGAACTGTTGACCAGGAAGCGGTGCCATTTTTCGGACTGCTGCAGGCGCTGCAGGATGTGGTTGTTTTCCTTTTCCAGCCGTCGCTGCGTCAGCGTGTTGTCGATGCGGCGCAGCAGTTCCTCGGGTTCGTAGGGCTTGCGCACGAAATCGGCAGCGCCGCCGCGCAGCGCGCGGATCGCCGCGTCGATGGTGCTGTCGCCGGACACCACGATGACCGGCGTGTCGGCGCTGCGGTCGGCGACGAAGCGCAGCACCTCGGCCCCGTTGAGATCGGGCATGCCGAGATCGAGCAGAATGGCATCGAACTGCTGCTTGCCGATGGCGATCAGGGCATCGCAGCCGCCGTTCGCGGTCACCACGTCGTAATCGCGGGTGGCCAGCAAGCGCGCCAGCCCTTCCAGAATCAACGGTTCGTCGTCCACCACCAATAATCGGGGGCGCACCGGGAAGGGGCTGACCGTATTATGTTGTGGGGTGGATCCGATGGGGTCGTCTGACATGAATATTCTCCTGGAGCACGGGTTACATGGACCCGTAGCGCGTTGTTGTGAGCGGAGCCTGCCCGTTTTGCAGGGTCGGCAGGCGAATCAGAAAACGGGTTCCCTGCGGGGTGCTGGTGCAGCTGAGCTGGCCGTTCAGGCGCTCGACCAGGCTGCGGCTGATGGTCAGCCCGAGGCCGGCATGGTCGCCGCCCTTTTCGCTGATCACCGGTTCGAACAGATGCGACGCGACGGCGGCCGGCAGACCGGGCCCGGTATCGGCCACTTCGATTTCGATCTGACGCTGGCCATCCGGCGCGACCAGGCGCGTGATGAACTTGAGGTGTCCGCCGGCCTGCATGGCTTCGACCGCATTCTTGGCGAGATTGAACAGCACCTGCTTCAACAGGTCTTTCTGCAGCGGCATCGGCGGCACATCAGGGTTGAGGTCGATCTGCACACTGACCTTGTTCGGCGTGAACAGCGTGCCGAGCGCCATGCGCACCAGCTCGGAGATCACACCGTTGACCGACACCAGTTCGAGTGATGCTTCCGGCACCGCGATTTCCTCGGCCATCGTAATGCCGCGCACGATGCGCGCCACGCGTTCGATTTCGTCGCTGACGATGCCGAGGTCGCGCTGCACCGTCGAATCCGCGCCCAGACGGTCGGATAGCAGATTGACGTAGTTGCGCATGATGGTGAGCGGGTTTGCCACTTCATGGATGGCGCGCCGTACCCGGTCGCGCGGAATGTCGTCGCCTTGTGCAGCGGTCGCCACGGGCGCCGCCGTTTGCGGCGATTCGACAACCGGCGTGATAACCGGCTGCAACGCTTCGCCACATTCGGCCATGGCAAAGCGCCACAGCGGTGACAGGTTCAGGCCGGGCAGCGCATCGCCGGCCACCAGCACAGCCGTGCGGCCGTCATGCAGCAGCAGCGGCTGGCACAGAAAGCGCGTCACACCCAGCAGGCGGGCGATCTGCTCGTCGACCAGCGCGGCATCCACACCGCCGCGCTCGAACTGTTGGGGGGCGTTGCGCGCCAGCGCGCGAGGCAGCGCCGAATGACCGTCATCCGGGGGGATCGCCAGCGCCCCCAGGCCGGCCGTCGCCGGAATCAGCGCGGTCAGACGCAGGGAGCCGTCGACCGCAGGCGCGAACAGACAGGCCCGCTCGATCCCGAACAAGGCGCGCAGACTGTCCTGCAACAACCCGAGTACCTGGCTGGGCGATCCATCCGACTGACGGAAATGTCCATGCAGCGCCGACTGGGCCGCCTGGGCGGCATACAGGCGCGCAAGGCGGTCGAACCCCCCATCGGCCGACTGCGCCATGGCATCGACCAGCCCGAAGCGCTGTGCCAGCTGGCGTACCTGGATCTGGCTTTCGGCCAGCAACTGGGCAGCCTCACCCGCTCCCAGCTGCAGGACGGCGAGCGCGGCCCGCACGTCCACGCTGTCCACTGCGTCGACCCGCGTCACCAGCTGATAGGCCAGCTGGACGATGCGCACCAGTGGATGCGCTGCGCGCCCGCGCGCCAAGGGCTCGGCGTGGTAGCGAACCGCGTCGGCCAGCCAGCCATCGGTATCGAGCGTCGCCAGCCAGTCGGCCGCGTGGGCGGGTGGCGTGATGTCCGCGTCAAGGTATGCCGCCAGATTGTGGGCAAGGCCGGCCGTCCAAGCGACTTCGGCATAGACAGTGCCCGATCGCACGGCGAGAGTCTGCGCCAGCTGCGCCACCCCGATCGACTGTCTCCAGCGGCTGGCGTAGCTCGCCTGCGCCGTCCCCGCCGCAACCGGCACGGCCAGCAGCAGCGCGCGCAGCAAGTCAGGCTGTGTCCCGAAATCGACGGGCAGCAATTGCAGCCGCAGTGCCAGTACGGGATCGCAGCGCACACAGGCAGCAAATTCCGCCTGCGCAGCGTCGCCTCGCCCCAGAAGCTCCAGTGCCTCGGCCACAACGCCGGGGGCACATTGACATGCTGTTAGCTCGGATTTCTTGAGTAAATTATTCGAAAGTTCTCCCATGTCATTGCTATATATAATGAATTTTGCTACACCGTCAATCTAGGACTTAAAATATTTGGGCAGCGGCTCTCACAGTGTTGTTTTCAAGTTTTGGCCCGCGTGTCCGTATTCGCCATACCTGATATATTTTCGTCACCCACCTTGGAAGCAGAATGACCATGAAAGCTGTTCTGACCGGACTGATTTTGTTGTGCGTCCATACCGGCGCCGCCGCGCTCGATGGCCGTATCCCCGCCGTTGACATGAGCAAGCCGCTCGCTGCGCCGCAATCGCTGCCCGACCCGGCATCCATGCCCAAGTTGAATGCGCAATCCGTGCTGGTGTACGACCAGGCCAGCGGACAACCCCTGCTGGCCAAGAACGCGGATATGCAGGCGCCGATCGCCTCGATCACCAAGCTGATGACCGCGATGCTGGTGATCAATGCCGACCAGCCCCTGGACGAGCGCATCACCATTACGTCCGACGACCGTGACACCATCAAGGGCACCGGCTCGCGCCTGGCGATCGGCGCCCACTACACGCGTGGACAGCTGCTGCATCTTGCCCTGATCGCCTCCGACAACCGCGCGGCGCACGCGCTGGCCCGGTCCTATCCGGGCGGCCTCGAGCGCTTCGTCGCCACCATGAACCGCACGGCGCGCGTGCTGGGCATGCGCGACACCGTGTACGTCGAACCCACCGGCCTGTCGAGCAGCAATCGTTCGACCGCGCTCGACCTCGCCAAACTGGCAGATTACGCCTATCAGAACTATCCAGAAATCGGCGAGATCACCACGACCGGCCAGTACACACTGGGGACCCGGCGCGTGGTGCTGAAGAAGAAGCATCATCAGGCGAAGGTATCCTACCGCCCCATCGCCTTCAACAACACCAACCGCCTGACGCGCATGGACGACTGGCATATCGGCCTGTCGAAAACCGGCTTCATCAATGAAGCCGGGCATTGTCTGGTGATGCAGGCCGAAGTGGCGGACCGCGACGTCATCATCGTACTGCTCGACGCCATGGGCAACAACAGCCGCGCTAACGACGCCGCGCGCATCAAGACGTGGCTGGAAGAAACCTATCCCGCACAAGCTACCGAAACCCGCTACACCGCCGCGTCCCGTACCTGACGTTCCCGGCTTCGACACATCGGGCTTTCGCGGGCACAGTCCCGCGAAAGCCCTTTTCATTTGACGGGCGCGCAGCGGGGCCGGAACGCGGATGCCACGCGTTATGATGGCCGCCCGTCCGTCCGACACCGCGTTTCATGTCCGCCGATCTCGCCCAGCAACTGCTATTGAAGACGCTGCTGCCGCTGTCCCTGCTGATCGCGGCTGGCGGCATCTGGCCACGCTGGCAAAGTGGTGTTTCCGTCGTCGGCCTGCGCGGCGAGATCAACCGGCTGGTGCTGAATTTCTTTGCGCCGGTGCTGTTCTTTTCAGCTGGCGCGGCCGCCACGGTCGATCTGGACCTTTTGCAGCTGCCCCTGATTCTCGGCGTCGCCACGCTGGCCGGCCTGGGGCTCGCGGCGCTGGCGCTGTTCGCCACCCCGCTCGGCCATGGCCTGTCGCGACCGCAACGCGGCGCCATCATGCTGGCCGCCGGCTTCGGCAACGTGCTGTTCTTCGGCTATCCCTTTCTCACCACCGTGTTCGGCGAACGCGGCGCGCGCTACCCCTTCTTCGCCGACATGCTCGCGACCACGCCGCTGGTATGGTCGCTCGGTGTGTGGATCGCCTTCCACTGCGGCAAGCACACCGAACACGCCTCGTTCCTGCGGATGTGGCTGCGGCTGCCGCCGGTATGGGGGTTCGCTGCCGGCCTGGCGGTGAACCTCTCCGGCCTGCCGCTCTCGCCGCTGATCGAAGCCGCGCGCTGGGCCGGCAGCCCGACCATTCCGCTGATGCTGTTCGTCCTCGGCCTGACCATTCCCTGGCACGATCTACGGCCGCAAAAGGCCGTCGCCGTGGCCTTGCTCATCAAGCTGGCGCTGATGCCCCTGCTCGCGCTCGGCATCGCGCTGGCCTGGCCCGGCCCGCTCTCCGAGCCCGGTCAGGCCGCCGTCCTGGAAGCCGCCATGCCAACCATGGTGATGGTCATCGCACTGACCGACCGGTTCGGACTCGACACCCGCCTGGCAGGCCTTATCATGGGCTGGTCAACGCTGGCGGGATTAGTTACGCTGCCATTCTGGCTGGTCGTGGTCAAAGGGGTCGCATCATGAAAATCGGATTCATCGGCAGCGGCATCATGGGGCGCCCGATGGCAGAAAATCTGCTGCGGGCCGGACATCAATTATTCGTCTATGGCCGCCGCTTCGACCGCATCGAACCGATGCTGGTCGCCGGCGCGCTGGGCAAGGGCACGCCCGCCGAGGTCGCCGCCGAAGCCGACATCAGTTTCACCGTCGTCTCCGACACCACCGATGTCGAACAGATCATCCTTGGCGACCGCGGCCTGGTGCACGGCGCCACGCCCGGTCACACCATCGTTGACATGAGCACCGTGTCGCCCGCCGCCACCCGCCGCATGGCCGCCGCGCTGGCGGAACGGGGTATCCACATGCTCGATGCCCCGGTGTCGGGCGGCGAGGCCGGTGCCAGGGACGGCACGCTGTCGATCATGGTCGGCGGCGAAGCGTCCATCTTCGAGAAAGTGCGCCCGCTGTTCGAAGTGCTTGGCAAAAGCATCGTCCACGTCGGCGACCACGGCGCCGGTCAGGTTGTCAAATGCTGCAACCAGATCGTCACCGGTCTCACCCTGGAAGGTGTGGCAGAAGCCTTGTTGCTGGCACGCCGCAACGGCGTCGACCCGATCAGGATGCGTGAAGCGCTGATGGGTGGCTTCGCCAACAGCCGCATTCTCGACGTTCACGGCCAGCGCATGCTTGACGCCAATTACAAGCCCGGCTTCAAGGTCAAGCTGCACCACAAGGACATGGCCATCGTCATGGACAACGCACAGGAAACCGCCACGCCGTTACCCGGCGCCGCGTTGGTCGCCCAGCAGATGAACGCGCTGATGGGCGCCGGCGACAACGAACTCGACTCGTCGGCCCTTATGCGCGCACTTGAACGCCTGATCGGCGACACTCCCGGCAACGGCAAGTGAGCGGCGGCGCTTCCCATTGCCGGTTTCGCTCACAACGGTCGAGGCAGGCCGGGACTGACGATCGCGCATTCCGGCATGGCTCATCCGGCACTCAGCTCAAACGCCGCAATGCCTCCACATCGTTGAGAACAATCATGTCATCATGCACGTCGATCAACTGCTGGCCGCGCAGCTTGGCCAGGACCCGGGACAGGGTTTCCGGTTGAATCCCCAGGCGCGCGGCGATGACGTGCTTGGGCACCACGAGCCGTACGCTGGGAGGTGCCGTTTCCTCCGGCAACTGGTCCAGCAGGTAGCCGATTACCCGCTGGGCGCCGCTGTGCAGGGTGAGGTAGTCAATCTCGTTGATCATCCCGTGCATGCGCTGGCTCATTTTGGACAGGAGCCGCAGGCACAGATCCGAGTTGCCCCGTACCAACCCGACGAAATGCTTGCCGTCGAGCGCGACCAGCCGGGTCGCATCGAGTGCGCGGGCGTTGATCGGGTACCGGCCGCCCATGAACATCGCCGCTTCGGCAAAGAAATTTCCAGGCCGCACGAGGTCCATCACCTTTTCTTCGCCGCTCGGCGCCACGCGGCACAGCTTGATGATTCCCGACAGGACAAAGAAGAAATGGGTGCCCGGATCGCCCTGATCGAACAGGCGTCCACCCGGGGCCAAGGTGCGAATCCGGGCGTGCGCCAGCACCGCCTCGAATTCAGCTTGCGACAACGCTGCCAACAGGTGGCCTTCTTCGAGGTCTTGGATGTCCGCCGGTTCCAGATTCATGCGGGACAGTATAAGGGCAAGTCGATTGATCCAAATCAAGGCAAGGTCCGGCACAGGCGGAACATGGGCGCGGCTTTGATCAGGCATATCTGCTTGCCCCCGCCCCGACGCACGGGCCAAATTCATGACGCTGGGTTATAGTTCTCCTGTGTCGACACTGCTCTCGAAACAGGTGCCGCAGCCCGATTTTGCAACCTCATCAAGCGGGGTAAACACATTGATCAAACGGCGTTATTCGAGCCCCGTCTGGACAATGCTTCTTTTCCTGGTGTTATGGCTTGGCGCGATGCCGGCCAGCCGGGCGGATATCGCCACGACCTATCCCCAGGTGCGCGACCTGTTTCCGGCCGCCGACCGCTTTGGCGAGCCCGAAGGCACCCCCCCCGCAAGCCCCGTCTATGCCAACAACGAACTGATCGGCTACGCCTTTCTGACCGGCGACATGGTGCGGATTCCCGCCTACTCGGGCAGCCCAATCAACATTCTGGTCGGGATCGACCTGCAGGGGCGCATCGCCGGCGCACGCATCGTTCAGCATTCGGAACCAATTCTCGCGGCGGGCATCACGGAAGCGCGACTGGCGCAGTTCGTCGACCAGTACCAGGGCAAACCGGCAAACGGCCGCATTGTCGTCGGCGCACAGCGCGAAGCGTATGCCACGGTCGACGCCATCGCCGGCGCCACGATCTCCATCATGGTCATCAACGCCACCATCACACAAGCTGTCAGGATGGTCGCGGAATCCCGCGGGATCGGTTCGCCGGAGATCACGGTGTCGCCGCCTTCTCCCAAAGTCCCGGCGGCGACACCCGCAGTACCCGCCGCGGGCACAGCCGCCCATGAGGGCAAGCCGGCCCCCGTCAAGCCGGTGGTCGTGGAGCAGGTGCCTGCCACCCGCGCCGGTGACGGAAGCGGCGCGTCACCGGTGCTGTCGGTCGCGCCTGCCGCCCCGTTCACCGTCGTCACCACGGCCGAAGAACCCATTTGGCGCACCCTGTGGCAGCAGCGTAAAGTGGAAATTGCTTTGCTCATACCGGGCCTGGTTCTGCTCACCTGCATCCTGCTGTTTCAGGACTATCTGGCGCGCCGTCCCGCGTTGCTGCAGCGGGTGCGCCTCGGCTTTCTGGTCTACACCCTGTTCTTCATCGGCTGGTACGGGCTGGGCCAGCTCTCCATCGTCAACGTGCTGACCTTCGTGCAGGCGGTCACCCACCAATTCAGCTGGGAGACGTTTCTCATCGACCCCATGCTGTTCATCCTGTGGTCTTTCGTCGCGGTCACCCTGCTGCTTTGGGGACGGGGCGTCTACTGCGGCTGGCTATGCCCGTTCGGCGCCCTGCAGGAACTCACGTTCAAACTCGCGCGCAAGTTCAAACTGCCCTCTTTCGAGATCCCCTATGTTGTGCACGAACGCATGCTGGCGCTCAAGTTCGTGATTCTGCTGCTACTGTTCGGCCTGTCTCTGCAATCGATGGAACTGGCGAACCGCGTCGCCGAGATCGAGCCCTTCAAGACCGCCATCACCCTGCGCTTTCAGCGCGAATGGGGCTTCGTGGCCTTTGCCCTGGGCGTGCTTCTGCTATCCATCCTGAACCGCAAGTTCTACTGCAAGTACATCTGCCCGCTGGGTGCCGCACTCGTCATCCCCGGCCGCTTCCACTCCTTTGAATGGCTGCGCCGCCGCAAGGAATGCGGCAAGCCCTGCCAGGCCTGTGCGGTCGAATGCGAAGTCCAGGCCATTCGCCCGACGGGGGAAATCGTGCTGAACGAATGCCATCACTGCCTCGATTGCCAGGTTACCTACTATAACGATCTTAAATGTCCGCCCCTGGTCGAGAAGCGCAGGCGCCGCGAACGCGGCTTCCGGACGCGTGAACTGGCCCGGGAGTCGGAAGGGGCGATCGGTGCGTTGCGCCTGGGAGGCATCCCCATCACGGTCGACTCCGGGCTTGATAAAGATGCAGAGGATGATGCAGAAAACCCCTGCTCGGGATGCAAGTCAGCTCATTGATCTAAATCAAGGCACGAATGCGGGCGGATCTTTAAGCTGGCCTTGGCATATCCAGGCATTTTCACTTTAACCAGAGGGAGAGTTCAAAATGAACATTAAACCTACCATGCTGGCCGCCAGCATCTTCTTGATGGGCTCCATGCAAGTTACCTTTGCGGCTGATGCGCCCGCTTCCGGCCATCCCGGCACCGCCGATCCCGAATTGCGATACAAGGGCGCGCCCGTTTCGATGAGCCCGGAAGAGACGCAGAACGTTTTGACGCCCAAGGCACCGGCGATCACCGAAGCTGAATTCACCCGCGCCAAGCAGATCTACTTCGAACGCTGTGCCGGCTGTCACGGTGTGCTGCGCAAGGGCGCGACCGGCAAGCCGCTCACCCCGGACGTTACGCTGCCGCGCGGCACCGAATACCTGAAGGTGTTCATCGGCTTCGGCTCGCCTGGCGGGATGCCGAACTGGGGCACCTCGGGCGTACTGACCGATGCCGAAGTCGACCTCATGGCGCGCTTCCTGCAGCACGAGCCGCCGACGCCGCCCGAATTCGGCATGGCCGAGATGAAGGCCACCTGGAAGCTGAAGGTACCGCCCGACCAGCGTCCGAAGAAGAAGATGAACAAGCTGGATCTGGAGAACCTCTTCTCGGTGACCCTGCGCGACGACGGCAAGATCGCGCTGATCGACGGCAACAGCAAGAAGATCGTCACCACCATCGAAACCGGCTATGCCGTGCACATCTCGCGCATGTCGGCGTCCGGACGCTATCTCTTTGTCATCGGCCGCGACGCCAAGATCGACCTCATCGATCTGTGGATGAAAGAGCCGGCGGTGGTGGCCGAGATCAAGGTGGGCATGGAAGCGCGCTCGGTCGAAACCTCCAAGTACAAGGGCTACGAGGACAAGTACGCGGTCGCCGGCACCTACTGGCCGCCGCAGTTCGTCATCATGGACGGTGACACGCTGGAGCCGAAAAAGATCGTCGCCACCCGCGGCATGACCGTGGACACCCAGGAATACCATCCGGAGCCGCGCGTCGCCGCGATCATCGCCTCGCATGAGCATCCCGAGTTCATCGTCAACGTCAAGGAGACCGGCAAGGTCCTGATGGCCAACTACGAGGACATCAACAACCTGAAGGTGACCGAGATCGAAGCGGCACGCTTCCTCCACGACGGCGGCTGGGATTCCACGCACCGCTACTTCATGTCGGCGGCCAACGCCTCCAACAAGATCGCCGTGGTCGACTCCAAGAAGCAGAAACTGACGGCGCTGGTGGAAGTGGGCAAGATCCCGCACCCCGGACGCGGCGCAAACTTCGTCGATCCGAAATTTGGTCCGGTATGGGCCACCGGCCACCTGGGCGACGACAGCATTGCGCTGATCGGCACCGACCCGAAAAACCACAAGGCCAATGCCTGGAAAGTGGTGCGTTCGCTCAAGGGCCTGGGTGGCGGTTCGCTGTTCATCAAGACCCATCCGAAGTCGAAGAACCTGTGGGTCGACACCACGCTCAACCCGGATGCGGCGATCAGCCAGTCCGTTGCCATCTACGACATCGGCAATCTCGACAAGGCACCGGAAATCATCAATATCGCCGACCTGGCAGGTCTGGGCGAGGGGCCGAAGCGGGTCGTGCAGCCGGAGTACAACAAGGCGGGCGACGAAGTCTGGTTTTCGGTGTGGAACGGCCAGAACCAGGAATCGGCCATCGTGGTCATGAACGACAAGACGCGCAAGCTCAAGGCCGTGATCAAGGACAAGCGCCTGATCACGCCGACCGGCAAGTTCAACGTGTATAACACGCAGCACGACGTCTACTAGCCAGGAGCGCGGCGGGGCATGACAGCCTGTCCCGCCGCTTCTCATGATGGACAACAAGAACACATGCAGACTTTGACGACAGCGGGGATGATGATGGCCATGGCGCTTGGCAGTGCTGTCGCCGGCTCGGACCCACCCAGCCACGAACGACAGAGTGTGCTTGTTCACCTGGTACGCCAGGACTGCGGCTCCTGCCACGGCATGCAGCTTCACGGCGGACTTGGCCCCGCGCTTACGCCGGAAACCTTGAAAGACAAACCCGCGTCTTCGCTGGTTAGCACCATTCTTTATGGACGCCCCGGTACCCCCATGCCGCCATGGCAACACTTTCTCTCCGAATCCGAGGCGTCATGGATCGTCGACAAGCTGCAAAAGGGGTTTCCCGATGCGCACTAGGATTTCCGTCTTTCTGCTACTCACCCTCGGCATCCTCACGGGTTGTGCCAATACCGGCCTGCGCGGCACCGGCGACCTCGGCGTCGTCATCGAACGCGCCACCGGCAGCGTGCAGATTGTCGAGACCTCCCACCGCACCAGCCTGGCGAAAGTGGACGGTCTTGGCGACCTCTCGCATGCGTCCATCAGCTACTCGCGTGACGCGCGCTACGCCTATGTATTCGGCCGCGACGGCGGCCTGACCAAAGTGGACCTGCTGGCCCGGCGCATCGAACACCGCGTCATTCAGGGCGGCAACAGCATCGGTGGCGCCATCTCATCCGACGGCAAGCTGGTCGCCGTGGCGAACTACGAACCCGGCGGCGTCAAGGTATTCGACGCCGCCACCCTTGCGCTCATTGCAGATATTCCGGCCGTCGGTGTTGGCGGCAAGCGCTCCAAGGTCGTCGGCCTGGTCGATGCCCCCGGGCAACGTTTCGTGTTCAGCCTCTTCGATGCCGGGGAGATCTGGGTCGCCGACATGCATGATCCGAAACAGCCGGTGCTGCGCAAATTTACCGGCATCGGCAAGGAGCCCTACGACGCCATGATCACCGCCGATGGTCGCCATTATGCGGCTGGCCTCTTCGGTGAGGACGGGGTGGCTTTGCTGGATCTGTGGAACCTCGATGCCGGCGTCACGCGTGTGCTGACGGACTTCGGACGCCACGGCGAGAAACTGCCGGTCTACAAGATGCCGCACCTGGAAGGCTGGGCTGCAACCGGCAGCCAGATCGTGCTGCCCGCCGTCGGCAAGCACGAAGTCATCATCGCCGACCAGAACAGCTGGCAGGAAATTGCCCGCATCCCGGTCGCCGGCCAGGCAGTGTTCGCCATCGCGCGCCCCGACGGACGCCAGGTATGGATCAACTTCGCGTTTCCCGACAATGACACGGTGCAGGTTCTCGACCTGCCTTCGCGCAAGATCGTGCAGACCCTCAAGCCCGGCAAGGGGGTGCTGCACCTGGAGTTCTCTCCGCGCGGCGAGCAGGTCTGGCTCTCGCTGCGCGATGAGAACCGCGTCGAGATCTACGACCCGGATTCGTTCGCCCGCATCGGCTCCCTGCCGGTAGCGAGCCCGAGCGGGATTTTCTTCACCGCACGTGCCCACAGGACCGGACTATGAGCGATCTCCAACTCAGCCTGCTCAACGACTTCCAGCGCGGCTTTCCGCTGACCTCCAGACCCTTCGACAGCATGTCGCAACAGCTGGGGCTGGAACTGGAAGACCTGCTCGACACCCTGCGCCGGTTGACCCGCGAAGGTGTCATCAGCCGCGTTGGGGCGGTATTCCGCCCCAACCGCGTCGGCGTCAGCACGCTGGCCGCGGTCGCCGTTCCGGAAGAGCGACTTGCCGAGGTGGCCCGGCGCGTCAGCGCGCGCCCGGAGGTCAATCACAATTACGAACGCGAACACCGCTTCAACCTCTGGTTCGTCGCGGCCGCCGCGGACGCCGCCGGGCTTGAGCGTGTGCTGCACGCTATCGAACAGCAGATCGGGCTCCCGATCATGCGCCTGCCCATGGTGCAGGACTACCATATCGACCTCGGCTTTGACCTGCGCCCCACGGTCGGGCTGACCGGCAGAGGCACACAGAAAGCGGCGCCATCGCGTCCGCTCGAACTCGATTCCCGCGACTACGCACTGGTCGAAGCGATCCAGGAAGGCCTGCCCCTGATCGCGCAGCCCTACGCAGAAATCGCCAGCTTCATCGGAGCATCTGAGGCCGAGGTGCTGAGTCGCCTGGTGCGACTGCTCGACCATGGCGTGATCAAGCGGCTGGGAATTGTCGTCCGCCACCACGAACTCGGGTTTCGTGCCAACGCCATGGTCGTGTGGAACATCCCGGACGGGCAGGTTGAAGAATTCGGACGCTGCGTCGGCGCCTCCGGCCTGGTGAACCTCTGCTACCAGCGCCCCCGGCATCTGCCCGCCTGGCCCTACAACCTGTTCTGCATGATCCACGGCAAGGATCGGGATGCCGTGCTGGCGCATCTCGATCATTTGCGCGAACAGTGCGGACTGACACGTTTCGCCCACGAGATCCTGTTCAGCAAGCAGCGCTTCAAGCAGACCGGCGCGCGCTACGTTGCGGCCCGGTCGCGCGCGGAAGTGATCTGATGGACGCGCTCGACCGCGCCCTGATCAACACCCTGCAAGACGGGTTTCCGATTTGCGAGCACCCGTATGCCGAGGTGGCGGCTCGCGTCGGCAGCGACGAGGCGACCGTGATCGCCCGCATCGAAGGCCTGTTGCAGCGCGGCCTGCTGTCGCGCTTCGGCCCCATGTACCATGCCGCGCAGATGGGCGGCGCGCTGAGCCTGGCGGCGATGGAGATCCCGGCGGAAGACTTCGAGTGGGTGACCGGGATCGTCAACCGGCAGCCCGAGGTGGCGCACAACTACGCACGCACCCATCGCCTCAACATGTGGTTCGTGCTGGCGACCGAAACGCCGGACGGGCAGCAGGAGGCGATTGCGCGCATCGAGCGCGAGAGCGGCTATGGCGTCTACAACATGCCCAAGATTCGTGAATATTTCGTGGAGCTGAAACTGTACGTATGAATGCATTCGGAGATTTCAGTCCGCTCGACGACACCGACCGCCGCATCGTCCAGGCGACGCAGGCGGGACTGCCGCTGACGCCGCGTCCCTACCACACCATTGCCGAGCAGCTCGATGTGGACGCGGCCGAGGTGATGCAGCGCATGCAACGCATGCTCGACCTCGGTATCATCCGCCGCATCGGCGCGGTCCCCAACCACTATGCCCTGGGCTATCGCGCCAACGGCATGACGGTCTGGGACGTCGCCGACGAACACATCGACGCGCTGGGCGAGCAGGTCGGGCAACTGGCATTCGTCACTCACTGCTACCAGCGTCCGCGCCATCTGCCGGACTGGCCGTACAACCTGTTCGCCATGGTGCACGGTAAAACCCGCGACGAAGTGGAAGCAAAAACCCGGCGCATCGCCGAGGTGCTGGGTCAGGCGAGCCGGGGGCATGACATCCTCTATAGTTCGCGAATTCTGAAAAAAACCGGACTGCGTCTTCGTTCACCAGATAGCCGTTCACCAGACAGCCGTTCATAGGAGAAACCATGTTCCGCATCTCTCACTACATGCAGGAACTCGCTCACCCCACGCCGCTTGGCCCCAAGCGTAATCCGCCCGGCCCGGTGGTGATCTGGAACCTGGTGCGCCGCTGCAATCTCACCTGCAAGCACTGCTATTCGATTTCCGCCGACAAGGATTTCCCGGGCGAACTTGGTACCGAGGAAGTATTCGCCGTGATGGACGACCTCAAGCGCTTTCGCGTGCCCGTGCTCATCCTCTCAGGCGGCGAGCCGCTGCTGCGGCCGGATATATACGACATCGCACAGCGCGCCAAGGACATGGGGTTTTATGTCGGGCTGTCGTCGAACGGTACGCTCATCGATGAGACCAACATCGATCGTATCGCCGCCATCGGCTTCGATTACGTCGGCGTCTCGCTCGACGGCATCGCGGCGACCCATGACCGTTTCCGCCGCCTGGATGGCGCCTACGCGTCCTCGCTGCAAGGCATCCGGCTGTGCCGCGACCGCGGCATCAAGGTCGGCATCCGCTTCACCCTGACGCAGGACAATGCGCAGGATCTGCCCGGGCTGCTGCAATTGATGGAAGACGAGCGGCTCGACAAGTTCTACCTGTCGCATCTCAACTACGCCGGCCGCGGCAACACCAACCGCAAGCACGACGTCGTGCATCAGGTCACCCGCCAGGCGATGGATCTGCTGTTCGACACCTGCTGGCGCTATCAGCAGGACGGCCGCCACAATGAGTTCGTCACCGGCAACAATGATGCCGACGGCGTGTATCTGCTGTTGTGGGTTCGCCAGCACTTTCCGGAGATGGAAGCGCACATGCGGGCCAAGCTCGCGCAATGGGGCGGCAATTCCAGCGGCGTGAACGTCGCCAATATCGACAACCTGGGCAATGTGCACCCCGACACCTTCTGGTGGAACCACACCCTGGGCAACGTGAAGGAACGGCCATTCTCCGCAATCTGGCCCGATACCAGCGACCCGCTGATGGCCGGTCTCAAGGCGAGCCCGCGCGCGGTCAAGGGGCGCTGCGGCGAATGCGCCTATTTCGACGTCTGCGGCGGCAACACCCGGGTGCGCGCCTACCAGCTCACCGGCGACCCCTGGCAGGAAGATCCGGCCTGCTACCTGGACGATGAGGAGATCGGCGTCACCACGCCACACGAGCGGCTGGCGGTAACGCCCTATGTACCGCTGCGACGGGTCGCGCGCTGATGAGAGGCCTGCGCCGTTTTGGGCTATTTACCGCCGTTCTGTTGGCGGCTTCGCCCGCGTTTGCCGTCGAGCCTGCCGGCGGATCCGCCGCCAAACCTGTTACAGCCCTTTACGCACAGCATTGCGCCAGCTGCCACGGTGCCGACCGCCTGGGTGGCACCGGCTCCGCGCTGCTGCCGGAGAACCTGGCGCGGCTGCGCAGGCCCGAAGCCCTGCAGGTCATCGCCAGCGGTCGCGCCGCCACGCAGATGACAGGCTTCGACGACAAGCTCACCCGCGCCGAGATGCAGGCGCTTACCGATTACATTTACAGCCAGCCGGCCAGCCTGCCTGTCTGGGGACTCGACGAAATCAATGCGTCGCGCATCGAACATTTCAAGGCCGGCAGCCTGCCGGACAAGCCCGTCTTCAAGGCCGACCTCCTCAATCTGTTCGTGGTCGTGGAAACTGGCGATCATCACGCCACCATTCTCGACGGTGACAGCTTCGACCCCATCCACCGCTTCCAGACCCGGTTCGCCCTGCATGGGGGTCCCAAGTTCACGCCCGACGGGCGCTATGTCTATTTCGCCTCGCGCGACGGCTGGATCTCGAAGTTCGACATCTGGAATCTCAAGACCACCCATGAAATCCGTGCCGGGATCAACACCCGCAATCTGGCGGTGTCGGGCGACGGGCGTTACGTGATCGTCGGCAATTACCTGCCTCACACGCTGGTCGTTCTCGACGCGCTTGACCTGAAGCCGCTCAAGCTGATCGAGGCCGGCGACATCAACGGCAAAAGTTCGCGCGTCTCCGCCGTCTACGACGCTGCGCCGCGCAAGAGCTTCATCGCCGCACTGAAGGACGTCAAGGAAGTATGGGAGATTCCCTACAGCGAAGACCATGAACCTATCTACCCGGGACTGGTGCACGACTTTCGCATGGCGGAGTCGCTCCCTGACACGAGCGCTTTCCCGATCCGGCGCATTCCGCTTGAGGACTACCTCGACGATTTTTATTTCGATCAATCCTATACCCATCTGATGGGCGCCTCGCGCGATGGCGGCAAGGGCCAGGTGGTCAATCTCGATGCGCGCCGCAAGGTCGCCGATCTGGATTTGCCCGGCATGCCTCACCTCGGTTCCGGAATCACCTGGGAATACCAGGGACGGCCGGTGATGGCCACGCCGAACCTCAAGGCCGGCGTGATCAGCATCATCGACATGAAAAACTGGCAGGTCATCAAACGGATTGACACGCTGGGGCCGGGCTTCTTCATGCGCAGCCACGAGGACACCCCCTACGCCTGGACCGACAACTTCATGAGCCCGGCGAAGGACACGCTCATCATCATCGACAAGCGCACGCTGGAAATCGTGCGCAAGCTCACCCCCATCCCCGGCAAGACCGCCGCCCACGTCGAATTCACCCGCGACGGCCGCTATGCGCTCGTCAGCATCTGGGAAATGGACGGTGCCTTGATCGTCTACGACGCGGCGACGTTGAAGGAAGTCAAACGCATTCCCATGAGCAAGCCATCGGGCAAATACAACGTCTACAACAAGACGACCCGCTCCGCCGGCACCAGCCATTGAGGACGGCCGGTGCCGTCCGGGGCGCCGGGTAACGCATCGCCGGCGCCGGACATCTTCGCGCACCGGTTCGGCTGCGGCCGCCGTATCGTCTCAAGCGCGGATCCGCAGATCTGGCGAACGATTGTCCCAGGCGTCTGGCCACCGCAGGCGGCAAAACCGGGCTTTGCGGAGAAGCCCGCCGATATCTCACTTATTGCGGCAGCAGGCTGCTGACCGGCGCCATCGCATCGCCTTGAGGCCAGCCCGGTTGCATGATTACTCGATCGGCAGGCCGGCACGCCTCCAGTTGACGAAACCGTCGCGGTAGTTTTTCACATTCGTATAGCCAAGCTTCATCAGGGTATCGGCCGCGAGCGGGCTGCGCTGGCTGACGCCGCAATAGACAACGACAGGGGTGGCCTTGTCCGGCACGGCCGCTTCGATCCTGAATTCCAGCAAGCCCCGCGCAATATTGAGAAAATGTGTCGCCGCGATGTGGCCCGAGTTGTCGACTTCGGCCGGGGTACGCACGTCGAGCACGACTGTTTCCGGCTGCGTTTTCAACTGTGCCAGCAGACCAGCCGTGTCGAGCTGCGGCACACGTGCATTGGCGGCATCGACCAGGGCTTGTGCGGTCTGCGTGATCGCGGGTGCGCCGGGGGGTGGCACGACAATCGCGGAAAGATCCTGCGCCTGCGCCGCAGCCGCCAGCAGCAGCGCCGCGGGGAACAGGGCACACGACAATCGGGAAGGGTTCATCTCGGCCTCCTTTCAATGATATGAGCACGCAATGGGGATCAATCCGGCGACTGACCGACAAAGGGATTTTCAAGACGCTCGCGGCCAAACGTGGACATCGCGCCGTGTCCCGGCACGAAGCGCACGTCGTCGCCGAGCGGGAACAGCTTGTCGCGGATGGCGGTGATCAGGGCCGCGTGGTTGCCGCGCGGAAAGTCGGTGCGGCCGATCGAGCCCTTGAACAGCACGTCGCCGACGAAGGCGAGCCGCACGTCCGGGTGGTAGAACACGACATGGCCGGGCGTGTGGCCAGGGCAATGCAGCACGTCGAAGCGAATCGATCCCACGTCCACCCGGTCACCCTCGTTCAACCATTGATCGGGCGTGAACGCCGCCACCGGCGGGAACCCGAACAGTTCGGCCTGTTGCGGCAGCAGGTCGAGCCAGAACTGCTCCTCGCGCTGCGGGCCGACGATGGGAATGCCGAGGGCTTCGCGCAGTTCGACCGCCGCGCCGACGTGGTCGAGGTGGCCGTGGGTGAGCAGGATCTTTTCCGGCACCAGCTTGCGTGACCGTACTTCGTCCAGCAGGCGCGCGGCCTCGCCACCCGGATCGATCAAGGCCGCACGGCCGTCGGCGTCCCACACCAGCGAGCAGTTTTGTTGATACGGGGTGACGGGGAGGATGGTAAATTCCATGTTCCCATTATCTGCCGATTCCGCCCCGCCGGACTCACGCCGCCATGCCCGCACCCGACGCCCTGCTGCTCATTTCCACCACCTGCCCGCACTGCCCGGCGATGCTGTCATCGCTTGCCGACCTGGTGAAACAGGGCGTGATCGGCCGCCTGGAGGCGGTCAACCTGGAACAGCATCCCGACATCGGGCAAACGCTCGGCGTGCGCTCGGTGCCTTGGTTGCGGCTGGGCCGCATCGAGCTCACCGGCATGCACAGCAAGGCCGAACTCGCCGAGTGGGCGAACAAGGCCGACAGCGATGCGGGCATGGCGGATTATTTCCACATGCTGTTGAAGGAAGGCCAGCTGCCCCGCGCGCAGGCGATGATCGAGGCTGATCCCACCCTGCTGGCGGCCGTACTGCCCATCGTCGGCAACGTCGAGGCCAGCCTCAACGTGCGGCTCGGTGCCGGCGTGCTGCTGGAAAATTTTGCCGGCACCGACACCCTGCATGCCTTGCTGCCACGCCTGGGCGAACTGTCGCAGCACGCCGATGCACGGGTGCGGGCTGATGCCTGCCATTACCTCGGATTGACCGGAAATCCGGCCGCGCGCTCCTGGCTGGAGGCGCGACAGGACGACGACGATGCGGATGTGCGCGAGATCGCAGCCGAAAGTCTGGAAAAACTGTTTCCCGAGGCGTAATCTACTCATCGGGTCGCAGGCAGGGACTGGCCTGAACCCGTCTTCAGTGCTACAGTTCCGTTTGCACCGCCCCGGCCCCGGCCCGGGCGGTTTTCATTTTGTTTTGCGCTTTGCTGCAGGAGCTTCACATGGAAAACACCAATCGACCCGCCATCAGCGTATCCGAGCGCGATCTGGAGCGCCTCGAAGCGATGCTCTCGACCCTGCCCGAGGACCACCCCGGCGCCGAGGCGCTGCGCGAGGAGCTTGATCGTGCAGCGGTATTCGCCCCCGAGGACATGCCGGCCGATGTCGTCACCATGAATTCGCGGATCCGTTTTGTGGTCGAACCTGCCGGCAAGGAAATGGAAATGACGCTGGTCTATCCGCGCGACTTGACCGGTGAAGCCGGTCAGCTGTCGGTACTGGCGGCGGCAGGCGCAGCGGTACTTGGTCTCACGGTCGGGCAGCAGATCGAATGGATGGCGCCGAACAAACAAAAAGTGCGCGCACGTATCGTCGAAGTCACCTACCAGCCTGAGCGCACGGGAGATTACTCGCTGTAACGCACCAGGCCACACCCCCGCCCGCGCGATCTCTGCAACGCTGCGCCCATGTCTCTCCCCGCCGCCTATCTCGGCGTCATTCTCATCTGGTCGACCACGCCGCTTGCCATCCAGTGGAGCGCGCAGGGGGCCGGCTTCAGCTTCGCGGTGATGGCGCGCATGGCGATCGGCCTGGCGGTCTGCCTGGTGCTGCTCCTCGCCACCCGCACCGCCTTCCCCTTCAACCCGGCCGCGCGGCGGCTGTACGCAGTCAGCGGCCTGTCGCTGTTCGCGTCGATGCTGCTCACCTACTGGGGCGCGCTGCATATTCCGTCGGGGCTGATTTCGGTCATCTTCGGGCTGTCGCCGCTGGTCACTGGCGTGTTCGCAGCGTTGTGGCTTGCCGAGCGCACGCTTACGCCGCTCCGTATCGGTGGACTCGGGCTGGCACTGGCCGGCCTGTGGCTGATCTTCGGCCAGCCCTGGCCGGGTGGCAGCCACGCCACCCTCGGGACGCTCGCCGTGGTGGCGGGCATGGCGCTGCAAGCGCTGGGACTGGTGTGGATCAAGCGCCTGAATATGCGGATCTCGTCGCTCGCCATCACCACCGGCTCGCTCGGCGTGGCCATGCCCTGCTTCGTGCTGGCCTGGGCCATTACCGACGCCGCGCAGCTGCCGGCCACGACCACGCTGCGCGCCGTCACGGCGATCGTCTACCTCGGTGTTCTCGGTTCGGTAGTGGGCTTCACGCTGTATTACTACATCATCAAGCATCTCAACACCGGGCGCATCGCGCTGATCATGCTGGTTACGCCGGTATTCGCGCTGCTGCTCGGGCAGACGCTGAACCGCGAACGCATCCCCGCCATCGGCTGGGTCGGGATCGCACTGATCGGCGCGAGTCTGCTGCTATACGAATGGCAGGCGCTGCGGCAGCTGCGGCGGCCGCTTATTTCCTGAACAGATCGTCCAGCGATGCCGGGGGGGCCGGCTTGTCGGGTTCGCCGCCGGTAGTTTGCGCCACCTCGGACCTGTTCGAGAACAGCGCATCGAGCGCGCTGCGGCTGGGCTGCGCCATCACCGCGCCGCCGCCCCGATAGGCTTCCGGCCGCGGCACGAACCAGCCGCAATCATTGACGCGCGTCTTGTCGGCGACCCGGTCGGCCGCCAGTTCGCGGCACTGTCCGGCACGATGCGCGTCGTAGTGACGACACAGCTTGCAGACGTGCAGATCGACGCGGCAGCTGGGGCAGGTATCGCGGCGCGACAGCGGCAACGGCATGCCGGCCAGACTGGCGCCGCATTTCCAGCAGACCAGGCTCATGGCTCTGGACGCAACGGGTTCGGGTGATCGGGCGTGCGCAGGGCGTGATACCTGAGATCCGCCAGGTCGACCGTTTGCAGGGTGCGCTCATGGGTTGCGTCCAGCACCACGGGCGGCGCCAGGCCGTCCTCGGCGGCCTCGAGCCAGCGCACCGCGCACACGCACCAGCGATCGCCCGCCTTCAGGCCGGGAAAGTCATATTCCGGAATCGGCGTGATCAGATCGTTGCCGCGGTTTTGCGAATAGTGCAGGAAGGCATCGGTCATCTGCGCGCAGACAGTATGGCTGCCGCTATCCAGCGGCCCGGTATGGCAGGCACCATCGCGTACGAAACCGGTCATCGGCGAGACACCGCACACCTGCAGCAGGCCCCCCATCACATTGCGCGCGTCACTCACTCTGCATCTCCCGACAGCTTGCGTCTTCCGGTCAACGTATCACAGTTGCGTGCGAATGCCTCAGGGCGAGTCGCCGGGCTCGGCAAAGGTGGGCGCGTGGGCCGGTGTGAGTTTGCCTGCCGCCGCCGCAGCGGCGTGCATCCGCTCGATGTGCGCCAGCACGCTCGGCGCGGGGTAGCCGTCGACCGGCAACTGGTGCAGGGCCTGGTACACACGAATCGCGGTTTGCGTGCGCGGGCCAGGCAGGCCGTCCGGCGTACCGGCATCGATGCCCATTTCATTGAGCGATTGCTGCAGGGCTTTCACCTGCGCGACGCTGAGCGCGCCCGTCTCGCCTGCGCCCCCGATCAGCGCAGGGCCACCCGCGAGCCGGTGCGTCAATTGCGCCACCGCCAGCGCGTAGTTCACCGAGCGGTTCCATTTCATCACCACGCCGAAATTGTCGAATACCATGAAGGCTGGTCCCTGCCAGCCTTGCGGCAGGATGATGGCGGCACGCCCGGCCACCTCGGGCAAAACGTCCGCATCCGCTGCCTGGACGCCCAGCGCTTTCCAGTCCGCCACCGGCAGGCGGTGCGACACCCGGGCCTGACGCCAGTCGAATCCTGCCGGCAGCCGCACTTCGACCGCTATCGGCTCGTTCACATGCCAGCCTGCCTGCTGCAGATAGTTGGCGGCGGAGTACAGCGCATCGGGCAGCGATTGCCACACGTCGATACGGCCGTCGCCGTCGCCGTCCACCGCATAGGCGCGGAAGGTCGACGGCATGAACTGCATGTTGCCCATCGCGCCAGCCCAGGATCCGTTCATGTCGGCCGCGCTGACGTGCCCCGCGTCGATGATGCGCAGCGCGTCGAGCAGCTGGCTGCGAAAAAACTTGCTGCGGCGCCCGTCCCAGGCCAGCGTGGCCAGACTCGTCGGCACGTTGAGGCTGCCCAGCACGGCGCCGTAATGGGTTTCCAGCCCCCAGAACGCCACCAGCACGGTTTTCGGGATGCCATATTTCTGCTCGACCGCATCCAGCAACGCCGAGCGTTGTTCCAACTCGGCCAGCCCACGCGCCACCTGGACCGGTGTGACGCGGCGCTCCAGATAGCGGGAAAAGGTCTGCAGGAATTCGGGCTGGCGACGATCGAGTTCGATCACACGCGCATTGGGAACGATGTCAGAGAGTGCGGCATCCAGCGTGGCCGAAGAAATGCCCTGCGTCCTGGCGTCCTGGCGGAAGGCATCCAGCCAGCGGTCGAAATCGCCCTGTGCCTGAGCCGGCACGGTTGCCAGCGCAGCCAGCAGCAAGAAAATCTTACGCATGCTTTTGCAGCCAGTATTCGAGTAGCGCCAGATGCCACAACTTGCTGCCCTGAATACGGGTATGGTGCTGCTCCGGCGCATCCAGCAGTTTGTTTACGTAGTCGCGCTGATACAGGCCGCGCTCGCGGCAGGCCTGTGAATTCAAAATATCCTGCATGAAATGTAAAAAATCTCCTCGAACAAATTTGAGCGCCGGCATGGGAAAGTAGCCCTTCTTGCGGTCGATCACCGCATCCGGGATCAGACCACGCGCGATGCTCTTCAACACGTGCTTGCCCCCGGAGGCCAGCTTCAGTTCGGCCGGCATCGACGCGGCAAGTTCCACCAGCCGGTGGTCGAGAAAGGGCACGCGCGCTTCCAGTCCCCAGGCCATGGTCATGTTGTCGACCCGTTTCACCGGGTCGTCGGTGATGAGCATGGTCGTATCCATGCGCAACACCTGATCGATGAAATCGTCGGCGAAAGGTTCCGCAAGATGGGAAGCGATGGTTTCCGCCGTGTAGTCGGGACCCTGGTAGGACGGCGTGGCCAGTTCCAGGAATTCGGCATGGTCGCGGTCGAAATAGTGGCGGCGAAAGCGTTCCAGCGCGCTTCCTTCCGTTTCCGCCGCCATGCGCGGATACCAGAAATAACCGCCGAACACCTCGTCGGCGCCCTGCCCGCTCTGCACGACCTTGACCGTCTTGCTGACCTGCTCGGACAACAGGTAGAAGGCCACGGCATCCTGCGCGAACATCGGCTCGGACATCTGGTCGACCGCCTCGGGCAGGCGCCGCAGCACTTCGGCATTGGGAATGAGGAATTTGTGATGGCGCGTGCCATACATCGCCGCTACCGGATCCGAGTACTCGAACTCGTTGCCGCGCTCTTCCGGCTGGTCCTCGAAGCCGACCGAGAAAGTCATCAGGTCGGGCACGCCCTGTTCGGCCAGCAGCGCCACCAGCAGGCTCGAATCGAGCCCACCGGACAGCAACACACCCACCTTGACGTCGGCGATCTCGATGCGTTTCTTCACTGCCTGCCTGAGGCTGGCATGGATGGCCTCGGT
Source organism: uncultured Thiobacillus sp. (assembly GCA_964452995.1). GTDB lineage: Bacteria > Pseudomonadota > Gammaproteobacteria > Burkholderiales > Thiobacillaceae > Thiobacillus. The sequence continues at coordinate 25,275 of CAYVOR010000005.1, forward strand.
CCACTCGGCTGCGGTCTTCGGTTGGGCCGGGCGCTGCGCTTTCAGCGACCAGTATTTCCGGTGGATGAGTTCACCCCGGGTATTCGCCGTCAATGTCGTGCCGGGAGCGAGCTTGCGGATGCCGTTGAAGATGGTGCGCGGCGCCGGCACTACCGCATGCAGGGTAAACAGGTGGTGCAGCGCTACCGCATCGATACTGGTATCGACGCCGCCCGCGGCGATCAGCGCCTGCGGCGTCGAGGCGAAGCGGAAGCGCCCGAGATTCTCGCTGTAGTACAGCGGCTTGATGCCGAGGCGGTCGCGCGCGAGAAACAGGGCTTCGCGATTCCAGATGGCGAACGCGAACATGCCATCCAGGTGCTCGACACAGGCTTCGCCCCACTCCAGATAGGCGCGCAAAATGACTTCGGTATCGCCATCGGAATGGAAAGCATGGCCGAGATCGATGAGTTCGGCGCGCAGTTCCGGATAGTTGTAGATGGTGCCGTTAAATACCAGCGCGGTGCCCGTCGCGGCATCGACCATCGGCTGGCGCGAGCGCGGCGACAGGTCGATGATCGCCAGCCGCCGGTGCCCCAAGCGCACCGGGCCGTCGGTATGCTGCCCTTCGGCATCCGGTCCGCGTCGCGCCAGCCTGGCCAGCATGCGCGCCATCGCCGCCGCATCGGGCGCCGTGTTGTCGAAACGAAATTCACCTGCTATGCCGCACATGGTTCAAACCCCTGTCATCCGCGAAGAGCGCGAAGGCGCGCGAAGAAAAGCCCTCAGGGTCGCCTTCGCGTTTCTTCGCGTCCTTCGCGGACAAAAATCATGTTTCAAGCCACCAGCGGCGGCTCGTCCATCAGCGCAATCTGCTCGCGCAATTCGAGGATGCGCGCCTGCCAGTACTGCTGCGTATTGAACCATGGAAACGCAGCGGGGAAAGCCGGGTCGTCCCAGCGCCGCGCCAGCCAGGCCGCGTAGTGGATCAGTCGCAGCGTTCTGAGTGCTTCGATCAGATTGAGTTCGCGCGGATCGAATTCCATGAAATCCTCGTAGCCCGTCAGAATCGCATTCATCTGGCTCTGCTGATCCTCGCGCTCGCCGGATAGCAGCATCCACAGATCCTGCACCGCCGGGCCCATGCGGCTGTCGTCAAAATCGACGAAATGCGGCCCGGCCTCGGTCCACAGCACGTTGCCGGCATGGCAGTCGCCGTGCAGACGGATCGCACGCACCGCGCCGGCGCGTTCGTAGCAGTGCCCGACGCTGGCAAGCGCATGCTCGACCACACTGTCCCACGCGGCGATCAGGTCGGGCGGCAGCCAGCGTCCTTCGCGCAGGAAATCGCGCGATGCATAACCAAAGGTCTGCAGATCAAGCGCCGGCCGGGACACAAATGGCGCCATCGCCCCCACCGCATGGATGCGCCCGAGAAAGCGGCCCATCCATTCCAGCGTATCGGCGCGATCGAATTCGGGCATGCGGCCACCCTGTTTAGGATAGACCGCCAGGCGAAAACCGGCGTGGCGATGCAGCGTGGCGCCATGCAAAACCAGCGGCGCCACCACTGGAATCTCACGCCCGGCCAGTTCGGTGGTGAAGGCGTGTTCTTCCAGAATGGCGTCGTCGTGCCAGCGTCCGGGCCGATAGAACTTGACCACCACAGGCGCGGCATCTTCCACACCCAGCTGGTAGACGCGGTTCTCGTAACTGTTCAGGGTCAACTGGCGGCCATCGGCCCGCAAGCCGGTGCTGTCGAGCGCGTCGAGTACGCAGTCCGGGGTCAGGGCGGAATAGGGGTGCGGCGAATCCGTCATGGGCAGGGCCAAGCAGCTATACCCAAGGGGTACCATGCTCAAAAAACACAGGGAGATAGATCATGCCTCAACTTGCCGCTTTCATCGCACCCGCATGAAAACGAATCACCCATTCAGCATGGGCATTTCCTGTCATAGCCTGGAAACCTGTTACCGTTAACGCGCTGAGACAAATTGATCCCACCATGAGCAGACTTCCCCTTATCGGCCTGGCACTCGGCGGCGGCTCGGCGCGCGGCTGGGCGCATATCGGCGTGATTCGCGCATTGGCCGATGCCGGCATCGAACCTGATCTGGTCTGCGGCACCTCGATCGGCGCATTGGTCGGCGCCGCCTATGTCAGCGGCGAACTCGACCGGCTGGAGCCCTGGGTACGCAAGCTGCGCCTGCAAACCGTGGTGGGCTTCCTGGATTTTTCGCTTGGCAGCGGGCTGATCAAGGGCGACCGGCTGATCGAGTTCTTCCGCACCCGTTTCGTCGACCGCGACATCAGCGAACTGGCCCGTCCGTTCGGCGCCGTCGCCACCGACCTGCAGCGCGGCCGCGAAGTCTGGCTGCGCGAGGGCAGGGTGACGGCTGCGGTGCGCGCCTCGATCGCCCTGCCGGGGCTGTTCACGCCCGTGCTGCACGACGGCCGCTGGCTGGTCGATGGCGGCCTGGTCAATCCGGTTCCGGTGTCGCTATGCCGGGCGATGGGCGCCGACCTCGTGATTGCGGTCGACCTCAACGCCGACCTGCTCGGCCGCCACCTCAAGCCCAGGCCGGTCAAGGACAGCCCGCCCCTGCGCCCCACGGCAGCGCCTGAAACGCTGACCGACAGCGTGATGGCGCGCCTCCAGAACGGCATGTCGCAGCTTGGCCTCAATCACGACAACGGGCCCAAACCGCCAGCCATGCTCGACGTGCTGGCGGGCAGCATCAACATCATGCAGGTCCTGATCACACGCAGCCGGCTGGCCGGCGAACCGGCAGACGTCATGGTGACGCCGCTGCTCGCTGATCTGGGATTGCTGGATTTTCACAAGGGCGGTGTCGCGATCGACGCCGGACGACGCGCGGTCGAAGTCGTCATGCCGCAGTTGCTGCGGCGTCTGACAGGCTAAGACCGGATTACCGAAGGAATGCGCACAGCGCAAGCTTGTGCGTACGATCCAGGCGCTTGATCGCCGCTTCGCGCCGTGTCGCCTCGGCACGGCTGGCGGCGGCTTCGGCGTAGACCAGCTGCACCGGCCGCCGGCTACGGGTATAGCGGGCGCCCGCATCACCGTCGCCGTTATGCTCGGCGACGCGGCGGGTGACGTCGGTGGTGATGCCGGTGTAGAGCGAGCCGTCGGCACAGCGCAGCATGTAGACCCACCATGCGGCGTCCGCAGCAGTCGGCGTGTTCAAATCACACGTCGCTGGACAGCTGCTGCGCCCACAGCAATGCATCCATGTGCACGCTGTTGATGTCGGCGAGGTCGCGCCCGATCTGTTTGGCCAGGGCCTCGATGCTGCTCTGGTCGTCCTGTTCGCAGGCGATGGCCAGCGCCAGATAGGGTGCATAGGGTCCGCGCTGCGAGACGATGGCCTCGGTGATCTCGGCCGGCAGGCTGATCTGCTTCAATACCTGGTCCATCGGCATGTGCATCACGACATCCAGCAGGGAAAACAGTCCGGCGACAAAAATTTCGTCGCGCGCCTTGGCAAACAGGGCGCGGCCGGCCAGCTGTTCGGCCACCCGGCCGCGCACCAGGGCATTTTCCAGCACGGCCTGGTCGAGTTCCTGGGTCTGTCCGCCAGTGAACAGGATCAGCGTCAGCCAGCGATAGAGCTTGTCCTGCCCCATCACCATCAAGGCCTGCTCGATGCCGCCGATCTTGTTCATCAGGCCCATGCCGGGCGAATTGACGTAGCGCAGCAGGCGCACCGACAGGGCCGGATCGTGGCGGAACTGGGTGGCCAGTTCCGGTTGCTCGGCGCCGGTACGCACCCGGTTCATCAGGTCGAGCACCTTGGCGCGTGACGGCCCCATGACCGGATTGCCGAGGTTTTCGCGACGGGTAATGAACGGCCCCATGAACAGCGCGAACTGCAGCTTGTGGCACATGTGGAACGCTTCCAGCGTCTGCACGCCGGTTGCGACCAGGCGCTTGCCCGCAGCCAGCTTGGACAGCGCGGTGATTTGCGCGGTGATCGCGGGTATGTCCTCGCTGCTGACATCCATCACCACGTAGTCCACGTGCGACAGAAGCGCATGGCGCTCGGGGCGGATGACTGCATTCGCCTGCACCGCAAAACCGAACCCGCGCGCCTTCAGTTCGGCCAGCCGGGTCGGCAGCGCGGTATCAATCAAGGTTCCGGCGTCGATATTCAATAGCCAGACCGTGCCGGCGGCAGGCCATTCCTCGATGAGCGGGTGGTCCAGGGTCGCCGGCGAAATCGGCACGAATGCCAGGCGCTGACCCAGCAGACGCGCAATGTCCATGCGCTGGAGATTGCCCAGCAGGGTTTCATCATAGAGGCGCTGCACATCGGGCAGGTTTGAATCGGCTTGTTCGTCAGCCGCGCGGCGCAGCATGAAGGTATAGCCCGCGACGCGCTGATCGCGTCCCAGCATGGCCTCGCGACGCATGACCGACGGCGCTTTGCCAACCGGTTTTACGATGGGTTCGGGCGCGACGGCCTCGACGCGCGGTTGCGGCGCAACGGTATTTTCCCGATTGCCCGACCACATTCCGACAAGACGATTCAACACGGTACATTCCCCCGAGACAGACTTGGACGCATCAGGTGTGTAATCGGCATCGCCATCGGCGACTGAAGCCTCGCCGCACAAATATTTTGTGCACCGCGACAGGCCGATACGGTCGCATTGGCAGGTATTCCCCTGACAGATCAGCGCTGTAGCGGACGCATCGCTTGCCGCTGCACGCTGACGGGACAGAGGGCACGATGGCTTACCGCGCCAGCAACCAGAGACGGGGGTTATGCCGATGGATTACGCCGGACCCGGCGTCAGCGTCGACGAATGACCCGGCGTCAATTTTTTGTACCGATGCGCGATCAGGCCGTACCGACGCCGGGGGTTAATCCCGTCGCCTCATCATTACCCTCACATCCGCACCGGTTCAAACGTCGCGTCGAGATTCTGGTCGTCGCAATAGTCGAGAAAATCCCCGCGCAGGGTAGCGATATGGGCATCGGCGGGAATCCCGAGCGTCATGTGGACGGCGAACATCGGCGCGCCCGTATGCGGGGCCGGATAGGTTTCGGTGTCGAGCGCCTCGATGTTGATGTGCAGACGCGCAAAGAAATTGGCCAGGCTGTTGACGATGCCGGGCTGGTCGAGCGCGGCGACTTCGACGGTATAGGGAATCAGCGGCTTGTCGGCACGCGTCGGCCGGGTACGCTGCTGGGTGAGGGACAGGCCGAGTTCCTCGGCGACGACGGGAAGCCGCGCCTCCAGCTTGGCCAGGGCATCCCAGTTTCCCGAGACGCGCATCAGCAGCGCGAAGCGTCCGCCGAGCGCGGCCATGCGCGACTCCTCGATGTTGCAGCCGCTATCCGAAATGCGGCGGGTGAAGCCTTCCACCAGGCCGATTTTGTCCTCGCCGCTGGCAGTGATGACGAGTGATTCGGTGTCGTTGGACATTTAAATGAGCTCCCGGTCGGACAGTTCTTTTTTGATATAGGCATAAATGATCGGCGCGGCGATGACGCCTCGCACGCCGAACGCGGCTTCCATCACCAGCATGGCGATCAGCAGCTCCCACGCCCGCGCCTGAATCTGCCCGCCGATGATACGGGCATTCACGAAATATTCGAGCTTGTGAATGATGACCAGGAACGCCAGTGACCCGGCAGCCACATTCAGCGAATGGGAAAGCGAGATGATGACGATGATCGTGTTGGACACCAGATTGCCCAGCACCGGTAGCAGGCCGACGACGAAGGTGACGACAATCATGGTCTTGGTGAAGGGCAGCTGCACGCCGAAAGTGGGCAGCACCAGCATCAGGTATATCCCGGTCAGCAGCGCATTCAGCGCCGAGATGCGAACCTGCGCGAAGACCACGCGGCGAAACGCCTCGCCCAGGCGCGATATGCGCTCGCACATTGCCTGGGCCAGCGGCGCCAGCGTCTGGGCCTGACGCGCCTCGCGCAGCGCAATGAAGCTGCCGATGATGAGGCCGATGATGGTAAGCATCAGGATACGCCCGGCGTCACCGCTGAATTTGCGGATATCCAGGGCATGCATGCGCAGCCATTCGACCAGCCCCGCCCGAACGACCGACCCGTCTCCCTGCGGCAACCAGGCAGCCGCCCACTGCGGCAACAGCTGACGCGAGTTCTCGATGATCTCGGCCATTTTGGTCAGTAGCCCGGCCAGGCCGCCTTCCGTCTGCAAATAGAGAATCACGCCGGCAGTGAACCCCGCCAGCGCACCGAGCACGACCAGGATAATCATGGACACCACCAGCACCTTGGCCCAAGTGTGATCGAGACGGCCGATGACGATGCGCGGCGCCAGCAGGTGCACCAGTTGCGCCACCAGCAAGCCGGACAGCAACGCCGGGAGCAGGTGAAACATCAGGGTAAACAACAGTCCGATCGCCATCAGCACCCAGGCGGTAATCTGGTAACGGGTGGCTGTGGAAGGCGCGGGGGTTGCGGTCATGGCCGCACAGTGCCAAGAAAAACGCTGCACGGCAAGCACCGGTCCGAACCATGCGCTGGACGGCGTCGCGTGGCATGCTCTGCGCGGTTCCGGGGCTGACACCACATCGCCGTAACACTCGCCTCCGGCAGGCGCCAGGAAAAAGCCCGACGCCAGGGCCGGGCTTGCGCATCGGCTGACGCGGCAGCCGACAGACCAGCGGGCGGGGTCAGGCCCGCTTGCGCCGCATCATGCCCAGGCCGAGCAGGCCCAGGCCCAGCAGACCCACGGTGGCCGGTTCCGGCACCCCGTTGCTTCGCGGCTGCACGGACAGGGCCAGCGTATACGCGCCCGGATCGATGGACATCAGGTTTTCAATACGCGACACCGCCCCAAATCCGGCTGGCGCCAGGCCATCCATGTACCAGACCTGGTTGCCGGCATTGATGGCATACATGGCGTTATCGCCGATGCCGATGTAATAGGTTCCGGCATTGATGGCATAGGTCAGCATCGAATCGATCCCGACGCCTGCATCGTCGTTGCCGATCAGGGCGTGGAAGCCCGCATCGAACAGGGCGATATTGGTGTCCAGACTGGTGCCCACCTGGCCCGTGGCGTTGATCGTCAGCAGGCCGCCGGTGGCGAACACAAGCTTGTACACGTCGCCCTCGTCGCCCTGGCTGATCGTGCCCTGGATGAGCATATCCGTTGCCAGTTGGGCAGAGGCGAGGACATTCGAGGCATCGCCCGATTCCATATAGGCAGCGTGGGCCGAGGTCATGCCCGCCGCCAGGATGAGCGCCAGGCTCAGTTTGTTCAGGTTGATTTTCATTGTTCTGTTCTCTGCTTTCCACGGATTTTTATTCGGGCTGGCTAGCAGGGGTTTTTTCAAAGCACCGGCTGCTCCAGTCTGTCTGGAGGAAAAGCAGGGATCATGCCACCATGACCTGATCTAGCCAGTTTTATTATTGAATACAATGGCTTGTGTAGGTCGCCAGCCTGTTGACCGACGGCTGCAGCCGGGACGGTTTGTAAAATCCTCCGACAACGCGCATCCCGCTACGCCATTGCGGCGTCGAACCGCTTCGTGTCAGGCGCCTGTTCCTGTGAGCTACGCCATTTGCTTGCATCTAGAACCGCCAGATTAAACAACAGCGTTATGCGGCGGACGCGGGCCAGGATACGTGGCGCTTTTGAATTCGCATGGCCGGCTGTTTTAGGTCGAATACGTATCAGGCGACAGCCTGATAGCCCAGCGCGGCGCCGGTCTGCCGCGCGGCGCGTTGCAGCGCCTCGGCCCAACCCGGTTTGTGGCGGTCGGCCGGCGCCGAGACCGACAGCCCGGCAACCAGCTTGCCTTCGGCATCGCGCACGGGTGCGCCGATGCACGCGACGCCCAACTCGGCTTCCTCACGGTCACGTGCCAGTTGTTCGCTGCGGATCACGTCCAGTTCGGCTGTCAGGCGCTCCAGCGTGGTCAGGGTATTCGCCGTATAGGCCGGCAGTCCGGTACGCTCGGCATACCCCATCACCCCGCTGGCGCTGTCGTCGGCGAGGAAGATCTTGCCGACCGCGGTGACATGCAAGGGCGCGTGCGCCCCCACCACCTGCACCACCTGGATCAGCGTCTGGCCGCCCGACACGCGCTCGACGTAGACCGCTTCGTCGCCACGCCGCACGATCAGATTGACCGTCTCGCCGGTCAGTTCGGCCAGTTGTTGCATGTAGGGCATCGCCACCTGGCGGATGTTGAGCCGCGCACGTAAGCGATTGCCCACTTCCAGCCAGCGCACGCCCAGATCGTATTCGCCGGCACCGGTCTTCTCGACCAGGCCATGCGCCACCAGCGCAGCAAGAATGCGATGCGCGCTGGCGGTATGGAGGTCTGCCTGCTCGGCCAGACGGGTCAGCGTTGCCGGGCCCGACGCGCGTGCAAGGATCCCGACCAGCGCCATGGCCCGATCGATGACCTGGATAGAGGAGATAGCGTTTTTCATAAAGTGAAAATTTATCACGCAATGTGAAATCATGGGCAGTTTACTGCTCAAATATGCACATAGTTTCACATGGCGTGAAACATTTTCATATTGTGAAAGGCATAGCCATGAGCGCCCAGATGCAGTCCTCTCCCGAGACCTTCCCCGCATTTTGCGAAGGCATCCAGTATTTCGCCGCCAGTTTCCCCGAGATCGAGCGTCTGGGCGCCGCACCCTTGCTGGGCCCCAATCAACCCGCGCTGCCCGACGCAACCAGCGAGGCCGCGATCTACCAGACCCTGCTGGCCGCCGACGCGCTGCGCTATCTGACGCTGCAGGTCACCGGCAGCAAGTCTTCCGGCCACCCTGGCGGTTTCGCTTCCAGTGCCGACGCCGTTGCCGCGCTGCACCTGCTGGGCCACCGCAACCTGGTGACCGAGGTCGGCCATCACGCGCCCGGCTTCTATTCCGCGATGTTTCTCGATACCTCGCTCGAAGCCATGGGCATCCGTACCGTGTCCGACATGCGCGCGCGTTTCCGCGAGCGCCACGGTCTGCTCGGCCATCTGTCGGGCGCGATTCCTGGCTTGCTGGCACCCGCCGGCCCGCTCGGACAAGGCCAGCACTTTGCCATGGCGGGCGCCTACCTGCATCGCGACAAGCTGTTTCCGGTCACCATCGGCGACGGCGGCCTCGGCGAGCCCTACATCATGAGCGCGTTCCAGCACTTCGCCACGGCCTATCCCGATATCACCAACTACCTGCCGGTGCTGGTGTGGAACGGCTACTCGCAGGAGCACCACAGCATGGTGTCGCTGTGGGACAACGGCCGCATGGCCGGCTACTGGCGCGCCCACGGCTTCGACGAGGTGCATCTGGTTGACGCGCGCGAGTTCGCCGACACGCCTGATGCGCCGGTGTATTCAGACAGCACGACGTTCGGCTTCGCGGCGCGCATGGCCTTCACCGGTGCCATCCTCAAGGCCGCCGACGCCGCCGCAAAAAGCGCGCTCTCGGGTCGCCGGGCGTGCCTGATCGTCAAGCAGCTGAAAGGCGCGGGCGTGCACGCCACCGGCGCCAAATCGCACAATCTCTACGCCCACCACACGCTCGACTCCGACGACGTGAAAGCCGGGCTGCAACGCCGTGCGCTGCCGACGAAGGCCTGGGAAATCACGCGCGAGAACTTCCGCCATGCCGGCGGCGGTCCCGCCGCGAAGATCGCGGTGACCGAGAGCGTGCGCGATCTGCCGAGCCTCGACGGCCTGACGCTGACCGAATTCGCCGTCGGCGAAAACCATATTCCGACCACCGCCTTCGGCCACGTGGTCGGCGAGGTGGGCAAACGCGACCCGATGTTCGTGGTGACCAATGCCGACGGCAACGAAGCCTCGGCCATGGCCAACATCAACAAGGCGCTGACCATCCGCCATCCGACTGCCGACGATGTCTATTTTCAGGGGCCGTCCGGCCAGGTTTACGAACCGCTCAACGAGGACGCCTGCGCCGGCCTCGCGGTCGGCGTCGCGCTGTTCGGCGGGCGCAGCCTGTGGTGCAGCTACGAGTCCTTCGCCATCAACGGCCTGCCGATCTGGCAGACGGTGACGCAGGCGATGGCGGAACTGCGTCGTCCGACACCCGCGACGGTGTGCCTGTTCACCGCCGGCGCGCTCGAGCAGGGTCGCAACGGCTGGACCCATCAGCGTCCGGAGATCGAGAACTATTTCGCCGCGATGATGCGCAACGGCAACGTCTACCCGCTGTTCCCGGTCGACGCCAACATGATCCAGGCGAGCTACGACTGGGCCTTGAAGCAGCACAACAAGGGCATCGTCATCACCGCCTCGAAGTCACCGTTGCCGATTCACGCCACGATGGCGCAGAGCTACCAGGCGATCGACGACGGCGCGATGGTGCTGCAGGAGACGAAAGGCCTGTATACGGTCGTGTTCGCGGTGACTGGCGACATGGTGCTGCAGCCGGTGTTCGCCGCCGCCGAATTGCTGGCACAGGCCGGCGTCGGCTCGCGCATCGTCGCCGTGGTCAATCCGCGCCGGCTGTACCGTCCGGGCGATGTGCTGTGGAATAGCGTGTCGGAGCCCGATGGCCGCTTCATGGGCGACGCCGCGTTCAGAACGATGTTCCAGGGCGACGTGCTGATCGGCGTCAGCGGCGGCCCGTCGGCGCCGCTGGAGCCGCTGATGCTGCGCAGCCAGGCGCGCGAGCGCGACGTCTTCTGCTGGAAGCGCGGCGAAACCACCGCCAGTCCGCAGCAGCTGTTCGACTTCAACGGCATGAACGCGCAAGCGATGAGCGAGCGGGCGCTGGCGATGCTGGAGCGCGTTTCGGATTAAGGGCTTTATCCGCGAAGGACGCGAAGAAACGCGAAGGAAAATCAAAGAAACGATCCTGGATTCAGACTTCGACTGATTTGGTTTGCTTCGCACCCCTTCGCGTCCTTCGCGGACAAAAAAAAGGTTTTGACCATGCACCCGAAAATCATCGTTCTCGACGACGACCCAACCGGCTCGCAGACCGTACATTCCTGTCTGTTATTGACCCGCTGGGATGTCGCCACACTGAAAACTGCGCTAGCCGACGCCGCACCGCTGTTCTTCATCCTCACCAACACACGCGGGATGGACGCTTCACGCGCGGCCACCGTGACGCGCGAGGTATGTGTCAACCTCAAGGCCGCGCTCGCCGACCATGCCGGCCCGGTGCTGTTCGTATCGCGCTCGGACTCCACGCTGCGCGGCCACTATCCGGTGGAGACCGACGTGATGAACGCCGTGCTCGGACCGTTCGACGCGACGCTGCTGACCCCGGCCTTCTTCGAGGGCGGGCGCATCACGCGCGACAGCACGCACTATCTGATCGTCAACGGCAAACCGGTGCCCACCCACGAGACCGAATTTGCGCGCGACTCGGTGTTCGGCTACAAGACGGCCTACCTTCCCGATTACGTCGCCGAGAAGACGGGCGGTCGCGTGGCGGCCGGCTCGGTGCAACGCCTGACGCTGGCCGACCTGCGTAGCGGGCGGGCGGAGGCCTGGCTCGCTGCGATGCACGGCAATCAAGTCGGCGTGGTCGACGGTGAGACGACGGACGACTACCGGCTGTTTGCTGACGCCGCATTGAAGGCCGCGGCCGCCGGCAAGCGGCTGTTGTTCCGCAGCGCGGCCTCGCTGCTCACCGCGCTGGCGAAGCTGCCGCCGCAGCCGGTGGCCGCCGAATCCTTTGCCACCCTGGTGCACGACGGCCGGCCCGGCGCGGTCATCGTCGGCTCGCACGTCGCCAAAACCACCGCGCAGCTCACCGCGCTGTTGAAGGAACGCGGCGTGGTCGGCCTGCCGCTCGATGTCGCCCGCCTGCCGGGTGCTCGCGCCGAAGTGGTCGAAGAGCTTACAGCCAGCATCGCCCATGCGCACGCGCACGGTCTCACCCCCGTGATCTTCACCAGCCGCACCGAACTGGCGTTCGCCAGTGTGGCGGAGCGCCTGGAATTTGGCGAAACAGTATCGGGCACGCTGATGGATGTGGTGAAACGGCTGCCGGTCACGCTTGGCTTCCTCATCAGCAAGGGCGGCATCACCTCCAACGACGCGCTGTCGACCGGGCTGGCGCTGACCGCGTCGCGCGTACTGGGGCAGATCCTGCCCGGCGTCACGGTGGTGCAGACGCCTCCGGATCACCGCATCCCACGGCTGCCCGTGGTCGTCTTTCCCGGCAACGTCGGCGGCGACGACGCGCTGGCTGAAGCCTACCGGCGACTCGCACCCTCGCCTGCACCGGCGAGCCCGGCTAAACTCGTGGCCTGAACGTACCCATCGCCTTTCATGCTTAGTCCCGTTTTCCTGTCCCGGCTGCGAAAACTGCTACCCGACCATTGCGTGCTTCACGCGCGCGAGGATCTGGTGCCGTTCGAAAGCGACGGTCTGTCGGCGTACCGCAACACGCCCGACGTGGTGGCGCTGCCGGAAAACGAAGCGCAGGTGGCGGCAATCCTGCGGCTGTGTCATGCCAATCGGGTGGCGGTGGTGGCGCGTGGCGCCGGCACCGGACTGTCCGCCGGCGCGCTACCCGTCGACGGCGCGGTGCTGCTGGTGCTGTCCAAGCTCAATCGCATCAAGGCCATCGACCCGCTGGCACGCACCGCGGTGGTCGAGCCGGGCGTGCGCAACCTCGCGATCTCCGACGCCGCCGCCGCGCACGGCCTCTACTACGCGCCCGATCCCTCGTCGCAGATCGCCTGCTCGATCGGCGGCAACGTCGCCGAGAATTCGGGTGGCGTGCACTGCCTGAAATACGGGCTGACCGTGCACAACATTCTCAGGCTGCGTGCCTGGACCATCGCCGGCGACGTGCTCGACATCGGCAGCGACGCGCTCGACGCGCCCGGCTACGATCTGCTGGCGCTGATGACCGGATCGGAAGGCATGCTGGCGGTGATCACCGAGATCACGGTCAAGCTCTTGCCGCGTCCCCAGCGCGCGCAGGTGGTGCTGGCCGCGTTCGACGACGTGGCGAAGGCCGGCGCGGCGGTCGGCAACATCATCGCGGCTGGCGTCATTCCGGCCGGGCTGGAAATGATGGACCGCCTCGCGATCCAGGCCGCCGAGGCCTTCGTCCATGCCGGCTATCCGCTCGACTGCGAAGCCCTGCTGCTGTGCGAGGTGGACGGCGTCAACGAGGAAGTCTCGGACGACATCCTCACCGTGCACGACGTGCTCAAAGGCTCCGGCGCGACCGCGATCCTCACGGCCGAGAACGAAGCGGCGCGCCTCCGGTTCTGGGCCGGGCGCAAGGCGGCATTTCCCGCCGTGGGTCGGCTGGCGCCCGACTACTACTGCATGGACGGCACCATCCCGCGCGCGCAGCTGCCGCATGTGTTGAAACGCATCGGCGAGATGAGCGCCGAATTCGGGCTGGCCGTCGCCAACGTGTTCCATGCCGGCGACGGCAACCTGCACCCGCTGATCCTGTTCGACGCCAACCGGCCCGGCGAGCTGCATCAGGCGGAAGTCTTCGGCAGCAGGATTCTCGAACTGTGCATCGAGGTCGGCGGCACCATCACCGGCGAACACGGCGTCGGGCTCGAAAAAATCAACCAGATGTGCGCACAGTTCGCCACACCGGAACTCACGCGTTTCCACGAAGTGAAGGCCGTGTTCGATCCCGATACCCTGCTCAACCCCGGCAAGGCCGTGCCCGAACTGCACCGCTGTGCCGAATGGGGCGCGATGCACATCCACGGCGGTCAGCTGCCGCATCCCGAGCTGCCGAGGTTCTGATGCTGGATGCCTTGATCGAACGCATCCGCGCAGCCCATGCCGACAGCACATCGCTGATTATTCAGGGCGGCGGCAGCAAGACTTTCTATGGCAACGCCGATGAGGGCGAAGTGCTCGGCACGCGCACGCTCACCGGCATCGTCGATTATCAGCCCAAGGAGCTGGTGCTGACCGCGCGCGCCGGCACGCCGCTCGCCGAAATCGAAGCCGCGCTGGCCGAACAGAACCAGATGCTGGCGCACGAGCCGCCGCACTTTGGCGGCGCGGCGACGCTGGGCGGCAGTATCGCCGCCGGTCTTTCCGGCCCGCGCCGCCCCTACGCCGGTGCCGCACGCGACTTCGTGCTCGGCGTGCGCATGATCGATGGCACCGGCCAGCCGCTGCGCTTCGGCGGCCAGGTAATCAAGAACGTCGCCGGCTACGACATATCGCGCCTGATGGTCGGCGCGCTCGGCACGCTCGGCCTCCTCACCGAAATCTCGCTCAAGGTGCTGCCAAAACCGGCAGCCGAGGCCACGCTGCAATTCGAACTCGACGAAGCCGACGCTATCGACACCATGAACCGATGGACGGGACAGCCGCTGCCGCTGTCAGCCACCTCATGGCACGCGGGCCTGCTGACTGTGCGGCTGTCGGGCGCGGAATCCGCCGTACACGCAGCACAGGCCCGGCTCGGCGGCGAGTTGCTGCTCGATGCCCCCGCCTTCTGGCAACGCCTGCGCAATCAGACCACGCCATTCTTCGACAGGCGCCCGCTGTGGCGGCTGGCGGTCAAGCCGACTACGCCGCCGCTGAATCCCGGCGACGCGCAGTGGATCGAGTGGGGCGGCGCAGTGCGCTGGCTGGCGTCCGACCGGCCGGCGGCCACGCTGCGCGAGGCGGCAAAAAAATCAGGCGGCCATGCCACCCTGTTCCGCGGAGCGGCTCCGGCCGATGGCGTTTTCGCACCGCTCGCGCCGGCCCTGCTGACCGTGCATCGCAACCTGAAACAGCGCTTCGATCCCGGCGGCATCCTCAATCGCGGCCGGCTGTATCGGGATTTCTGACATGCAGACCACACTCGCCGACACGTATCGCGACACCCCCGAGGGCGACGTTGCCGAACGCATCCTGCGTAATTGCGTGCATTGCGGTTTCTGCCTCGCCACCTGCCCCACCTACCAGATTCTCGGCAACGAGCTCGACTCGCCGCGCGGCCGCATCTACCTGATGAAGCAGGTACTCGAGGGCGCGACGCCGACGGCCAAAACCCAGCTACACCTCGACCGCTGCCTGACCTGCCGCAACTGTGAAACGACCTGTCCGTCGGGTGTGGAATACGGCAAGCTGCTCGACATCGGCCGCCACATCGTGGAGGAAAAAGTCGGGCGTGGCCTGGCCGAATCCGCGACGCGCACCGTGCTCAAGACCGGTCTCGGCTTGCCCATGCTGTTCAACAGCGTATTGAAATTTGGCCGGGGTGTACGCGGACTTCTGCCCGGCGGTCTGAAGTCCCGCGTTCCGCTGGCGGAGGCTGCGGGCGCCTGGCCCGCACCGCGTCACGCACGTCGCATGCTGGTCCTGCAAGGCTGCGTGCAACCCGGCCTCAAGCCCAACATCAACACCGCCACGGCGCGCGTGCTCGACCGCATCGGCATCTCGCTGCTCGCCGCGGATGAAGCCGGATGCTGCGGCGCACTGGCACACCACCTCAACGACAGCGACGCCGGTCTCGCCGCCGCCCGCCGCAACATCGACGCCTGGCTGCCGCATCTTGATGCAGGCGTGGAAACGATCGTGATGACGGCTTCGGGCTGTGGCGTGATGGTGAAGGATTACGGCTGGCTGCTGCGCCACGATCCCGCCTACGCCGACAAGGCCGCCCGCGTCTCCGCCGCGACCCGGGACATTTTGGAGATCCTCACCGCCGAACGCGACGCGCTGCTGCACCTCGCCGCTCACCGCTCATCGCGCACCGCTCACCCAAAAATCGCCTACCACCCGCCCTGCACGCTGCAGCACGGGCAAAAACTCAGCGGCGGCGTCGAGGCGCTGCTGACCGACGCCGGATTCGAGCTGACTGCGGTGGCGGAGAAGCACCTGTGCTGCGGCTCGGCCGGCACCTATTCGATCCTGCAGCCCGAGATCGCCAGCCAGCTGAAAACCCGCAAGCTCGGTAACCTGACGGCGGGTGAGCCCGAGCTGATCGTCACCGCCAACATCGGCTGCCTGGCCCATCTGCAATCGGGCAGCCCGATCCCGGTGCGGCACTGGGTGGAACTTCTGGACGAGATGATGGCCGCACCCTGATTGCCCCTGGGAGAAAGACATGATCTTCAAACAGCTGTTCGAGCCCGTTTCCAGCACCTATACCTATCTTCTGGGTTGCGAGGAAACCGGCCAGGCGCTTTTGATCGATCCGGTGCTGCCCGCCTGGGAACGCGACCTGGCCGCAATCAACGCACTCGGACTGAAGCTCGCGTTCACGCTCGAAACGCACATCCACGCCGATCACATCACCTCGGCCAATAAACTCAAGGCTATCGCCGACAGCCGCATCGCCGGCCCCGCACTCGACCAGTTGCCTTGTACCGATGTCGGCATTGTCGAAGGCACGCCCTTCAAAATGGGCTCGGTCGAACTGACGCCGCTCCACACCCCCGGCCACACCGACAATCACTTCGCCTATCTGCACGGCGAGCGCCTCTACAGCGGCGACGCGCTGCTGATCGAGGCCTGCGGCCGCACCGACTTCCAGAACGGCGACGCGACCGCGCTGTATCACTCGGTGCGCGGCAAGCTGTTCGCGCTCGACGACGACACGCTGGTCTACCCGGCCCACGATTACGAGCAGCGCCGCATCAGTACCATCGGGCAGGAAAAGGCGCGCAACCCCCGGCTCGGCGGCGACCGGACGCTGGACGACTTTGTGCGGCTGATGGGCGAACTGAAGCTCGACTACCCCAAGTTCATCGACTATGCCGTGCCTGGCAACCGCGAATGCGGCACCTGCCCACCCGGCGTGCCGGAGCATTTGCAGCAGTACTGCGTGCAGATCGCGGCGAGCCGCCAGGGCTAAGTCAACGACTCAGGACCGGAAATCGTCGGGCTGATTGAAGTTGGTGAAGGCGGCCGCATCGAAGCGCACCGTCGTCGATGGCAATTGCGCCTGCCAGTGGCGCACCGCGCGTTCGCCGCGGGCGAGAAAATTGGCCAGATGGTCGCGCTGGTCGACATGCACCAGGAAACAGCCATGCTGGATACGCGTGTCGTCGGCCGCCATCGCCATTGGCACGCTTTCCCGCTGCGCCGCGTCCAGCAGGCGCAACGCCAGATCGTCGGGCAAGTGCGGCGTATCGCACGGAACGACCAGCAGCCAGTCCGCCGCCACCCCCTGCAATGCTGCCAGCACGCCTGCCAGCGGGCCAGGATAATCGGGCAGGGTGTCAGGTAGGACGCGGTATCCATACGTCGCGTAACGCTCGAGGTTGCGATTGGCGCTGATGACGATCTCTCCAACCTGCGGCGCCAGCACCGCCAGCCCCCATTCGATCAGTGGACGGCCCTGGTAATCGATCAAACCCTTGTCCACGCCGCCCATGCGCCTGCCCTGGCCACCCGCCAGAATGACGGCCGCGACGCGTTCAGGGGCGGGCATACAGATAAAGGCGATCGGAACGGTCGCCGGGACGCGCGCCTTCCCACTGCCCGATCCAGCCGGGCGGCACGACCGGCTCGGCGCCGCGTTGCCGGGTTTCCAGCAGCAACCAGTTGCAGGCGGCGTTCTCGAGGGCCAGCGTGCGGCCGCTGTGATACGTCAACAACACGCGCTGCTGACGGCGCACCTCGTCAGCCTGGATGCACTCGGTCGCAGGCACGTGCGCTGCCAATTCGCCGCCCAGGCCGGCATAGCTCAGGCGCTGGTCGAGCGGCGTCTGGAACAGCGCCATCAGCAGCGCCCACATGAACGTCATGCCCCCTGTCCACACCAGAATCGGGCGCAGCGGCGAACGGCTGACACGGCCCAGAAACACGATCCAGATCAGCGTGACCGCCAGGCCAAGCACCATCGCCCACGGGCGCCATTGACCCACTTCCGTCATGCCCAGCTTGGTCAGCCGCACGGCCAGTCGTGCCGGCATGCCAAAGTCATGCGCGCTCCAGTAAACCCAGAACACCACGCCCATGAAACCAAACAGCATGACGCCAAACCACAACAACGCATTGGCCGCGCCGCGCCGCAGGGAAAACAATCCGGACGCTCCCAGCAAGGCGAGCGGCAGCAACAGGATGAGGCCCTGCTCTTCGCCTGGGTTGGTGTCGAACGCATACAGGGCGAGCAGGCCCAGCAACGCCCCGACCGGCAGCACGATGCCCGGCGTGCGCCACTGGCGTCGCCCATGGTAGAGCGCCCAGGCAGCCAGCGGCCACGCCGGCCAGGCATACCAGCCGAGAATGCTCAAATAGAGCATCGGGCGTAGCGGCGCCGTTCCCAGCCAGCGCTGCAGATTGAGCACCGGCTCGAGGGGAATGGCCTGCGAGGTCAGGACCGCCAGCCACGCCATGCCCGCCACCAGGGCAAGGCCCACGCCCCAGGCCAATGCGCGTCGTGTCTCCGGCGAACGATAGGTGTCGAGCAGGGCCGGCAGCGCCATCGCCAGCAGCAGGAACAGAACACCCTCCGCCGTCCCGCCGGCGAGCAGCATCAAGACGGCGCCGCCGCCCAGCGCCCAGGCACTGCGCGGGCTCCGGGGCAGCGTGGCGATGCCGTACAGCATGATCGCGGCGGCGGCGAATGGCGCAGTCGCCGCATTGAGTTCGTGACCGCGGACCAGAAGCCCCATGCACCCCAGCAGGGTCAGTACGGCGGCCCACGCGACTTCCGCACCATACAATGCGCGGGCCGTGCGTGCAGCAAAAAACAGCGCCAGCGCGATGAACAGCCCCGAGGCCAGCCGCGCACCATCGGCCAGGCTCAGGAAAGACGAGGTCAACCAGGCGGTGGCGGCCGCCACCCAGTAATACAGGGGCGGCGTGGCCAGCCCGGGCTGCGGCATGGCGCCACTTTTCAGCAGCAGCCATAGCTGCGTGAAATGCTCACCGTCGCCGCCTTTCCAGGGCGCATGGCCGACCAGCCCGGGCAATAGCCAGGCTACGCAAAGCAGCAACAACCCGAGCTGGGTGAGAGGAAACGGATGCTTATTGAACAATTTTGAGTAGCTGGCCCGATTGCGGTTCGCCACCGGGGTAGAGATCGTTCATCAAACGCAACGTGCTTCCGGCCCCGGCGCCCAGCGGTGAGTGTCGTGCCAGGTCCGCCATCGTCAGGCCGGAGCGGGCCGTGAGCAGCTGCAATACTTGGGGCCGGGCAGCCCGCTTCTCGGCAGGCGTGATCGCGTGGAAACTGTTGATCGCCGCCCGCAAGGCACTGCGTTCGCGCTCGTAGGCGGCCGTGTCCCGGCTCATGCCGGCAATCAGGTATTGCGTGCCGTGAAACAGCACGGCGGCCACCACCACCGGCTTGCCCTGCTGGGTGCCTGCTGCGAATGCCGCCGGGAAACCGCCGAGATGGCCGCTATCGTAACGCGCCCTTGCATCCAGCTTGACGCCTTGCTGCAGCGTTGCCAGCGGATTGCCGTTGCCCGGCCCCTGCACCAGTTCGACCAGGGCGTCGCCCTGAGGAGCCGTTGCCACGACCCGGGCAGGACGGTTCTGCACGCGCCAGCCCGACGGAAACTGGATCGCCAGACCCAGTTTTTCATGCAACAGCGCATTGTCGCGTATCACGCCCTGATCAGGGCTATCGCCGAAAATCAGTCCGGGCAGCTTCTGCAGATACGCGTTGCGGCCTTCGTCCCGATGGGCCGCACGGTCAACGTTCGCCTTGGCCACCGCCTGCCTGAGGGACGCATCGTTGTCGGGATGTGCAGCGACCACTCCGTGATAGGTGGCCTGCGATGGCCGCCCGTTGCGGGCAGCCTGTTCGGCGGAAAACAGCGCCTGGTTGTTCAGCGCGTCGATGACATCGATCATCGCCTGCGGATCGTAGCCGGCTTTTGCCAGATACATTGCAGCGAGCCGATCCGCTTCCAGTTCGCGCTCGCGGCCATAACCGGCGGTCCAGGCCTGCGCCAGCGCGTTCGTCCGGTCAGTCCCTGCCTGATTATCCATTCCCGGCGCCAGCACCGAACCCAGCGCCGCGTCGGGCTCGGCCGCGGTGAGCGTGTTCTGCTGACGCACGCCGTGGCGCGCGATGACATGGCCGATCTCGTGTCCGATCACCGCCGCCAGTTCGGCCTCGGAATTCAGGTACGCCAGCAAGCCGCGCGTGAGGTAAACATACCCGCCGGGCAGCGAAAAAGCGTTGACCCCGGGATGATCGACCACGGTGAAATGCCAGGGCAGATTCGGGCGCTCGCTCTGCGCGGCCAGCCGCTGGCCCACTTCGATCACATAAGCCTGCAGCGCAGGATGATTCAGCGCCGCGTATTCCTTCAGCACCGCCAGGTTGCCGTGCGTGCCCATCTGGATTTCCTGCGGTTCTGATACCGGCGCGGCCTGCGGGGCCCGGCTGACGTGGGTTTGCGCACAGCCGGCCAGCGCCAGCGCACCCAAGGCGATCACTGCGGCACGACAAAAAACTCGGGACCTCACATCTGCCTCTTTCTCGGGATAGCGCGCTCGAAATGATACCGTTGTTGCGCTGCAAAAATGCAAAAAGCGGCCGAAGCCGCCTTTGGATTGCATACGCTGTTTCGCGTGGGAACCCGCTTATTTCATGCCGTAACGCTGGCGAAATTTCTCGACGCGACCCGCGGTGTCGACGATCTTCTGCTTGCCGGTATAGAACGGATGGCAGGATGAACACACTTCGACGTGCAACTTGTCCTTGCTCAGCGTGGAACGGGTAACGAAGGTGTTGCCGCAGGAGCAGGTCACGGACACGTCTTTGTAATCGGGGTGAATGCCGGCTTTCATGGCAATTCCTTCGGGTTGAATTCAGAGAACTCGTGATTATAGCGGGCCGGGGAACGGCGGGCAATATTTTTTTATCCGCGAAGAACGCGAAGGAGCGCCAAGAAATTCATCGAAATGCCGGGCGGTTCGCCTGGGCTTTTCTTCGCGTTCTTCGCGGATCGATGCTTTTAGCCGTCAGCCGCGCCGCATCGAATCGAAGAACTCGTTGTTGTTCTTGGTCGCGCGGATCTTGTCGAGCAGGAATTCCATTGCTTCCATGTCGTCCATCGGATACAGCAGCTTCCTGAGCACCCACACCTTCTGCAGGATGTCGTGCGGCATCAGCAGTTCCTCGCGGCGGGTGCCGGAGCGGTTGACGTTGATCGCGG
Source organism: uncultured Thiobacillus sp. (assembly GCA_964452995.1). Classification (GTDB taxonomy): domain Bacteria; phylum Pseudomonadota; class Gammaproteobacteria; order Burkholderiales; family Thiobacillaceae; genus Thiobacillus. The sequence continues at coordinate 46,311 of CAYVOR010000005.1, forward strand.
GGTACTGGCGCTTCTCGGCCATCTTGCGGTCGAGATGGATTTCCAGGTTGCCGGTGCCCTTGAATTCCTCATAGATCACGTCGTCCATGCGGCTGCCGGTGTCGACCAGCGTGGTGGCGAGGATGGTGAGGCTGCCGCCTTCCTCGATGTTGCGCGCGGCGCCGAAGAAGCGTTTGGGCTTCTGCAGCGCGTTGGCGTCGACGCCGCCGGTGAGTACCTTGCCGGAAGCCGGCTGCACGGTGTTGTAGGCGCGCGCCAGACGGGTGATCGAATCGAGCAGGATCACCACGTCCTTCTTGTGCTCGACCAGACGCTTGGCGCGCTCGATCACCATTTCGGCCACCTGCACGTGACGGCTGGCGGGCTCGTCGAAGGTCGAGGCGACGACTTCGCCGCGCACGGTGCGGCTCATCTCGGTCACTTCTTCCGGCCGTTCGTCGATCAGCAGCACGAACAGCACGACGTCGGGATGATTGGACGTGATGGCATGCGCGATATGCTGCAGCATCACGGTCTTGCCGGACTTCGGCGGCGCCACCAGCAGGCCGCGCTGGCCCTTGCCGATCGGGGCGACGATATCGATCACGCGGCTGGTGATGTTTTCCTCGGCCTTGATGTCGCGTTCCAGCTTGAGCGGCTTGTCCGGATGCAGCGGGGTCAGGTTTTCGAACAGGATCTTGTTCTTGCTGGCTTCGGGCGGCTCGCTGTTGATCAGGTCGAGCTTGGTCATCGCCGAATAGCGCTCACCGTCCTTGGGGGTGCGGATCTCGCCTTCGATCTTGTCGCCGGTATGCAGGTTGAAGCGACGGATCTGCGAGGGCGACACGTAGATGTCGTCGGTGTTGGCCAGATACGAGGACTCGGGCGATCGCAGGAAACCGAAGCCGTCCGGCAGCACTTCCAGCACGCCATCGCCGTAAATGCTCTCGCCGCGCTTGGCCAGGGTTTTCAGGATCGTGAAGATCAGTTCCTGTTTGCGGAAACGGTTGGCGTTGTCGATGCCGAGGGAGGTGGCAAGTTCGAGAAGCTCGGTAATCGGTTTCTGCTTGAGTTCGGAGAGATGCATGGGATGGGCCTGGGTAGGCTCGCGTGAAAGAGCCGGACTTGGGGGAGGGATAGGGCCGGGCGATGTTGCGGGCTCAGATGGCTCGCGAGGCACTTCGCCCGGGGAAGACATGTTCAGATATTGCTGTCGACAAACGCAGTGAGCTGCGATTTCGACAGGGCGCCGACCTTGGTCGCTTCGACATTCCCGTTTTTGAAGATCATCAGCGTGGGAATGCCGCGGATGCCGAACTTGGGCGGGGTGGCCTGGTTTTCGTCAATGTTGAGCTTGCACACCTTGAGCTTGCCGGAATATTCCTTGGCGACCTCGTCAAGGATGGGCGAGATCATCTTGCAGGGGCCGCACCAGTCTGCCCAGTAATCCACCAGCACGGGCACGCCGGCCTGCAGGACTTCCTGCTCGAAAGAATCGTCGGAAATGTAATGAACATGCTCGCTCATTGGTGAAGCTCCTGATTTAGAAGTAGGGGGGCCGGATACGGCTTGGGTGGTTTTAGAAGAGGGTAAAGCTGGAAAATTCGGTTTTGTGCCGATATGCTACATCAAAATCGCCGCTTGCAAGTAGCCGGCATTTATCAACCCATCTAGGTAAATACCAATGACTTATGTTGTAACCGACGCCTGCGTGAAGTGCAAATATACCGATTGCGTCGATGTTTGTCCGGTCGACTGCTTCCATGAAGGCCCCAATTTCCTTGCCATCGACCCCGAGGAGTGCATCGATTGCACGCTGTGCGTGGCCGAATGCCCGGTCGAGGCCATTTTCGCCGAGGACGACGTGCCGGACGACCAGCGCGACTATATCGCGCTCAACGCCGAGCTCGCCAAGCAGTGGAAGGTCATCATCGAGAAGAAGGACGCGCTTCCCGACGCCGACGACTGGGCCGACGTCAAGGACAAGCGCCAGTATCTGGAGCGCTGACACACTTGGAAATCCCGGGCGGCCCGGTCCTGCCGCACGCTGTCGCCCGTCATCTGCTTGCGCTGCACGCCGACCGCCTGCCCGATCTCTCGGCACTGACGGTACTGGTTCCCAACCATCGCGCCGGACTCGATCTGGCGCGCGCCCTGGCGCAACGGGCCGGCCGGCCCGTTCTGATCCCGCCGCAGATCACGCCGCTGAAAAGCTGGGCCGACGCCGCCCTGCACGGCTCAAGCCATGCCGCCGGACCTGCCGAACCGCAGGCCCGGCGGCTGGCCCGGCTGCATGGCGTACTTCGTCACGAGGACTGGCTGGGTGCCGTCGACAAGTGGGCGCTCGCAAACGAGCTCCTGCAACTGGCCGACGAACTGTCCGCCACGCGACTGGGCGACGCCATCGGATCGCGCATCCGTGCTCTGCATGGCAGCGCGCTCGACCGCGAAACTGCCCTGATCGAAGCCGTGTGGCGGGTACTCAATACCGACGGCAGCGATCCGCAGGCACGCTACGCGCGCGCGCTCGACGCGCTGCTCGACCAGCTTCGCGCCGCGCCGCGGCCGCTTTACGGCTATGCACTCGGCCGGCTCACGGCCGTCGAGCAGCAGTTTCTCGCGCGCTGTGCCGAACTGGTTCCGCTCACGCTGTTTACGCAGGACACCGACGACGACGTGAGCTTCGTCCTGCAGCAAGCCTGGCAGCTGACCGAGCCGCCGTTGCGCGAGCGCGCCGCCGAGCTGGCCCGACGGCACCCCGTCTCGCCGCTGCAGACGCGCATCACCCTCAGCCCGGCGCCGCATCTGGAAGCCGACGCGCGCGCCGTCGCTGCGTGGGTCGCCGATCAGTTGCGTGCCGGCCGGCACGCCATCGCGCTGATGGCGCTCGACCGCGAAACCGCGCGCCGGGTACGCGCGCTGCTCGAACGCATGGACGTGCTGGTGGCCGATGAAACCGGCTGGACGCTGTCGACCACCGCGGCCGCAGCGGTGATCGATCGCTGGCTGGAATGCGTGGCGAGTGATTTTCCGCACGTCGAACTGCTCGACCTGCTGAAATCGCCGTTCGTACTGGACACGTTTGTCGCGCGGCAGGATCAGGTGCTTGCATTCGAACTCGCGCTGCGCCGGCACGGCGTGTCGCAAGGCATGGCCGACATGCAACGGGTTGCGCGTGGCGAATTCGCCGCACTGCCCGGCTGGCTGGCCGCACTGGCCGACGCCCGGCAAGGCTTTCCCCATTCGGCGGCCAGTGCCCGCGCCCCGCTGACGGTCTGGCTCACGCGTCTGGTCGACAGCCTCGACAAGCTGGATGCCATCGCGCCCCTCAAGGCCGATGCCGCCGGCGCCCACGTGCTCGACGCGCTCGACACCCTGCGTCGCGATCTGGCGGACGACAGCGAAAAATACAGCTTTGGCGAATGGCGGCGCTGGCTCAATCTGGCGCTGGAGTCGGAAAGTTTCATCGATACCCGCGTCGTCAGCCCCGTCGTGCTGACTTCGCTGCCTGCCGCACGCGGGCGCCTGTTCGACGCAGTGGCGGTGATCGGCGCCGACGCCCGCCGTCTGCCCGCCCGCCCCGCGCCCGGTCTGTTCAGTCAGGCCACCCGCACCCGGCTTGGCCTTTCCACCGCGGCCGACGAGGCGCACGCCGCCGTCGCTGACTTGATGCAGCTGCTGGCCCAGGGGCCGGCGCTGCTTAGCTGGCAGGCCTGGAACAACGACGAGCCCAACCCGGCCTCATCGCTGGTGCTGCGGCTGCAAGCCCTGCATCAGGCCGCATGGGGCACGGCCCTGCCGACGCAGGCTCTGGGCGCGCCCCCCACGCAGCCAAGCCCGCTGCCCGACCCGTCCATCCAGCCTGCGCCAACCGTATCGGCCGCGCAGTTACCGCGCCAGTATTCGCCCACCGCCTACCAGACCCTGCTCGATTGCCCCTACCGGTTTTTTGCGCGCAGCGTGCTCGGCATCCGCGAACTCGACGAGGCCGACGAGCCGCTCGACAAAAGCGATTACGGCAACGCCCTGCACCGCATCCTCAAGGCTTTTCACGACGGCCAGCCGCCGCTTGACCGCGACGCTGCGCTGGCGCGGCTAATTGCCCTCTCGACTGCCGAGTTCGCCGCGCTGCCCGCATGGACCGCCACCGCGTGGCGCAGCAAGTGGGAAAAAATCCAGTCCGCCTACATCGACGCCTGGCTGGCCCATGCCCGGGCAGGCTGGCGCTACGCGTCGGGTGAAACCGCATTCGCGGTGCCGGTCACCGTCGCCGGGCTGGGCGACATCACGCTGCACGGACGTATCGACCGCGTCGACGAGCGGGACGGTGCGCGCTACGTGATCGACTACAAGACCGGCGCCGCGCAAGGCTTGAAGAAAAAACTCAAGGACCCCGCCGAAGCCGTGCAGCTGCCGTTCTACGCGTGGCTATGCGAAGCGGCCGCCGCCTACCTGCCGATCAGCGACGTTCCCGTCGTTGCGCTCGAACTCGACGGCGAAACCGACATCGACGCCATCAGCCGCCGTCTGCCCGAACTGCTCGAAGCCATCGCCGCAGGCGCGGCGCTGCCTGCATCGGGAATCGACAGCGTTTGCCAGTATTGTGAGGCGCGTGGGTTGTGCAGGAAGGGGATGTGGGTGCAATGAGCCGCGCTTATTACTTCAACTCTATCGGTGGATTTGTTGCTGACACCGAGAACCACATCCTCGGCGAATTGGTGAGCAAGCACGAATTCGCACTTGAAGAGCAACAACGCAATGCGTGGCTGGCCGAGATTCGCTTAGCCAAAAACTGGCTATCCGCTGCTGATGGTCATATTGCCTTTGAGTTCAGCATTCCGCGTATGGGCAAGCGCATCGATTGCGTGGTGATTTCCGGCGCCGTCATCTTCGCCATTGAATTCAAGGTGGGGGCCACCTCATTTGAACGACACGCGATCGATCAGGTCGTGGACTACGCCCTGGATCTCAAGAATTTCCACGAGCAAAGCCACCTTCGCATTGTTGTTCCGATTCTTGTCTGTACCGCAGCCCAGGAAACGCCCACACAATGCACGCTGTACGATGATCGCGTCGCCAAGCCCATTTGTACAAATGGTGATTCGCTCGCCGCCATCATTGAGCATTGTTCGCGTCTAACCCAGGAAAGCAATCTGGACGCAAACGCCTGGCTCGCTTCGGCCTACAAGCCCACACCGACCATCATTGAGGCCGCGCAGGCGCTTTACCGTGGCCACAGCGTGGAGGAGATTTCTCGATCGGATGCAGGCGCGATCAACCTTTCCCGCACCGCAAAAACGATTTCAGAAATCATCGACACCTCCAAGAGAAAGCGCCAAAAATCCATTTGCTTTTTAACGGGGGTGCCCGGTGCCGGAAAAACATTGGCAGGCCTGAATCTGGCGAATACCTGGCACAACGAGGAAGACGCAGAGCATGCCGTTTTTCTGTCTGGTAATGGGCCGCTGGTTGAGGTACTGAGGGAGGCACTCGCCCGAAACGAAGTGGCGGTAGCCAAGGATGCCGGACTCAAGCGACGTAAGGGGGTCACGCTTTCCAAAGCGAAGGCGTTTATCCAGAACATTCATCATTTCCGTGATGATGCCTTGGCCACAGTCGCCGCCCCCATTGAGCGGGTAGTGGTGTTTGACGAAGCGCAGCGTGCGTGGTCGCAAAAGCAGACCGCGGCGTTCATGAAAACGAAAAAAGGGAAACCCAACTTCAATCAGTCCGAACCCGAATTTCTGATCAGCGTGATGGATCGTCATCCGGACTGGGCAACCATCATCTGCCTGATCGGCGGCGGGCAGGAAATCAACACCGGTGAAGCCGGCCTTCGTGAATGGTTTGATTCCCTCAAGCGCGCTTTTCCGCACTGGCATGTTTACGTATCGACCAAGCTGAGCGATCAGGAATACATGGCTGATGGGGCGCTCTATTCTCCCGGAGAACTGGGTGCCGTCACGGATTGTGATGCCCTGCATCTCGCCGTATCCATACGGTCGTTTCGGTCAGAAAAGCTCGCTGCCTTCATCAAGGCCTTGCTGGATGGCGACGTGCTGCAGGCCCGCGCGCTCTATGCTGAAATTCGTCATGTTTACCCCGTTGTCGTTACCCGCGACCTGCAGGCCGCCAAACATTGGCTGATAACTCAGGCGCGTGGAACGGAACGCTATGGCGTGGTTGCTTCTTCTGGTGGCGTTCGCTTAAAGCCTTTTGGGATCAACGTCAAAGTGCCCATTGACCCCAGAAACTGGTTTCTGAATGACAAGGCAGACATTCGTTCCTCCTGCTTTTTAGAGGACGTCGCGACTGAATTTGATATCCAGGGCCTTGAGGTCGACTGGACATGTGTAGCATGGGACGCCGACCTCAGGCACAACGGCCATGACTGGGCATACAAGTCATTTCGTGGAACCGCATGGCAGAGCGTCAACGATCATGACACGCGTATTTATTTGAAAAATGCCTATCGCGTTCTACTCACGCGGGCACGCCAGGGCATGGTGATTTATATCCCCGAGGGGGACACATCTGACGTAACCAGGCAGCCTGAGTTTTACGATAAGACACATGACTACCTATGCTCGACGATAGGCGTTGATGTGCTTGGTCCCGTGGGCCTTGGCGTATGACAACGGTAGCCACGCCCCTCGATACCGCAACCGCTCTTTCCCCCGCCCGCTCGGTGGTGGTCGAAGCCTGCGCCGGCAGCGGCAAGACCTGGCTGCTGGTGTCGCGCATGATCCGCCTGCTGCTGGCCGGTGCCGAACCGTCCGAACTGCTGGCGATCACCTTCACGCGCAAGGCGGCACAGGAGATGACCGACCGGCTGTATGACTGGCTGCGGGTGCTGGCGCTGGAGAACGACGCGACGGTGCGCGCATTCCTGCTCGAACGCAAAGTGCCGCAGGACGAAATCGAGGCGCTGCTGCCGCGCGCGCGCGGGCTGCTGGAGGCGGTGCTGACGGCGCAGCCGGGGCCGACGGTGACGACTTTTCACGGCTGGTTTCTCGACCTGCTGAAGCGCGCGCCGCTGGAAGCCGGGCTGCCGTGGGGCGCGCCGCTGCTGGAGCGCGAAAACCAGTTGCTGAACGAGGTGCGCGACCGCCAGTTCAGCCGCTGGGCCGCCGCGCCGGAGAGCGCCGAAGGGGCCGCTTTGCTGGCGCTGCTGGCCAGCATCGGCGAGCACAGTCTGCGTGCGCTGCTGAAACATTTCGCTCAGGCGCGGGCGGAGTGGTGGGCCTATACCGATGGCCAGGCCGATCCCGTGGCTTACACGCTGGACCAGTTGCGGCCGTTGCTGCACGCTGATCTGGACACTGATCCGGTGGCGGCGTTCCGGGCCGACGCGTTGATGGCGGCGCGGGTGAAGCGGGTGGCCCTTGCGCTGGAAAAGGGCAGCAAGAGCGAACGGGAGCGCGCGCCGGAAATCCTGCGCAGCGTCGAACTCGAACCCGATGCCGCCCATGCCGCGCTGATGAAGCACCTGATGACGGCGGGCAAGCGGCGCAAGAAGCAGGCCACCAAAGAGCTGGAAAAAGCGCTCGGCGCCGAACTCGACACCTATCTGCGCGACCTCGACACACTGGAAACCGCGCTCGAGACCATCGCCGCGATCCAGACCGATCAGCGCATCTGGGCCCTCAACCGCCATGGCCTGTTGCTCGGCCACGCGCTGGTCGCGGCGTATCAGGAAGCCAAATCACAGCAAGGCGTGATCGATTTTGCCGATGCCGAATGGCTGGCCTGCCGCCTGCTCGCCAGCGAGGAACACGCGCCGGCACTGGCATTGAAGCTCGATGCACGCTACCGGCATCTTTTGCTCGACGAATTCCAGGACACCAACCCGCTGCAGTGGCAGGCGCTGTCGAGCTGGCTGGCAGAGGCGCGCGGCGCCGACAGCGACATGACGGTGTTCATGGTAGGCGATCCCAAACAGGCGATCTACCGCTTCCGCCGCGGCGAGGCGCGGGTATTCGACGCGGCGGCGGATTTTTTGCGCCTGCATTTCGATGCGGCCTGCTTCAGCACCGACATGACGCGCCGCCTTGCACCCGCGTTGGTGCGCGCGATCAACCCGGTGTTCGCCGATATCGAGGGCTTTGCCGCGCATACCCACGCGCCGGAAAACGCCAGCCGCCCGGGCGCATTGCGCAGTGTGCCCGTACAGATTGAAAAAACTGAAACCTCGGCAGCGGCTGGACTGCGCAACCCGCTCACCACGCCGCAGCCGGAAGCCGATGACCGTGCCGTGCACGAGGAAGCGCGGCAGTTTGCACGGGTATTGCGCGACGAGGTGCTGGGCCGCTGGGGCGTCATGGACGGCGGCAGTCCGCGCGCGGCGCGGCCGGGCGACGTCATGGCGCTGGTGCGGAAACGCGCCCATCTGCAAGCCTACGAGCGTGAACTGGAAGCCGCGCGCATCCCGTTCATCACTTCGCGTCGCGGCGGGCTGCTGCACGCGCTGGAGGCGCGGGACGCGATCGCCTTGCTCGAAATCCTGTTGCTGCCGCACGCTGACCTGAAGCTGGCGCACGTGCTGAAAAGTCCGGTCTTCGGTTGCAGCGACGACGATCTGCTGCGCGTCTTCGCACCGCAGCCGGCGGACGACACGCGCGGGTGGGCGCGGCTGGTTCGACTGGCTGGGCAAACGGACTGCCCGCCCACACTTGCCCGTGCCGCGACCTTGCTTGACCGCTGGCGAACGCACGGCGGCACGCTGCCGGTGCACGACCTGCTCGACCGCATCTATTTCGAAGGCGACGTCGAAGCGCGCTACGCTGCCGCTGTGCCGCAGGCGATGCGGCCGCAGGTTGCCGCCAACCTGCGCGCCTTCATGCAACTGGCGCTGACGCAGGACGCGGGACGCTATCCCACGCTGGCCGGCTTCATCCGCGAACTCGCCAGTCTGGTCGACGATTCCGACGCGGCACCCGGAGAAGGGCTGGCCGCGGCCGGCGAGAACGCGGTACGGCTGCTGACCATCCACGGCGCCAAAGGGCTGGAGGCGCCGATCGTCTGGCTGCTGGGCGGCAGCGACCATCAGCGCGGCGACAGCTACGCCGTGCTGGCGCCGTGGCCTCCCGACGCGGCGCACCCGCTGCACTTTTCCCTGTTCGGCAAGCAGGACGAGCACGGTGCGAACCGTGAAAGCTGGTTCGGCGACGAGGCGAAACTGGCGCAGCGCGAGTCCGACAATCTGCTGTATGTCGCGCTCACTCGCGCCGAACAGGCGCTGGTGGTGAGCGGCGACGCGCAGAAGAATGACTGGCTGCATCGCATCGACGCCGTCTGGCAAGGCATGACTCTGCCCGCCGACCTGCCTGCCGCCGCCGCCCGGGTGGAAGATCGCGTTCCGCCGCCGGCCCGCATCGCTGCACCGGCGGTTGGGCAGCGCATCGATACGCCTGCCACCAACCCGGTCGCGGCGAGCGGCGAACTGTTCCATGCCTGTCTGGAACATCATGCGCCACCCGGGGTTCCGCGCGATCTGCCGGCACTGGCGGCGCGTCTGGGGCTGGCAACCGGGCTCGACGCCATCGAGTCCGCCGCCCGCACGCTGCTGGCACAACCGCATCTGGCCCGGTTCTTCGATCCCGCGCAGTATCGGCGCGCGCACAATGAACTGACGCTGCTCGATGGCCGCGGCCGTCTCCAGCGGCTCGACCGCGTGGTGGAGCGCGACGATTCAGTGTGGCTAATCGACTACAAGACGGGCGATGACAGCCTCGGACTGTCCGACGCCGAACTGGCCGAACGTCATGGCGCGCAGCTGGCGGGATATCGGACCCTGCTGGCCGATCTGTATCCCGCCGTGCCGCTTCACACCGTGCTGCTGCTGGCCAACGGACGGCTGGTCGAAGCGGGCGGCCCATAATGGCGGCGTATTTCTGTCAGGAGGAGCCTGCGTCTTGAGCGATAAACCTTTTTCCGAATCCTGCGTGCAGAACCGCGAACCCATTCTGTCGGTGTTGCAGACATGCTTCGCCGATCGTCGCCATGTGCTCGAAATCGGCAGCGGGACCGGCCAGCATGCCGTGTATTTCGGGGCCGGGCTGCCGCATCTGCGCTGGCAGACCGCCGATGTTTCCCAGCATCATGCCGGCATCCGGCAATGGCTGGACGAAGCGGCGCTGCCCAATGTGCTGCCGCCGCTGACACTCGACGTGAGCCAGGCAGGCTGGCGCAGCGGACGCTATGACGCGGTGTTTTCCGCCAATACGCTGCACATCATGAGCTGGCGGGAAGTGGAACAGTTTTTCGCGGGTGTGGGCGAGGTGCTCGAGCCCGGCGGTGTACTGGCGGTGTACGGCCCGTTCAATTACGGAGGCCGCTACACCTCGGAGAGCAATGCACGCTTCGACGCCTGGTTGAAGGCGCGCGACCCGGCTTCCGGCGTGCGCGACTTCGAGGCGGTGGATGCGCTGGCGCACGCACAGGGTCTGGTTCTGCAACAGGATATCGCCATGCCGGCGAACAATCGCACCCTGGTGTGGCGCATGACGGACTGAATTCCTGCTTTGTCTTGCGAGGTGCTTTGCTATAACACAGGCATCTGAAGGTTAAGGAACACGCATGCGTATTGCCGAATTGATCCAGCGCTGGAACCAGGAGGGACATGCGCATTCGGATGTGCGTACCTATACAGTCGACTTGCCGTTGCGTGACGCCGCCCGCGTCGAAGCGCTGCATGTGATGTATCCCGACCGCGACCTCTCCCGGTTGATAGCCGATCTGGTTCGCGCTTCGCTCGACGAACTGGAAGTCGCCATGCCCTATATTCCGGGCAACCGCGTCATTGCCGAAGATGACTACGGCGATCCGATCTATGAGGATCTCGGTCCCACGCCGCAGTTCTACTCGCTGTCGCATGAAATCCTGCGCAAGCTGACCTCGCCACCGATGAACGAATAGCTGTCGAATTAATTTACAAGCCACCCTGAGCATCCCTACGTAACAAGGCTGCACCCTTGTTTTCTATAGTGTTTATTTCCTGGCACGACGATTGCTGTAATGCCTGCACACCCCATTACCTTGACGCAGACATCATGTATCTCGGCCCGGCTTTTCTCTTCGCGGCATTTGCCAGTCTGTTTTATGTTCCCGGCTTTCTGGACATGCAGCTGGGCATGCTCACCTCGCGCCAGATCATCTCGGAATTGCTGTTTCTCGTCTTTTCGCTGATCGCGCTGGCCGCGCTGGCACGCTCGATCGAACTCGATCCGGTATGGCCGTGGCGACCCGGGTTTCGCCGCCTGGTCAATGCGCTGCGGGGTCGCGCGCAGTAATCACGGCCCGTCGATTTGCCACGCGTCGGGCATAAAATAGCAGCTTTCCGTTCTGCGCTGCCGCCATGCCCGTCAACCTTACCGCTCCCGATCCTGCCTCCCTGCTGCCCGTAGCGGGCGTGCGTCTCGGCATCGCCTCCGCCGGCATCAAGAAACCGGGGCGGCGCGACATCACGTTGATCGAGCTCGCGGCGGGTAGCCAGGTCGCCGGCGTGTTCACGCAAAACCGCTTCTGCGCCGCCCCGGTCACGCTGTGCCGGCAGCATCTGGCGCATGGCGGCATCCGCGCGCTGGTGATCAACACCGGCAACGCCAACGCCGGCACCGGCGAAGAAGGTCTCGCGCGGGCGCGCCGGACCTGCGAGGCGGTCGCGCAACGGATGGACTGCGCAGCCGAAGCCGTGCTGCCGTTTTCCACCGGGGTGATCCTGGAGCCGCTGCCGGTCGACAAGATCCTGGCCGCGCTGCCCGCTGCCCAGGCCGATCTGGCGCCGGATCACTGGAGCGAGGCCGCGCACGCGATCATGACCACCGACATCGTCGCCAAAGGCGCCTCGCGCCAGCTATCGATCGGCGGCAGAACGGTCACGGTGACCGGCATCGCCAAGGGCTCGGGCATGATCCACCCCAACATGGCGACCATGCTGGGCTTTGTCGCGACCGATGCCGCGATCGCCCCGGCCCTGATGCAGCGGCTGGTGCAGGAGATCGCCGAGGTATCGTTCAACTGCGTTACCGTCGACGGCGACACCTCGACCAACGACAGCTTCATCCTGATCGCCACCGGCCAGGCCGGCAATGCCGAAATCGCCGACGCTTCCGGCGCCGATTACAGCGCGCTGAAGACTGCATTGAGCGCGGTCGCCATCGAGCTCGCGCAGGCCATGGCACGCGACGGCGAAGGCGCGACCAAGTTCATGACCATCGAAGTCGAAGGCGGCCGCGACTACGGCGAATGCAAGCAGATCGCCTACGCCATCGCGCGCTCGCCGCTGGTCAAGACGGCCTTCTTCGCCAGCGACCCCAACCTCGGCCGCATTCTGGCCGCCATCGGCTACGCCGGCGTGAGCGATCTTGACGTCAATACGCTGAAGGTCTGGCTCGGCGACGTGCTGGTAGCGGAAAATGGCGGCCGTGCCGCCAGCTACACCGAGACGCAAGGTGCGGCGGTAATGCGGGAAGCCGAGATCACCGTACGCGTTGCGCTGAATCGCGGCAGCGTGAATGCCACCGTGTGGACGTGCGACTTCTCCTACGATTACGTGAAAATCAACGCGGAGTACCGCACCTGATGTCATGAGCGTGCAGCTGACCGTCGAGCAGACCGACTTCCTGCAGGGGCCGGCGTCGATGAACGTCGGCGCGGTAGGACGCGACGGTTGGCCGCACGTGTGCCGGGCTCAGGGAATCGCGGTGGCGCGCGACCGGCGCACACTGACGGTGCTGCTGTCGGCCAGCCGCGGGCGCGCGGTGATCGACGCGCTCGACGCGGGCAGCGGCATCACGCTGGTGGTCAGCCGGCCGGCCACCCATGCCACCCTGCAGCTCAAGGCGTCCGCGGCCACGCGGACGAAGGCCGGCGCGGTCCAGCGTGCATGCAGCGCGCGCAGCGTGGCGGCATTCGCCGACGAACTGGATGCGCTGGGTTATGGCGCCGGGCTGGGACCGACGCTGGCCGCCCTCCTGCCCACGAACGATCTGGTGGCGCTGCGCTTCGCGCCGGAAATCGTCTTCGACCAGACGCCCGGACCCGGGGCCGGACGCGTGCTGGCACGCGCATGAATATTTCGCTCGAATTGCTGCGTCCCTGCCTCGACGGCGCAATTCCCGCCGTCGTCGCCACCAATGCACGGGACGGCACGCCGAATGTGGCCTATGCCTCGCAGGTGCATTACGTCGACGCCGGGCATGTGGCGCTGTCCTATCAGTTCTTCAGCAAGACGCGCGAAAACGTGCTCGTTCATCCCTACGCGCAGGTACAGGTGATCGAACCCGGCAGCTTCCGCCACTTCCGGCTCAAGCTGCATTACCTCCGCACCGAAACCGACGGTCCGCTGTTCGAATACATGAAGGCGCAACTTGCCGGCATCGCCGCGCAGACCGGCATGGACAAGGTGTTCGTGCTGCGCGGGGCGGACATCTACCGGGTGCTCGACATCGAATCCGTCGATCCCCGCATCCCGCCTGCGCCGCCGCCGTCCGATGCGCTGCTGAGCCTGCGGCGCACGCTCGACCGCCTGGGCGACACGACCGATCTGTCGGACCTGGCCGACCGTGGGCTCGCCGCACTGACCGCCGGTTTCGGCATCCGCCACGCACTGCTGCTGATGCTGGACGAGGCCGGTGCCGCGCTCTATACGCTGGGAAGCCTGGGTTACCCGGGTTCCGGGATCGGGGCTGAAGTGAAAGTCGGCGAAGGCCTTATCGGCGTCGCCGCGCGTGAGCGGATTCCCGTCCGCATCAACTACCGCACGGGCGACTACACCTACCGGGCCGCGATGCGCGCGGCGAATGAAGCCGAGCCGCGTATCCCGCTGCCGGTGCTGGCCAATCCGCACAGCCGGATCGCCGTCCCCCTCATTCATGGCGGCCGCCTCCTTGGCGTGCTCTACGCCGAAAGCGAACACGATGCCTTCTTCAGCCATGCCGACGAGGATGCACTGGTCGTCTACGCCCGCCACCTCGCCGCACTCGTCGCACAGGCCGCGTGCGAGCCGGACGATACCGAGCCCGCGCAGAACGAACCCGCGACGCGCCCGAGCGGCACGCCGCTGGCGGTGCGCTACTTCGTCACCGACCACAGCGTCTTCATCGACAACGATTACCTCATCAAAGGCGTGGCCGGCAGCATCCTGTGGACGCTGCTCAACGAATACGCAAGCAACGGCCGCCGCGATTTCTGCAACCGCGAACTGCGGCGCGACCCGCGGCTACCGCTTCCCGACTTCGGCGACAACCTGGAGACGCGCCTGATTTTGCTGCAACGCCGCCTCGCCGAGCGCTGTCCGGCGATCGCGCTGGAAAAAACCGGGCGCGGCCGCTTCCGGCTCAATGTCGCGCGGCCCCTGCAGCTCGGCGCCTGAAGCCCTTTCCTCAGGACAGCGCGAGCGCCTCGTACCCGATCACCGCCCCGGCCAGCATGCCCTGCACCGCCTGCGCCACGGCCTCGGCGGTCGGCAACGCGGCCTGTTCCAGCATCCACGACGATGCGCCTGGCGCGTCCGGTCCGGTCAGCCGCACCACCGGCGCACGCAGGGCGTCGAACACCCGGGTGGCGGCCAGCGCGGTCAGTTCCGCCGCCATGCCGCACAGCCCGCTGGCTTCGGTGACGACGACCAGGCGTCCGGTCTTGCGCAGCGAATTCAGCACCGCCACCTCGTCGAACGGCTTCAGCGTGCGCAGGTCGATCACCTCGGCGGCGATGCCTTGCGCCTGCAGCTGCACGGCCGCCTGCAGGCACACCCCGACCGTCTTGGCGTAGCTCACCAGCGTCACGTCGGCGCCTGCGCGGCGCACGACGGCCTGGCCGAGCGGGACGAGATGATCGGCCACGTCGGGCACTTCGTCTTCCTGATGCAGCAAGGCGAGATCGCTGAAGAACAGCACCGGGTTGTCGTCGCGGATGGCGGCCTTGAGCAGGCCCTTGAAGTCCGCCGGCGTCGACGGCATCACCACCTTGAGACCCGGCGCATGCACGAACATCGCTTCCAGGTTGTGGTTGTGCTGCGCGCCGACGCACCAGCCGCTGCCGGTCATGCTCATCGCGACCAGCGGGAAGTCGAACTGCCCGCCCGACAGGTAGCGCAGCTTGCCGGCACTGTTGACCAGCGCATCCATCGCGTAGGCAAGGAAAGGCGCGAACAGCAGGTCGATCACCGGCCGCAGGCCGCTCGCGGCGGCGCCTACCGCCGTGCCGGTGATGATGGCCTCGGCCAGCGGGGTGTTGCGCACGCGTGCGGCGCCGAAGTCCTGTACCAGATCGCGGCGCTTGGTGGCGACGCCTTCGCCCATCAGAAGCACGCGTTCGTCGCGCTGCATTTCCTCGGCGAGCGCCTGATGGATCGCCTGTTCGGTCGTCATGCGGGTCATGACTGGCCTCCTTGACCCGCATACACATGGTGGGTAAGCGTGCGTGGGTCGGGCCACGCGCTCGCCTGGGCGAAGCTGGCGGCAGCCTCGATACGCGCCGCGACCCGGTCGTGCAGCCGCGCCAGATCCATCGCGTCGAGCGCGCCCTGCGCGAGCAGCCGATCCGCCTGCCCTTGCAAGGGATCGCGTGCCTGCCAGCGTGCCAGTTCGTCGGCGTCGACATAGGCCTGGTCGTCGGGTTCGAAATGTCCGCGCAGCCGATAGGTGACGAGTTCCAGGAAGCGCGGACGGCCGGCCGTACGGATCGCAGCGACCGCTTCGCGCGCGGCGGCATGCACCGCCTCGACGTCGTTGCCGTCGATGGTCGCAACCGGCAGGCCGTGGCCCGCCGCCCAATCGGCGGTCGCCCGGTCGGGCATGGTTTCGCGGCGGTGCACGAAGGCCTGCCAGTCGTTGTTCTCACATACGAACAGCAGCGGCAACTGCCACTGCACGGCGAGATTGAGCGACTCGTGGAAGATGCCTTCGCAGGCCGCACCGTCGCCGAAGAACACCGCGACGATCCCGCCCGGCTCGCCGTGTCCCATCTTCTGCGCCAGCGCCACGCCGGGCGCCATCGACAGCTCGCCGCCGACGATGGTCGAAGTGAGCACGACACCCAGCTCCTTCGCCGAGATGTGCAGGCTGCCGCTGCGGCCGCCGCAGTAGCCATCGACGCGGCCCAGCACCTCGGCCATCAGGCGGCCGGGGTCGGCGCCGCGTGCGAGCAGGTGTCCCGCGCTGCGGTGATTGGTGAGAATGCGGTCGCGCGGCTCCAGCGCACCGACCACGCCGACGGCGCAGGCTTCCTGGCCGACGCTGGTGCAGGTGCCGGGCGCGCCGCCGCGCTGGAATTCGACGACTTTCTCCTCGTAGGCACGGATCAGCAGCATGGCCTCCAGCCGACGGACGGCAGCGGCGCTCATCGGGCCACCTGCACCGGCAGGTTTTTCGGCGTGAAATCGAGATACGGCGTGGCCACCTTCCCGCCCGGCGGAACATAGGCCGGCGCTTCCTGACCCTTGGCACCGAGGCTGCGCACGTAGCGGTAGATCGCCCTGAGGTCGGCGTCGCTCATGGCCCGCAGCGAGGGCGCTGGCATGGGCGGCCGCATCGGCTGGCGTGCGCGCACGAGCCAGTCGTTCTCGCCCATCTGCTGGAACAGCTGACGGAGGTTGGCCGGGTAGGTCGTGCCCCACGGCCCGTGCCAGCCCAGCGCGTCGCCGGTCAGCCATTCGGATTCCGCCACCTGGCCATCCTTCTGCATGTAGCCAGGCGTGTGGCAATCGTTGCACCCCGAGGTCAGGACCAGATAGCGCCCGTGGCGGATCTCGGCGGCGTCGCCTCCATCCTGGGCCCAGGCGGCAAGGGGAATGAGGCAGGCGACGAGCGCGCCCGTGATTTTCATGGATAGGTTCATGTTCGCTCCTTCCTGGTTCGCCGGGTGCACTGCGCACCCGGACTGCAAGCAGCTTAGGCGGATTGCCCAACACGCGTTGATAAGTCTTTGCTAGCGGAAACCTAAATTTTTCCTAAGCTCGCGCTGCGGCTAAAATCTGCGCATGACCGATCTCACCGCCCTCCTTCCGCGCATTGAGCGACTGCTCGACCGTCTCGATCATGCCGCCGGGCCGGTTGGTCTCGACTGGAACAAAGTTCGCGCCGCACGCTGGGCCGCGCAGACAGGCGAACTCAAGCCCATCCTGCACCCGCAGCGCGTGGCGCTGAAAGACCTGCTTGCGATCGACGAGCAGAAGCAGCGGGTCGACGCCAACACGCGCCAGTTCGTTACCGGCAAGCCCGCCAACAACGTGTTGCTGACTGGTGCGCGTGGCTGCGGCAAGTCCTCGCTGGTGAAGGCCATCCACGCCAAATACGCCCCCAGGGGTCTGCGCCTGATCGAGGTGGACAAGGCCGGATTGCCGCACCTGCCCGATCTGTTCGACCTGCTGGCGGACGCCGATTACCGCTTCATCGTTTTCATCGACGATCTGAGCTTTGCCGAGCACGAACCCGGCTACGCCAGTCTCAAGGCCGCGCTCGACGGCTCGCTGGCGGGTCCTGCGGACAACGTGCTGATCTACGCCACCAGCAACCGCCGCCACCTGATGCCGGAGTACATGGCGGAAAACCTGGAGACCCGTCACCTCGGCGGCGAGGTGCATCCGGGCGAGGCGACCGAGGAAAAGATCTCGCTGTCCGAGCGCTTCGGGCTGTGGGTGTCGTTTCACGGCATGGACCAGGACACCTATCTCGCCATCGCCCGACACTGGGCCGCGACGCTGGGCGCGCCGGCGGGCGAGCATTTCGAGCGCGCCGCTCTGCAATGGTCGCTCGAACGCGGCGCCCGCAATGGCCGGGTGGCGTGGCAGTTCGCGCGCGACTGGGCCGGCAAGCAATGAGCCCCCCCTCCATCACCGAAGTCGTTGCGGCCGTGCTGGTCCAGCCCGATGCGCGCGTGCAGCAAGCGGGCGACGGCGAAGCAGCGGAGCATCTGCCGGCGCACCCCTTGCGGGTGCTGCTGGCGCAACGACCGGCCGGCAAGGCCTACGCCGGCTACTGGGAGTTTCCCGGCGGCAAGGTCGAGCCGGGCGAATCGCTGCAGGCCGCGCTGGCGCGCGAACTGCACGAGGAGCTGGGCATCGTCGTTACCCGTGCCTGCCGCTGGATCACGCGCGTGTTCGCGTATCCGCACGCCACCGTGCGGCTGAATTTTTTCCGCGTGTTCGAATGGCAGGGCACGCCGCATCCGCACGAAGGGCAGATTTTTTCCTGGCAGCAGCCCGGTGCGGTTGAAGTGACACCGCTGCTGCCGGCCAATTTTCCGATCGTGAAAGCGCTCTCGCTGCCCGCGGTGCTGGGCATTTCGCATGCCGAGTCGCTCGGCGTCGACAGCTTTCTGGCGCGGCTGGACGTGGCGCTGCACAACGGACTCCGGCTGATCCAGCTGCGCGACAAGACGCTCGCGGACGACGTGCGTCTGCAGCTTGCGCGCGAAACCGTGCGCCGCGCTCACCTGCTGGGCGCGCGCGTGCTGGTCAACGGCCCGCTGGAACTGGCCCATGCCGCGGGCGCCGACGGCGTCCATCTCGATTCGTCCGCCGCCGCCCGGCTCACGTCGCGCCCCGACTGCGAATGGGTCGGCGTGTCATGCCACGACGGCGCCGAACTGGCGCATGCCGCCGCGATCGATGCGGATTTCGCGCTGCTGTCGCCGGTATTGCCCACGCTGACGCATCCGGGCGCGGCCACGCTGGGCTGGGAGGCCTTCTCGGCGCTCGCCGCCGCCAGCCCGCTCCCTGTGTATGGGCTGGGCGGGCTGGGGCGTGACGACGTCATGCAGGCGCAGTCGCATGGCGCGCATGGCGTGGCGCTGCTACGCGGGGCATGGACATGAAGCGGATACTGGCACCGCTCCTGCTGGTCGTCGTGCTGGTCGCGATCGCAGTGGCCGGCTACTGGCTGAACCGTCCCGCCGGCGCACACGCTGTCGCCTGCGCCGACCCGTTGGCCGGCTGCAGTTTCAGCCACCACGGTATCCTGACAACCGTTCATTTTTCGACCCGCCCCAAACCGCTGGAAGCGTTTGAACTCCGCATCAATGCACCGGGCGCGGCCCAGGTACACGCCGAGTTTCAAATGCAGGGCATGGAAATGGGGTTCAATCGCTATGATCTGCATCCGGCCGGAAATGGCATCTTCGTTTCAAGCGTGACGCTGCCGGTATGCGTCAGCGGACGACGCGACTGGACCCTGACCCTCGAGATCGACGGCATGCATTACACCCTGCCCTTCAGTACACGCTGAAACCTTCCGTACATACAGGCGTCATAATACGAAGCCTATAATGCGAACGGATTATTGGGGGTCAACGCAATGCCAACAGAACACACCTACAGGAAATTTGACGCCGAACTCGAATCGGTGCGCGCCAACGTGCTGAAAATGGGGGGCATGGTCGAGGAACAGATCACCAATGCGATCGAGGCGCTCGTCAGCGGCGACATGAAACTGGCCAAACAGGTGGAGGCCAGCGACCACAACGTCAATGCACTGGAAGTGGCCATCGATGAGGATTGCACCCACATCATCGCACGGCGCCAGCCCACCGCATCCGATCTGCGCATGGTGATGATGGTGGTAAAAACCATCACCGACCTGGAACGCATCGGCGACGAAGCCGCCAAGATCGCGCGCATGGCCCGGCTGATTCACAAAGCCGAACGCATCAGCCTGCCGCGTTTCTCCGAAGTCAAATACATGGCCGACCTGGTGCTCGACATGCTGAGGAAGGCGCTCGACGGTTTTGCCCGCCTCGACGCCACCCTGGCGGTGGAAATCGCACGCCAGGACCAGTCGGTGGACGAGGAATTCCGTCTCAATCTGCGGCATCTCATCACTTTCATGATGGAAGATCCGCGCACCATTTCAGTGTTCATCGACATCCTGTTCGTCGCCAAGGCGATCGAACGCATGGGTGACCACGCCAAGAACATGTCCGAATACGTGGTCTACATGGTCAAGGGCAAGGACGTCCGCCACACCTCGCTTGAAGAGATCGAGAAGGAAGTGCTGTAAAGGCTGGTGCCGGTCAATAGAAACGGGCGCCCTCGGGCGCCCGTTTTGACGTGGAAGTGCGTCGAACTATTTACTGGGCGGCACGTAGCCCGCAGCCCGGTCGACGGCGCCGCCACCGAAGAAATAACGCTCCATCTGCTCCATCAAATAGGTGCGCGCCTGAGGATCGGCCAGATTGAGGCGATTTTCGTTGATCAGCATCGTCTGATGGCGCTGCCAGCCGCCCCAGGCTTCCTTCGACACGTTCTCGAAAATCTTTTTGCCCAGATCGCCCGGCACCGGCTGAAAGGCCAGACCTTCGGCTTCGCGCCCGAGCTTCACACAATTCACCATCCGCGCCATTTGCTGCTCCTGAAAATTCAATCCCCGGATTTTAACTCAAGCCGCTTCTCGATTCGCCGTGCGAACACGCCCATTTCCTTGGCCGCCTGCTTGTCGCCACGTGCCTCCGCCACGGCAATGCCCTGGCGGTAGGCCGCCAGCGCTTCGTCCCAGACTTCGGCGTCGGTCAGGGCCTTGCCCAGCAACTTCCAGGCTGCCGAATACTTCGGATCGTGCTCGACCGCGCGGCGAAAATGCTCGGCTGCACGCAACGCATCGCCCCGTTTGAGGTATTCGTTGCCGAGTGAAAAGCGCAGCATCGCATTGTCGCGACCGCCGGCGAGCATGGCAAGGAAGTTCTCCAGGGGATCAGGCACGCCAGAACGCCCGGGTAAAGACAACAAGCACGGTAAGCAACTCCAAACGTCCCAGCAACATGGCGATTGTACAGATCCAGGTCTGGAAATCGGTCAGGCCGGCATAGGTGGAGGCGGGACCGACCTGGTTCAACCCGGGTCCGGTATTGTTGATCGAGGCGACCACGGCGGAAAATGCGGTGATGAATTCCAGTCCGCTGAGGGCCATCAAAAGCGTCATGATAATGATGGCAAACACATAAAGAAATGCAAATGCCAGCACGGCATAAATCACGTTGTTGGGTACCACCTGCCCGGCCAGCTTGACCGGCAGCCGGGCGGCCGGATGCACGAGGCGGGTCAGTTCGCGCCGTCCCTGCCTGAACAGCAACTGGGCGCGCACCATTTTCATACCGCCACCGGTGCTGCCCGAGCAGGACGCGAAACTCGACAACAGCAGCATGCTGAGGGGGGCAAAAATTGGCCAATTGTTGTAGTCGGTATTGGAGAAACCGGTCGTCGTGGCGACAGAGACGGTATTGAAGACCGCGTAGCGCAATGCCTGTAAAAAATCGGGGTAAACGTGCATGACGGTCAGGTAAATCGCGATCACTACCGCGCTGCCCAGCGTTGCGCTCAGAAACCAGCGCACCTCGGGATCGATCCGGTAGGCCAGCACCGAGCGGTGGCGCCACGCGAGAAAATGCGTGGAGAAGTTGATCCCGGCCACCAGCATGAACACCACCGTCACCGCCTCGATGGCGGGTGAATTCCAGTAGCCGAAACTGGCGTCGTGCGAGGAAAACCCGCCCAGCCCCATCGTGGAGAATGTATGCATGGCGGCATCGAACGGCGTCATGCCCGCTGCCAGGTACGACAGTCCGCACGCGATCGAAAGGCCGACATAGACCAGATACAGGCCCTTGGCGGTTTCGGTGATGCGCGGCGTGAGCTTGGTATCCTTCATCGGGCCCGGGGTTTCGGCCTTGTAGATCTGCATGCCACCCACCCCCAGCAAGGGCAGGATGGCAACCGCCAGCACGATCAGTCCCATGCCGCCCAGCCATACCAGCAGGCCGCGCCACAGATTGATGGAAAGGGGCAGCGCATCGAGGCCGGTAAGAATGGTGGAACCCGTGGTGGTAATGCCCGATACCGTTTCGAAATAGGCATCGGTGAACGAAAGATGCGGCAGATAGATCAAAAGAGGCAGGGTGGCGAAGGCCGGCAGGCTGGTCCACACCAGCAGCACCAGCAGGAAGCCGTCACGGGTCTGCAGTTCGCGCTGCGATTTCAGGGTGAAGAGCCAGGTGAGCGCACCCGCAACGAACGTGACGACGATGGCTTCGTCGTAGGCGCGCTGCGCGCCGTCGGCGACCAGCCAGGAAAGCGTCAGCGGCAGCAGAAAGGTGGCCGAGAACAGCATCACCACCTTGGACAGCACGTTCAGAACGGGGGCGATGCGGGACATCAGAAGAAACCGAAACCGACCTGAAGCAGTTTTTCCACCTTGGGAATGATGCGTTTGTTGAGCGCAAACACGATGAGGTGGTCTTCTGCCTCGATCAGCGTGTCATGATGGGCGATGATGACGTCGTTGTTACGGATGATCGCGGCAATCGTCGCGCCCTCGGGCAGGTCGATCTCATCGAGGCGCCGGCCCACGACGCGCGAGGTCCTGGCATCGCCGTGCACGACCACCTCCAGCACCTCGGCTGCGCCGCGGCGCAGCGAATGCACCGCCACCATGTCGCCGCGGCGGATCTTGGACAACAGGGGGCCGACCGTCGCCTGCGCCGGCGAGATGGCGATGTCGATTTCACCGCCCTGCACCAGATCGACGTAGGCCGACCGGTTGATCAGCGCGATCACGCGATGCGCGCCCATTCGCTTGGCCAGCAGCGCGGACATGATGTTGTCCTCGTCGTCGTTGGTGAGCGCGCAAAACACGTCCATCGAGGCGATGTTTTCCTGCTCCAGCAATTCCTCGTCGGTCGCGTCGCCTTGCAGCACCAGCGTGCTGTGGAGCTGCTCGGCCAGCAGATTGCTGACTTTCTTGTTGTGGTCGATCACCTTGACGTCGTAATCGCGTTCGATCTGCACCGCCAGCCTGCGTCCGATGTTGCCGCCGCCGGCGATCATGACTTTCCTGACCGGGCGTTCCATGCGGCGCAGTTCGCGCATCACGGAAGGAATATCCTGCTTGCGCGCCAGAAAGAACACCTCGTCACCGGGCTCGATCACGGTGATTCCCTTGGGCACGATGCCCCGATCGCGCCGATAAATCGCCGGGATGCGGCATTCCAGCGTTGGCATATGGCGCTTGATCTCCTGCAGCTCATGTCCAATCAGCGGACCGCCGTGGTAGGAACGCACCGCGATCAGACGCACCTTGCCGCCGGCAAAGTCGAGCACCTGCAGGGCTTCCGGGTGTTCGATCAACCGGCTCAGGGTGTCGGTCACTTCCTGTTCCGGGCTGATGACGTCGTCGACGCCGAACTGCTCTGCCAGAAAGCCGGGCTCCAGTGCCAGGAAATCATTCGAGCGGATACGTGCGATGCGCGTGGGCACATTGAACAGCGTGGACGCGATGCGGCACGCCACCAGATTGGTTTCGTCGCTTTGCGTGACCGCGACCAGCATGTCGGCATCTTCGGCGCCGGCCTGTTTCAGCACCGATGGATGCGCCGCGTGACCGCGTACGGTGCGCAGGTCGAAGCGATCCTGCAACAACGCCAGACGGCTTGTATCGAGGTCGATGACGGTAATGTCGTTGTTTTCGGCAACCAGGCTTTCGGCCAGATTGGCGCCGACCTGGCCTGCGCCCAGAATGATGATCTTCAAGCGTATTCCCTGGACTACAGGTCCTCGTCGAGACGACGTCCGTGCCGGATGTTCAGCTGTTTCAGCTTGCGATAGAGGTGCGTGCGCTCCAGTCCCGATTTGTCGGCGACCCGGGTCATGCTGCCACCCTCCGTCTGGATCAGGTGCTCGAAATACATGCGCTCGAAGGCGTCGCGCGCTTCGCGCAGCGGGATGTCGAGTGGAATGCCATGCGCTACGGCAGGTGCGGACAGTTTCATCGGAGCCAGTACACGATTGACGTCGGCCGCGTCGATTTCGCTCGATAGCGCCGTGACCGCCAGGGTGCGAATCACGTTGTTGAGCTGCGGCAGATTGCCGGGCCAGTCGAAATTGCGCAACTGGTTCAGGGCCGGCGTCGTCAGCCGCCGCACCGGACAAACACCGGTTTCCACCAGTTGCGCCAGCATGAAGTTGCCGATCTCGGGAATGTCTTCGCGATGTTCGCGCAAGGGCGGCACCTGGATGGCGAGGCTGGACAAACGGTAAAACAGACGACTGTCGAATTCGCCGGCCGCGACCATGAGGTCGAGGCTGCGGCTGGATGCGCACACCAGGCGCGCGCCGCTGCCTTCGATGCGGTCGAGCAGCAAGCCCAGGCCTTTTTGCTCCAGGCGTGCCAGTTCACTCGCTTCAGGCAGGTAGAGCGTGCCGTTGCCGAGCACCTCGACAAAGCTGAGCGGATCGGACACAAGTCGCGCACGGTCCTTGATTTCGACCCACGGCGTGGACGGCTGATGCAGAAAATGGGCGCAGATTTCAAAGCCGCTGCCCGACTCGCCCAGCAGCATCACCGGGGCGGTATTGCCGGCAATCTGGGAAAGAC
Source organism: uncultured Thiobacillus sp. (assembly GCA_964452995.1). GTDB lineage: Bacteria > Pseudomonadota > Gammaproteobacteria > Burkholderiales > Thiobacillaceae > Thiobacillus. The sequence continues at coordinate 70,652 of CAYVOR010000005.1, forward strand.
GTTTCTTGAGTTCGAGGATCAACGGGTTTTTGCCGAGCGCCGACAAATCCATGCCGGCCGAACGCCGCGGCAGGGCGACGCCGCGCTTGATCCCCTTGTTGACGGTATCGATGAGCTTGGCGAGTGAAACCGGTTTTTCCAGGAAATCGGCTGCACCGAGCCGCGTGGCCTCCACGGCGGTATCGATGGTGCCGTGGCCGGACATCATCACCACCGGCATGGTGAGCAGTCCGCCGGCAGCCCACTCCTTCAGCAAGGTCACGCCGTCGGTGTCGGGCATCCAGATGTCGAGCAGAACCAGATCGGGGCGGCGCTGGGAGCGGAAGGCCCGCGCCGCTTCGGCATTTTCCGCCAGATGCACGTCATAGCCTTCGTCGGTCAGAATTTCCGACAACAATTCACGAATGCCCACTTCGTCGTCAACGACGAGAATATGCCCGCTCACGTGTTCTCTCCGCCTGCTGCAAAAACCGGCAGTGCAATACGAATTACCGCACCACCCGATTTAAGGTTCTCGATCTGAATTTTACCGTGGTGCTCTTCGACAATCTTTTTGACAATAGCCAGGCCCAGACCCGTCCCCTTGGCCTTGGTCGTTGCATAGGGCTCGAACAGCCGTGTCATCAGGTGCTCCGGGAACCCGGCTCCATTATCCGCTACAGTCAAGCAAGCTGCCTCGTTATTGGTGCGCAGACGAGTGCTGACCTCGACCCTCGGTGAAGGATGACCGGCCAGTGCATCCTGCGCATTTTGCATCAGATTATGTATCACCTGACGCAATAATGTGGCGTCTCCCGCAATGCGCGGCAGGTGGGCGTCGAGATTCAGCACCAGCCCGAGCGTTTTGGCATCGTACAGGGTCAGCACGTCGCGCACCAACGCATTGAGGTCGAGCGCTTCCAGTTTGGCGCGGGGCATTCGTGCGTAGCCGGCAAAGGCATCCACCATGCTCTTCATCGCGGCCACCTGGTTGACGATGGTATGCGTGGCACGCGCGAGAAATTCGGCATCGGCCGTTTCCAGGCGTCCATCGAGCTTGCGCGCGATGCGTTCGGCCGAGAGCTGGATCGGCGTCAGCGGATTCTTGATCTCATGTGCCAGCCTGCGCGCCACTTCGCTCCAGGCGGCATTGCGTTCGGCGTCGATCAGCTTGGTCACGTCGTCGAACACCAGCACATAGCCGCGCTCGACGCCCGCCGGCAGCCGGGTGCCGCGTAGCAGCAGCGACTGGCTGCCGCCATTGCCGGCATAATCGACCTGCTCCTGCCACTCGCCTTCATGCTCGCCGAAACGGGTCACCACCGTGGTGACGAATGCATGGAAGGCTTCGCCTGGCCGGCCCAGCCCGGCCAGCGGCTGGGCGTCCAGACTCGATGCGTCCACACCCAGAATCTGCGCTGCCGCGCTATTGGCCGTGCGCACCTTCAAGGCCTCGTCCAGCACGACCACGCCGGACGACAGGTTCGCCAGCACGCGTTCGAGAAACGCTTTGGCCTGTTCGGTCTGCTGGTGGTTCTGCGCCACCTGCTCGCGCGCATCGGAAAGCTGACGGGTCATGCGATTGAACGACTGGATCAACACACCCAGTTCGTCGCGACTGGATACAGACGGCATCTGCGAGTAATCGCCCTTGGCCACGGCGCGGGTGCCGCGTGCCAGCGTCCGCAACGGCGCGCCGAGTCGCTCCGACAGCAGGTAGGCAATCACGAAGGTCATCAGCAAAGCCAGCATCAGGGTAAGGGTGAGCGCCACGCCATAGATGCGCTTCAGCCCCAGTCGCGAGATCGAGATCTGCTGGTATTCCTGATACGCCTGCTGGACCGCCTGGGCATCATGCGCGAGCCGCGCCGGCACCGGCTGCACCAGTTGCAGGACACGTGTCTCGCCGGTCAGCGAACGCGTATACACCGGCACGATGACATGCATGATCAGGCCGCGTTCCGGAACCTCTTCGATCCGGCTGTAGGGCTGCTGCTGCCTGACCTGCCACAACACGGTGCGGTCGGGCAGTACTGGCAACAGGTTTTCACGTTCGCCGCTGACGTGGGCCACGACGCCGCCACGCTCGTCGAACAGCGTCAGCTCCTGGACCGCGCTTTGCTCGCGCAGGGTGGACAGGCTGGTGATGATCGAGCCCATGCCTTCGTCCGACAGGGCCAGCGCCATGCGCTGAGCCTTTTTATCGAGATCACGCAACAGGTCGTCCAGCGCGGCCTGTCCGAGGTTGACGCCGGAGGCCAGTGCATTGTCCACCCGCACGTCGAACCAGGTTTCGATCGAGCGATTCAGGAAGAACACCGATGCGCCGTACACCACCAGGCCGGGCAGCATGGCGACGACGCCGAACATCAGCAGCAGTTTCAGCGTGAGCTTGGCGCCAAACACGCCGCGACGGATGCGCTTCTGCAGCCACCACATGCGCCAACCCAGCAGCCCCAGCAAGGCCACCCCCAGAATGCCGCCGCCGATGAACAGCGTGGGCAGCGTATCGGAAAAGACGCTGCTGCCGCCGCTGGCATAAAACAGCAGCGACAGGAACACGATACCCAGGAGCAGGGTGATGACGATCAGACTGCGCATCAGGGCAAAGCGGCGGGTGTGACAGGAACAGCGGGCGTGACAGGAACGGCGGGCGCATCGAACGACCAGTCGTACCAGGGCGTGGCCAGCTCCCAGCGGTCGCCGCCGACCGCGCCGATGGACAGCGGCTTGGGCAGTTGCGAGGTGTCGAGCCGCAGACGCAGTCGCGCGTCGTAACGCTGACCGGCCTTGAGCGCGCCTTGCTCCAGCACCTGCCATCCGTCCACGCGTCCCAGCGTGGCCAGCGCTTCGCTCAGGGTGGCGGTGGTGCGGGTTGTGTAGCCGGTTTCAACCACATAGCGCCGCAACAGCAGGTGATAATAAATCCGCATCTTGCGCACCGGCTCGGCGATGTCTTCGTCAAACCACCAGTTGCGCGGCCGGGTCACTTCCAGCTCAAGCAGAAAATACAGATTGATGCCCCGGCTCAGCGCATCTTCCAGCGTGGGGTTGAGCACGATGTTGGCCTCGCCGTCCAGCACATAGCCTTGCGGCGTCGCACGGATGGCCGCCTGACTGATCGTGCTTTTGTCGCTGGCCTGCACGCTGCCTGCAACCGTCAGCCAGAAAGCCAGCAGCAGTCCGGCCAGCCAGCGAAGGGGGGGATCACGTCTTGCGCAACAGGGCGTAAAAGAAACCATCATGCTCGGCATCCGGCAATAGTGATCCGTCTGACAAAGGTTCTGGAAGCGGGCAACGTTCGGCGTCGTCCGGATGGCGCGTCAGGAACGTCCGCACCTGCCCCTCGTTTTCTTCATTGAATATCGAACAGGTGGCGTAAAGCAATGTACCACCCGGGGCCAGCAGCCGCCAGAGCGCCTCCAGCATAACGGCCTGTTGCGCGACAAATTGAGCGATATCCTCGGGCCGGCGCAGCCACTTGATGTCCGGGTTGCGGCGCACCACGCCGGAAGCGCTGCACGGCACGTCGGCCAGGATGCGGTCGAACGGTCGTCCGTCCCACCATCGCTCGGGATGCGCGGCATCGCCCTCCACCAGAGTGGCGCCGAGCTGCAGACGGTCCAGGTTTTCCTTGACCCGCGCCAGCCGCGTGGCATCGATGTCGAGTGCCGTCAGCGCCACCTCCGCGCGCTCGAGGATGTGGCCGGTCTTGCCGCCAGGCGCCGCGCAGGCGTCGAGTATTCGCTCGCCGGGTTGTGCATCGAGCAGACGCGCCGCCCACTGTGCGCCGGCATCCTGCACCGAGACGTCGCCCTGATCGAAGCCGGGGAGGGCATGCACCGGCACGGCCTTGTCGAGCGTGACGGCGTCGGGACCGGTCGAGCGTGCGGTCAGGCCTGCCTCGTCGAGGCGCCGCAGCGTGTCTGCGACGTCGCCATGACGGCAATTGACGCGCAGGGTGAAGGGCGGATGCAGCAGGCTCGCTTCGAGAATAGCTTGCCAGTGGGACGGATGTTGCGCCTTGAGCTTGTCGATCCACCAGTCGGGGTGCGACCAGCGCGCGGACGGCTGCGCGTCGGCGAGGGCGTCCAGTTCGGCCCGGCGCCGCTGGAAATTGCGCAGCACCGCGTTGGCCAGTCCGCGCCGCCAGCCCTGACCCGCCGCGGTGACGGCGTTGTGCACCACGGCATGGGCAGGCGCACGCGTATAGGCCAGCTGATACAGCGCCACGCGCAACAGCCAGCCCAGCTGCGGATCGGTCAGGGGACGTTCGAGCAACGCTGCCAGCCAGGCGTCGAGCCGGCCCAGCTGGCGCAGACTGCCGTAGACGATGTCCTGCAGCGCGCCGCGTTCACCCGGCGTATCGAGTTGCTGGAGTTGCTGCGGCAGGACCTGATGCAGGGCCGCGCCGGCCAGCACGCTTTCCAGCACGCCGGCGGCCCGCTTCTGCAGCTTACGCATGGAAGGAGTGACCGGAGAAGGCTTGCTGATTCATCGGGATGACGCCGCTGCTGGGAGCGTCGGATGATAACAGGCTACGTCGTTCGTCAGGCCGTGCGTGCCATCTGCAGCAGTCGTGCAACGCGCTCCTCGGTGGCGGGGTGCGTGGAAAACAGCCCGGACAGCCCGCCGCCGGAAAGCGGATTGATGATCATCATCTGGGCCGTCTCCGGATGGGCCTCGGCCGCCGGCATCGGCAGGCCCCTGGCATAGGCCTCGATCTTCTGCAAGGCGCTGGCCAGCGCCTGCGGGTCGTCCGAGATTTCCGCACCCCCGGCGTCGGCACCGAATTCACGGGCGCGCGAAATCGCCATCTGGATCAGCATTGCCGCAATCGGTGCGACGATCATGATGGCAATCGCCAACAGGGGATTGCCCGAACGTCCTTCGCTGTCGCGGCCGCCAAAAAACAGGCCGAAGTTGGCCAGCGCCGAGATCGCACCGGCGATCGATGCCGACACGGTTGAAATCAGGGTGTCCCGGTTTTTCACATGCGTCAGCTCGTGCGCCATGACCCCGCGCAGTTCACGTTCGCTCAGCAACTGCATGATGCCCGTGGTGGCCGCCACGGCCGCATGGTCCGGATTGCGGCCGGTGGCAAATGCGTTGGGTTGCGCCTCGTCGATGACATAGACGCGCGGCATCGGCAGCCCGGCGCGCGCCGCCAGTTCCTGAATCAGCGTATAGAAGTGGCCGCCGCTGCCGGCATCCACTTCGCGCGCATGGTACATGGCAAGCACCATCCGGTCGGAATTCCAGTAGGCGAACAGGTTCATGCCGGCGCCGAACAGCAGCGCGATCACCATCCCCTGCGCGCCGCCGATGGCCGCGCCGATGGCACCGAACAATGCAATGATCCCGGCAAACAGAATGGAGGTTTTGACCCAGTTTCCGAACATGTAAAGCTCCTTGCTGGCACGCTGCGAGCGCGCACTGGGCTTAAGATGGGGGTGGCGCGACCTTGTTTCAATGTCCCAGCCGGATGCCGGCTGGCAGCGGCCGTCCGGCGAGAAACGCTGCCGCTGCCATGCGTTTGCTGCCTGCCGGCTGGATTTCCCGCAAGCTCAGCGCGTCGTCGCCGCAGGCGACGATCAGCGCCTCCGCGTCGGCACGCAGGACGGTGCCCGGCTCGCCGGCACCCGGTACGACTTCAGCCGTCCACACTTTCAGTGGCACGCCGTCCAGCAGCGTCCACGCGCCGGGCGCCGGATTGTAGGCGCGCACCGCACGCGCCAGCTGGTCGGCGGGCTGGCGCCAGTCGAGCTGCGCCTCGTCCTTGCTGAGCTTGGCCGCATAGGTGGCCTGTGCCGCGTCCTGCGTCGCCGGAACGAGCGTGGCGTAATGCGCCAGGGCCGCGACGATGGCGGACGCGCCGGCGGCGGCCAGCGTGTCGTGCAGGCTCGCCGCCGTGTCGTCGTCGCGTATCGGCACCACGGTTCTGGACAGCATCGCGCCGGTATCGAGGCCGGCGTCCATCTGCATGATGGTGATGCCGGTTTCCGCGTCGCCCGCCAGGATCGCGCGCTGGATCGGCGCCGCACCGCGCCAGCGCGGCAGCAGCGAGGCATGGATGTTGAGGCAACCGAGGCGTGGCAGGTCGAGCACGGCCTGCGGCAGGATCAGGCCATACGCGGCGACCACCATGACGTCGGCATTCACGGCGCGCAGGCCGGCCTGGGCTTCGGGCGATTTCAGGCTCGGCGGCTGCGACACCGGCAGGCCACGCGCCAGCGCGGCCTGTTTGACGGCGCTGGGCGCAAGTTTCATGCCGCGCCCGGCGGGGCGGTCAGGCTGGGTCAGCACCAGCGCGATGTCATGTCCGGCGTCCGCCAGCGCATTGAGCGCAGCCGCCGCAAAGGGCGGCGTCCCGGCGAAAATGATGCGCACAGGCGCGAAAACTCAGAGCGAGGCGCGCATCGGCGCCGCATCGGGCCGATGTTCGCGTGCCTGCTTTAGCAGCTTGGTGCGGATGCGGTTGCGCTTGAGACTGGACAGATAATCGACGAAGACCTTGCCCATGAGGTGATCCATCTCGTGCTGGATGCACACGGCCAGCAAGCCGTCGGTTTCGAGCTCGAACGGCTTGCCGTCGCGACCGAGCGCACGCACCGTGACGCGTTCCGCGCGCGTCACCTTGTCGAAGATGCCGGGGACCGACAGGCAGCCTTCCTCGCTTTCCTCGGTTCCGGACTGGGCGAGGATTTCGGGATTGATGAAGACGCGCAGCTGGTCATGCGTTTCGGATACGTCGATGACAATGACGCGCTCGTGAACATCGATCTGGGTGGCCGCCAGCCCGATGCCGGGCGCGGCGTACATGGTTTCGGCCATGTCGTCGATCAGGGCGCGGATGCGGTCGTCAACGGCCGCCACCGGTTTGGCGACCGTGTGCAGGCGCGTATCGGGATAATGCAATATGTCGAGTTTGGCCATAAATCAGCTTTACAAATGAATGGGCTGGCTGCGAACTTTGATGCAAAATCTGCGTTAAGTTGCGCATTGCCCTAAATATAAGACGGCGGATAGCCGTAAGCTAAGCGCACAGTATATTTTCAACGCTGAAAATTAGACAAGGTCTAAATGGAGGGTTCCCCCGTGCGTCAACTCGTTGTTTCTCTCGCCCTGCTGCTAGCCGCCGTTCCGGCGCTGGCCGATACCGTTAAATTGCAGGACAACGCGCCCGACAAATACGTCGTGGTCAAAGGCGATACGCTGTGGGACATTTCAGGGCGTTTTCTCAAGGATCCGTGGCGCTGGCCCCAGATCTGGAAGATGAATCGCGACGAAATCAAGAATCCCCACTGGATTTATCCGGGCGACATGGTCGTACTCGACCGCAGCGGCAAGGACCCGCGCCTGTCGCTGGTCAAGGGTAGCAAAGGCGACATGAAAACGGTCAAGCTGTCGCCCGGCGTGCGTGCAACCGAAATCGACAATGAGGCGATCCCGCCCATCCCGATCCGGGTAATCCATCCCTTCCTGTCGCAACCGCGTGTGGTGACCAAGGGCGCGCTCGACGATGCCCCCTTCATCCTGGGCAGCAATACGGAACGCGTGGTGCTGGGTTCAGGTGACGATGCCTATGCCACCGGCGGCAAGCCGGGCGTCACCCGCTGGAACGTGCTGCGTCCGGGCAAGGCCCTGAAGGATCCGGAAACCGGCGAGGTACTGGGCTATGAGGTCGAATACCTGGGCGATGCCCGCACGCTGGTGGAAGGCGCGCCACAAAAAATCCAGATCACCCAGTCGGTACGGGAAATCCTGCCCAAGGACAAGCTGGTTGAAGCAGACAACAGCACGCCTTTCGAATACGTTCCCCACGCGCCGGAAAACAGGATCAGCGGCCGCATCATCTCGGCGTACGGCGGCCTGTCCGACAGCGGCCGTTACCAGACCGTGGTCATTAACCGTGGCGGTCGCGACGGCCTGGAGCCCGGTCACGTGCTGGCGGTATACCGCGAAGGTCTGGCCGTGACACTTACGCGCGCCGAAAAAGACCGCATGACCTGGGTGAAAGAAAAAGCCGCGGGCGTTCCCGATGGCAACGCCTGGCTGTACAGCGACGTGCGCTGTCTGAAGGAAAACGGCAAGGCCACCTACGACCAGGTCGCTGACGTGCGCAATTCCTTCCGCAGCACCTGCCTCGACAAGAATAGCGACCGTGCCGTCAAACTGCCCGATACCCGTAGCGGCCTGGTGATGGTCTACCGGGTGTATGAGCACGTGTCCTATGCGCTCATCATGGAGTCTGAAGGCCCGGTCTACCTGCTCGATACCGTGAAAAACCCTGATTGAACGCACTCGATTCCTGGCTGCGCCTCGCCCTCGCGCCGGGGGTCGGCAACACCAGCCTGATTCGTCTGCTCACGGCCTTCGGCTCCCCGGAGGCCGTTTTGTCGTCCGGTCGTGCCGCGCTGACCGCCCATCTCACGTCGGCCCAATGCGACGCCCTGCTGGCCGAACCCGACGCCGCGCAGCTTGATGCCGCCCGAACCTGGCTCGACCAGCCCGGCAACAGCCTGATGACGCTGGCGGATGCGGACTACCCCAAAACCCTGCTCGAGATCGCCGATCCGCCTGCCATGCTGTACTGCAAGGGGCAGCGCAGCCTGCTCAGCCAACCCGCGCTGGGCATCGTCGGCAGCCGCAACGCCACGCCGCAGGGCGTACGCGACGCCGAGGCCTTCGCACATGCCTTGTCGGACGCGGGGCTCACCATCGTCAGCGGGCTGGCGCTTGGCATCGACGCGGCGGCCCATCGGGGCGGGCTGGCCGGCGCCGGCTCCAGTGTTGCCATCGTCGGTACCGGACTCGACCGCATTTACCCGGCGCGCAACAAGGCACTGGCGCATCAATTGGCCGAGCGTGGCCTGATCGTGTCGGAATTCAGCCTCGGCACCCCGCCGCTGCCCGGTCATTTCCCGCGCCGCAACCGGCTGATCAGCGGCCTCAGTCGTGGCGTGCTGGTGGTCGAGGCCGCCCCGGACAGCGGCTCGCTGATCACGGCCCGGGTGGCCACCGAACAGGGGCGCGAGGTATTCGCCATTCCCGGTTCGATCCATTCGCCGCTGGCGCGCGGCTGCCATGCGCTGATCAAGCAGGGCGCCAAACTGGTCGAGTCCGCCGCCGACATTCTCGACGAGCTGGCCTGGCAGCAACGGCTGGCGCCGCCGGCCTTCCCCGAAGCGCCCCAGTCGGACCCTGTTCTGGACGCGCTGGACGGCGCGCCCACCACGCTCGACACGCTCGCACAAAGAACCGGGTTGACGCTGGATGCGCTTTCGGCGAAGCTGTTGACGCTTGAACTGGATGGGCGAATTGCTTCCTTGCCCGGCGGGCGCTACCAAAAAATTCACTGACACTATGCTCGACATCCTGGTTTACCTCTACGAAAGCTTCCGCATGGCGGAGCTGGCGCCCGATCGCGATGCGCTGGAAAAGCGCCTGTTTGCCGCCGGGTTCGAAGAATCCGACATCAACGCCGCGCTGGACTGGTACGCCAATCTGACTGCCAGCGCCACCCACGAACGGCTCGCACAGGCTTACTACCGTCATTACGCAGCCGAAGAGCTCGAGCGCCTTAACGAGGCCTGCCGCAACGAGCTCGCGTTCCTCGTCGGCGCCGAAATACTCGACCCCGAATCGCGCGAATGGGTGATTTCCGGCCTGATGGCCCTGGGCGGCGACGATATCGAGCCCGACCACGTGCGCTGGATGACGCTGATCGTGCTGTGGAGCCGCGGCCTGATCGAGCATTTCACCCATCTGGAAGACATGTTGTTGAATCACGAGCCGGGACGTCTACATTAATTAGTCATGTCCAAACTCGTCATTGTCGAATCACCGTCCAAGTCCAAGACGTTGAAGAAATATCTGGGCGCCGATTACGATATCCTCGCCAGCTACGGTCACGTGCGCGACCTGCAGCCCAAAACCGGCGCGGTCGATACCGAAAATTTCACCATGAAATACCAGGTCATCGAGCGCAACGCCAAGCACGTCGAGGCCATCGTCAAGGCGGCCAAGAAAGCCGACGAAGTGTTGCTGGCCACCGACCCGGACCGCGAAGGCGAGGCGATTTCCTGGCACATCAGCGAAATACTCAAGGAGCGCAAGGTCAAGACGCCGATGAAGCGGGTGGCCTTCTACGAGATCACCGAGTCGGCGGTGCAGGACGCCGTGCGCAACCCGCGCGAGATCGCGTCCGATCTGGTCGACGCGCAACAGGCGCGGCGCGCACTCGATTATCTGGTCGGCTTCAATCTGTCGCCGCTGCTCTGGCGCAAGATCAGCCCCGGGTTGAGCGCAGGACGCGTGCAGTCGCCCGCGCTCAGGATGATCGTCGAGCGCGAAGAGGAAATCGAGGCCTTCGTCCCGCGCGAATACTGGACGCTACATCTCGACAGCCATAAAGGCGCACAGGCCTTCAGCGCCAAACTCACCCACTTCAGGGGCGAGAAACTCGAACAATTCTCGGTCGAGCACGAGGCGCGCAGCAAGGAATGGCTGGCGATGCTGGAAGGCCGCGATGCGACGGTCATGCGCATCGAGAAGAAACGGCGCGCCCGTCACCCTGGCGCGCCGTTCACCACCTCGACCCTGCAGCAGGCCGGCGTGCGCCAGCTCGGCATGACCACCGACCGCGTCATGCGCACCGCGCAGCAGTTATACGAAGGCATGGACCTCGGCGAAGGCCCGGTCGGCCTCATCACCTACATGCGAACCGACTCGGTCAACCTGGCGCAGGAAGCCATCACCGACATCCGAAAGTATGTGGGCACCAACTTCGACAAGGAATTCCTGCCCCCCGCCGCGATTGCCTACAAGGCCAAGACCAAGAACGCCCAGGAAGCGCACGAGGCGGTGCGCCCGACTTCGGTGACGCGCACGCCCGAATCGGTCAGGCAGTTTCTGACCGCCGACCAGGCGAAGCTCTATGAACTGATCTGGAAACGCACCGTCGCCTGCCAGATGACGCCGGCGCAGTTCGACACCGTCGCCGCCGACATCACGGTGGGCGAGGGCACCTTTCGCGCCACCGGGCAGACGCTGGCATTCGCCGGATTTCTGGCGGTCTATCAGGACGACGAGGACGAGGAAGAGTCGAAACTGCCCGCGCTCGCCGAGGGCGAAACGCTGCCGGTCGACAAGCTCTACGGCGAGCAGCACTTCACCCAGCCGCCGCCGCGCTACACCGAAGCGTCGCTGGTGAAAGCGCTGGAGGAATACGGCATCGGCCGGCCCTCGACCTACGCCAGCATCATTTCCACGCTGCAGGACCGCGAATACGTGGTGCTGGAGAAAAAGCGCTTCCAGCCGACCGACATCGGCCGGCTGGTCAACTGCTTCCTGACCCGGCATTTCACCCACTACGTCGACTACGATTTCACCGCCAAGCTTGAGGACAAGCTCGACGACGTCTCCAACGGCAAGCGGGTGTGGTCGAAACTGCTGGGCGAGTTCTGGCAAGCGTTCGACGGCGAGCTGAAAGCCAAGCAGGACGTCGAGCGCGGCTGCCCAATCCTCGAAGCCTGCCCCAAGTGCGGCAAGCCGCTGTTCATGCAGGCGAGCAAGCGTGGGCTCTTCATCGGCTGTTCCGGCTATCCGGAATGCGACTACACGCGGCCGCTGCATGCCGCCACCGCCGAAGGCGACAACATCCTCGGCCAGGATCCGGCCAGCGGTCTCGACGTCAAGCTGCTGTCCGGCCGCTTCGGCCCCTATGTGCAGATCGGCGAGATGCCGGAAGACAAGAAGGCGCCGAAGCCTCGCCGCGCCTCGTGGCCGAAGGATATCCCGCTGGAGAATGCGACGCTCGAACTGGCGCTGAAATTCCTCTCGCTGCCGCGCGAAGTCGGACATCATCCAACCACCGGCCTGCCGATCGTCGCCAACAACGGCCGCTTCGGCCCCTATCTGCTGCACGACGGCAAGTTCAAGTCGATCCCCAGGACCGACAGCGTCTACGAGATCGACCTGCCGCGTGCACTTGAAGTGCTGGTGATGGAGCGTGCACCGCGCGGTGCGGATTCGGCGGCATCGCTGCTGAAAAACCTTGGCCCGCATCCCGAAGACGGAAAGGACATTACCGTCCGTAGCGGTCGCTACGGGCCATATGTGAAGCACGGCAGCACCAACGCGACGTTGCCGAAGGACATCGCGCCCGAAGACATCACGCTGGACGAAGCAGTTGAACTGATTGCTGCCCGGGTCGCCAAAGGCCCGGCCAAAAAACCGGCGAAGAAGACGGCAACGGCGAAAAAACCTCAAGCCAGGGCTGAAATCGACAAGCCGAAGAAACCCGCGGCGAAGAAACCCGCAGCGAAAAAGCCTGCGGCAAAAAAGGCCACACCCGGCAAGGCTGCTGACAAAGCCCCGGCAAAAAAAACCGCAGCATGAACACGCCACCCAAATTGCTGATGTTCAATGCTTTCATCGGCACGACGGGCTACCAGAAGCTTTACAAGGAACTGGGATACAGCGTCGTTTCCGAATGGTCGGAGCGCAAGGCCATCAGCCTGATACGCAAGGCGCCACCCGCCGTCGTCGTGGCGGATTTTTACCATCAGTCCGATTTCCGCGACCGTCTGTCCAACCTCGAATCGCTGCTGTCCGTCGTGCAGGGCATGCCGGATACCCGGATACTGGTGTTCTATGAGCCCGCCCATCAAAGCGTGCTCGACAGGGTTCGCGACCGTTTGCGCATCGATGCGGCGCTCGTCCTGCCGGTACAGGAAGACCTCTTGCGCAGTACGCTGCGGGCCTGGCTGAACTAGGGCGTGTTAACGCTAATTTCGCGCTCGCGACGAGGCCAATTCGAGATGCAGCCCGCGAAGGGGGACGCGCCGCAGTGTCATTCACTGCAAGCGGCACGCGACAAAGGGATGCGCTCGAATTGGCCTGTCCCGACGGGTTGCCACGAGAAAGCGCGTCTGCTACGTTGCACCCCTTGGCAAGGGATGGCCCTTGCCGGCGAGGTGCGCCTCGCATCCATCGCTTTCTCGTGGCAACGCGAGCGCGAAATTAGCGTTAACACGCCCTAGACACAAACACGCGCTTCCCGCAGGGGCCTGAGCGGGCAGGGTGGAATCAGGCAGGGGGCCCGAACGCCGGCACAAACGCCTTCAGCATCGACGAGATCTC
>CAYVOR010000006.1:0-74403 GCA_964452995.1 uncultured Thiobacillus sp.
GGTGTCGCGGATGCCGTCGAGGTAGACGTCGCCGAAGGTGTAGAAGCCGCGCAGCATCATGTTGTCGCCGGCGCGGCCGCCCTCCGCGGCATTGAAGGTGAGCCCCGACACATTGCGCAAGGCGTCGCGCAGCGAACCGACATGTTGCTCCTGCATCAGCTGCCGGGTCACGACGGTGATTGCCTGCGGGATGTCCTGTGGGTCCTGTTTGGTCTTGCCGACGCGGGTCTGCGTGCCCTGGTAGCCGTTATTGACCTCCATGGGGTCGGACGTGTCTTCCACCTTGACGGTCGGCAGCGTGGTCTGGGCGGTATTCGCCGGATCCGCCGTCTGTGCCAGTGCGGCGGGGGCCAGCATCATGAAGGCGAGCGATGCGGCTGCCGGCATGGCGGCCGCAGGTTGCAGGCGCGCCATCAGCTGGCGCAGGATGCCGGATGATGGGCGGGATTGTAGGTGGGACATGGTTTGCTCCAGAAGTGAATGTTCGACGGGCTGGCGGAGCAAAACGCTGCTTGGCTGGCGGTTGAAAAGATGAGTGTGCGGGGCGGGCTTCAAACAGATATCCGTCTCGCGAACTTGTCGGAGGTCAGTACGTTGTCAAGGCTGACGATCACGTTTTCCTCCGAAAGTCGTGATGCAGGGTCAGAAGGTGTATTTCGCGCCCACTTCGACTGCCCGTTCGGGGCCGGCATAGATACCCTGCCGCAGACTGGCGATGTAGCGCTCGTCGGTCAGGTTCTTGATCGCGCCGAAGAGCTTGAACTGCTTGTTGACGTCGTAGCTGCCGGTGAGGTCGACGGTGTAGTAGCTCGGAATCAGGCCCGACCAGACGGCGTTGCCGCTGCCGGCGATCGGCGTGGTGTTGTCGCCGGAACCGAATTGCTCATCGACGTAATTCCACGATAGCGCGGCGTTGACTGGGCCCGACGCGTAGCCGAGGCTGAGGTTCGCCAGCAGTTCTGGCGAGTAGGGCAGGCGGTTGCCGTCGTTGATGCCGCCGCCACGATCTTCGCGGTATTCCGAAACCGGAATCCAGCTGAGGTTGCCGTCCACGCTGAAGCCATTGCCCCAGCGGTAGCCCAGCGCGCCTTCCAGGCCGCGATGCAGGGTGCTGCCGGCGTTCGCGTTCGCGAGGCCGCCGGAGATGGCCGGGGTGATCTGGTTGTCGAAATCCATCTGGAACGCGGTGAATTCATAACGCAGCGCGCCGCTGCCGCCGCGCACGCCGAATTCGACGTTGATGGAATGTTCGGCGTCGAGTTGCTGATCGAGACCGGTGACGATCGACTGCGAGTTGAGTGGCGGCGAGAACGCTTTGTAGACACTGCCATAAAGCTGGGCGGCGGGGCTCAGCTTGTAGGTTGCGCCGATCCCGGGCAGGTATTCGGTGTTCGAACTGTCGCCGTTGTTGGCACTGTTCTTGAGGTCTTCACGCTCCTGCTCGTAGCTTTCGATCCGCAGGCCGGGGGTGATCGAGAGCCTGTCGGTCACATCGAAACGATTCTGCGCGAACAGGGCGTAGCTGGTGGCGGAATCGATGCGGTCGGTGTTGATCGTGCCCGTACGGGGGTTGGCGCGGGTCGCGGCGATACCCAGATCGACCATCTCTTCCTGCATGACGCGCACGCCGATTTCGGCTTCGCCGTTCACGCCGAAGAGCGTGTTGGCGAACATGAGGCGTGAATCCAGGCCGATGCGGTCGAAGGCGCGGTTGTTGCCGTTGACGACGTTCGTGTAAACCCAGCTTCCGGCGGCGGTCGAGGCAGCGTTGTTGACAGCGAAACGCCAGTAGTCGCGATACATCTCGCTCCAGTAGACCACGGTGTTGAGGCTCATGCCGGGACGGATTTCCCACAGATGGTTGATGTCGAGCGATTTGCGTTCGGTCAGAAAATAATCATCCGGCGCGGGGTTGTACCCGGCTCCCGCGTTGTATTCGCCAAGAAACAGGCCGCGATAGGAAATATTGGCGTCGTTTTCGTAATAAGTGAATTTCGCGCCCAGCCACTGGTCGTCACCCAGCGCCATGCCGGCCTTGAGCATGAAATCCTGCATGTCGAAACCTTTGTCCTGGAAGCCGTCGCTTGACGCGCGGGTGTAGAACAAGCCGGCCCTGGCTTCTCCCGAAGGGGTCGAGCCGCCTGCTTCGATGGTGGCTTCGCGATAGTTGTGCGAGCCAGCGCGGCCCGAAACGGAAAAGCCGTCGATGGGATCCTTGGTCTTGTAGTTGATGACGCCGCCAATGGTGTTGGGGCCATAGCGCAGCGCAGCAGCACCTTTCAGCACTTCGATTTCGTTCATGCGCTGGATGCGCGGGTTGTAGTAGCGGCCGTTGCCGACGAACAGGCCGGGGGCGATGGGAACGCCGTCTTCGAGGAGCAGCGACTTGTAGTCTGCCGCGTTCAGGCCGCGGATGCCGATGTTGGCGACGACGGCCGTTTCTTCCTCGCCCTTGATGTGTACCCCGGGCACCTTGCGCAGGGCGTCCTCGGTGGTGAGCGGCTGGATGCGTTCGAGTTGCGCCTGGTTGACGATCGAGACAGAACCCGGTTGTTTGGCAATGGCTTCTTCGCCGCCGGAGATGACGTCGATGCGCGGCAGCTCAGTCTGGGCAGCAATTCCCTGGGTAGGGAAATTGAGGGCTAAGGCGACGGCCATGGCCAGCCGGGATGGGGTGAGTGCATGGGCCGGGCCTTGCTGCCTGAAAGTACGGGTGATGCGGTTCATTGCGTGCTCCCTTGCGTCGGATGTATCTGGCTGGCTTGATGCAAGGCATGCGGCTGGCTGGCGGTGGTTGAAAATGGACAGCTGCGTCCGGTAGTGAAACCTATCGGGGGTGGGAGTCAGTCACGAATCCCAGCTTGGTGAGGCCGGCTTTTGCGGCGTCGGCCATGATCTGCGCGACATGGCGGTAGGCCAGATCGCCGTCGGCGCGGAGGTGGATTTCCGGCTGCGGGCGCTTTTGTGCGGCAAGGTCCATCTTCGCCTGCCAGGTGGTCGCGTCCACGGGTTCGGCGTTCCAGAATACCGAGCCGTCGGCCTGGATCGACAGGTTGATCGTTTCCGGCTTGTCCGGACTGGGCTGGCTGGAGGCGACCGGCAGGTTGACCTTGACCGCGTGCGTCATCAGCGGCGCGGTGATGATGAAGATGACGAGCAGCACCAGCATCACGTCGATCAGCGGAATCATGTTGATTTCCGCGTTGTCGCCTTCACCGGCGTCGTTCAAGAGTCCGCCGAAGGCCATCATGCGCTCCTGACGGCCGGGGCGACGTAGACGCGCGGCACGTCGTCGTCGACGCGGGTGTCGTTGCGCACGCCGGTGGACATGAAGGCGAACAGGTCGTGCGCGAAGCCGTCCACCTCGGACAACATCTGGCGCCTGGCGCGGTTGAAGAAGTTATAGGCGAGCACGGCGGGGATGGCGACCGCCAGGCCGAGCGCGGTCATGATCAGCGCCTCGCCCACCGGTCCGGCCACCTGGTCGAGGCTGCCCGAGCCGCTCATGCCGATGTTGACCAGTGCGTGGTAGATCCCCCAAACCGTGCCAAACAGGCCGACGAAGGGCGCCGACGAGGCGATGGAGGCCAGCATGGTGTGGCCGTATTCCAGGCGCGCAGCGTCCTGGTTGATGGCGCGGCGCAGGGCGCGGGTGAGGAATTCGTCTTCCGAGCCTGACTCGATCAGGCGGGCGCCGGTCTTGCCGCGGAACTGCTCGGCTGCCTTGAGACCGTGATGGGTGAGATGCGAGAACGGATCGTTGATACCGTTCTTCTGCAGGTAGTCGCTCACTGCCGCCAGCCCGGCTGCATTCCAGAAGCGTTGGAGGAAAGCCTGTGCGTTCTTTTTCATGCGCCAGTTGACGATGCTCTTGGATACGATGAGGTACCAGGTGATGACCGACATCGCCAGCAGGACGACGAGCAGGAAATGTGCGAGGCCGTCGGCCTGGGTGATGAAGTGTGCAAAACCCAGTTGAGTGGGGGGGAGGGCGGTTTCCATGGTCTAGCTCCTGAGGGTGAACTGAATCGGCACGATGACCCATGCGGCCACCGGCCTGCCAGCCTGGCGGGCCGGCTCGAATTTCCAGCTGGACTGAACGGTTTTCCGGGCCGATTCGTCGAGCCGCGCATAGCCGCTGCTCTTGACGATCTCCAGCCGCGCGACGCTGCCGTCCGGGTTGACCAGGATATTCAGCCGCACGACGCCTTCCTCGCCAAGGCGTTTCGACAACGCCGGATAAGTGGGCTTGGGATTGTTCAGGTAGTCCGCGGGCCGAGCCGGAGTCGGTGGTGGAGGCGGGGCGGCGGGTTTCGGCGCTTCCGCGACGACCGGCGTCGGAGGCGGCGCCACCTCGGGCACCGGTACGGGTTCAGCGTCGGGCTCGGGCGCTTCCACGACGGGCTGCGACGCCGGGAGCGGCTTCCTGGCGACCAGCACGGGAGGGGGCGGCAGCGGTTTGATGCGTGGCGTGGGCGATCTGGGTTCGGGTGTGGGCTGCGGATCCGGCTCGATCACCTCGGGCTCGATCAGACTCATCATTATTATTCGCTGCGGCGGGGTGACGGGGTCGGGCGTATGCGCGACGAACATCAGCGCGGCCAGCACGCCGGCATGTGCAAACACCACGCCGCCAAGCGACGCGCGCGATAGCCGGGTCGGGTAAGGCAGGGCTGTCGACGCACAACGCGCGGCATCTGGCCGACCGGCGTTCATGGCATAGGGGGCAGTCGGCAAAGCGCGCATCTTCGGAAAATCCGGTTCCATTCAGGGTTTCGCTGAGTGTGGTCACACTGTGCACGGGTGTTTGGCCACCTAAAACACGTTCAGGCAAATCACGTTACAGCGATGCATCAGTAGTTACGAGAATGATAATAATTCGCAATAAACGAGTCAATCGATAAGTGGTGGCTAATACTTTCCGCTCTGTCAGGTGGTGTTTCGGGTACAGGCTGGCCGGCGTGGATGTGCAGGATGGGCGACCTTAAGGTCAGGCCGGTCGGGCCTGCGAACGCTTTACTTGGTAAGGATCAGCTTGTCGTTCTTGGTGATGCGCAGGCGATAGTGCTCGCCCTTGTGGCGGATCATGATTTCCTGGCTGCCCTGGAATAAAACGTCCGCCGGGATGGCATCCGGCGGAAGCGTTCGCGTTCCGGGCTCGACCGGAAGGCGGAAGGAAGATGAAGGGGCATTCGGCATGGCGTGAGGGTCCAGTGCGTCGGATTCGAAGTTCATTCGGAGAATCTTTAATCTGTGTGATGCAAATAATAACGATTCTCATTATTATGTCAAGCGCTTACAAGAAAAAATTGGCCTGGAAATGAAAAAGCCCGCGCGGGCGGGCTTGCTGAGTGAGCTTGTGTCATGTGTCGGTGCATCGATGGCTCAACCCCGTTCCGGCAGATGAAAAAGGCTTGACCGCTCAATTGCGCCGGGTTGCCCGGATCCGGGATGCGGCCTTGTCATCGGGTCCGGCGTGAGGCGTCCATTCGCGCCGCACCAGCGGTTCGGCACTCAGCACTTCGGGTTGCAAGGTGACGTGCTCGATGCCGTGCTGCTTCGCTAGCATGTCGCGCGCGGCGGCCAGAATGGGTAGCCAGTTTGCAAGATCGCGGATGTCGAGATGCGCGGACAGGGCGACGGTACCGGATGACAGCGTCCATACATGCAGATCGTGCACGCGCTGCACGCCGGGCAGAGAGGCGAGGTCACGGCCGACGGATTCGAGCTCGATCTGCAGCGGCACGCCTTCCATCAGCACGTGCACCACCTCGCGCAGCAGGCGCAAGGCGGAGACCAGGATCAGCAGCGCCACCAGCAGGGACAGCAGGGGATCGATCGGCGTCCAGCCGGTGGTGACGATGACGATGCCGGCGCTGATCGCTGCCACCGAGCCGAGCGCATCGCCCAGCACGTGCAGCATCGCGGCGCGGCTGTTCAGGGTATGTTCGCCGCGGCTCAGGATCCAGGCGACGAGCAGGTTGACGCCGAGACCGATGACGGCGACGCCAATGACCGCCTCGCCGGCAATTGGGCGCGGCGAACTGAAACGGTCGATGGCTTCGTGCACGATATAGCCGAGCAGGACCAGCATCATCAGGCTGTTGAACAGCGCGGCCAGCACTTCGGCCCGCACCAGGCCGTAGGAATGACGCGTGCTGGGCGGCCGGCGCGCCAGCCAGGCAGCGCCGGCCGCCAGCCCCAGCGCGGAGGAATCGGTGAACATGTGCGCCGCATCGGACAGCAGCGCGAGCGACCCCGACCACCAGCCGGCCAGCGCCTCGACGGCGGCGAACGACAGCGTCAGCAGCAGGGCGAGGATCAGCTTGCCGCTGCTGCCGTCATAGGCCGTGTGGGCATGGGCGTGATGCGCGCCGTGGCCATGTGCATGGGTGCCGTGGTCGTGACTATGCGCGCCCACAGTAATCCGTCGGATCGACCTGCAGGTTGAGGTCTGCGCTGTCCTGACCCAGCCCGGCGATATGGTGCAGCGCACTGGCGTAGCGTGTCGATTCGCGCAGCTGGGTCAGGGTCGGCGGATGCGGATGGCCGTGCATGCGCGCCAGGCGCGCGCGCGACGGGGCGGGCCAGTCCACCTCGAGATGGGCGAGCACCTCGTCAGCCAGGTCAGGTCGATTGCAGACCAGCGCCATGTCGCAGCCGGCTTCGAGCGCCGCCGTCACCCGCTCGACCACGCCGCCGGCCACGGCTGCGCCTGCCATGCAGAGGTCGTCGCTGAATACCGCGCCGTCGAATTGCAGCTGTTCCCGTAGCAGCTTCTGCAGCCAGACACGCGAGAACCCGGCCGGCCGGTCGTCGACTTTCGGGTAGATCACATGTGCCGGCATGATCGCCGTCAGCCCGGCCTCGATCATCAGGCGGAACGGCACCAGGTCGGCGATGGCGATGTCAGCCAGGGTACGCTTGTCCACCGGAATGTCGACGTGCGAATCCGCCACCACGTAGCCGTGGCCGGGGAAGTGCTTGCCGCAGGCAGCCATGCCGGCGTCCTTCATCCCCAGCATCACGGACTGGCCCAGATCGAACACTGCACGCGGATCGCCGTGAAACGCGCGGTCGCCGATGACCGAGGACGCGCCGTAATCGAGATCGAGCACCGGTGCGAAACTGAAATCGATGCCGTGGGCCCGCAGTTCGCTCGCCAGCACGAAGCCGGTTTCGCGCGCGAGGTGTTTCGCCTGCTGCGGATGGGCATTCCAGATTTCGCCGAACGTGCGCATCGACGGCAGGCGGGTGAAGCCTTCACGGAAGCGTTGCACCCGCCCGCCTTCCTGGTCGACGCCGATCAGCAGCGGCGCGGGCTTGAGCGCGTGGATGTCGGCAGTCAGTGCGGCCAGTTGGGCGGGATCGTGGCAGTTGCGGGAAAACAGGATTACGCCACCAACGAGCGGGTGGCTCAAACGGCGCCGATCGTCATCGGTGAGTTCGGTGCCTGCCACGTCGAGCATCAAGGGGCCAAGTGTCATGTTCGCTCCTTCATGAATCGGGTCACGTTGTCTCAAGAATCACAAAAGCCAGAACGAGATCGCTTTCGTCCGACAAGGACACATGATGAGCGTTTATCCCGCGTGCCGCCAGCCAGGCCTCGAGTTCGGGCGCGCATTGCAGGAATGGCTTGCCATGCGCATCGCGCAGCACGGCAATGTTGTGCAGCGATACCGGTGCACGCAGGCCGGTTCCCGCGGCCTTGGCGAACGCTTCCTTGGCGGCGAAGCACTTGGCCAGAAAGCGTGCCGGGTCGCGGCTGGCGCGATAACCTGCCTGTTCGGCCGGGGCGAGCAGGCGAGCCGCATACTGCGCGCCGAAGCGGACCAGCCCGCTGCGGATACGCTCGGCGTCCAGAAGGTCGGTGCCGATGCCATAGATCATGGCGACACCTTGACCGGCAAGCCCGCCGTCCGAATGGTGTCGGCAAAGGCTTCGAGCCATGCGGCGGGCAGTGTCGACAGCCGCCTGGCCTGCGGTTGCATCGAGGGGCGCGCAAGGCCATAGAGCAGCACGCCCTGCACCGGAATGTGTTGCTGCCGGATGCGTGCCACCGCGGCCAGGTAGGCCGCCTGTTCGGCATCCGAGGGCGGCGCGCCGTCGAGGGCAAACACGCAGGTCTGCAGCCAGGTCGGACACAGGTGCGCGGCCGCGGCCAGGCGTTCGAACTGCTTGTCCGGTGCGATGCGTGTCTGGTTGACGGCGCGCATGCCGCTGGCGGTCGCGCTGTCGAACTTGAACCAGACTTCGCCGTTCAGCGCGGCCATTTTTCGCAGGCCCTCCTGCACACGTGGCCGGTCTGCCAGACTGCCGTTGGTGATCAGCACCAGCTTGATTTTTCCGGTCAGATCGAAGTCCGCCATCACCCGGCCGATGCATTCGATGACCTGCGGAAATGCCTTGGCGCTGCTCGGTTCGCCGTTGCCCGACAACGCGATGTCATTCAGGCGCCGGACGCCCTCGGGCACGTGCGTCTGCATGAAATCGCCGTGGAGAATATCAGCGAGCAAGCTTCGCAGTTCGGTTTCAAGCTGCGCCAGGTCGGTATCCGGCGCCGTGCCGCGCGTCAGGTTCGGTACCTGGCAATAGACGCAGGCCCAGTTGCACGCGTTGTTGGGGTTGAGATTGATTCCGACCGACACGCCGCCCGCGCGGCGCGAGACCACGGGATAGACATAGGTCATCCCCGCGTTGTCGCGGTCGTGGTTGAAGGAGGTGAGCTGGGCAGACACGGTGCAGGCGAAGTAATGTGCGAACGCCCATTCTACTGGAGCGGATGTCGAACCGGCTGTGCGCAAGGCCCGCGAATCCATGCAGCCGGTGAGTTCGACTTCATTCAGGTCAGCGGATGGCTGGACGAGCCAGCCTACAAATACTCGGACTGACAAGACGTAGCAGTCAGTCGGCAAGTTGCTTGATGCTTGGCGGAAGCGGTGAGATTCGAACTCACGGATGGCTTGCACCATCGCCGGTTTTCAAGACCGGTGCCTTAAACCGCTCGGCCACGCTTCCACGGCGCGCATTGTAACGGGTTCGCCCGGCCTTGTGCATGACGTACCCCGTCGGCAACGGGTTGACGTGGGTTCAACATGAGGTGTCGGTTTTTCATTAGCGTATCCGGGCTGCGCGGCGCGCGGGCCATGCAAAGCCGAACAAAACCAAAGCCTTGACCATGTCGCCGGATGGACAATGATTTGGCACAGATGGTGCTGGTCTGCAGGTGTCAGAAATAAGCCGACGTAGCCATGACCGATTTATTCGAGATGTTGAGTGCGATCACCCGCCGCAGAAAAGTTGATGCGGCATCGCCGTTCGTTTCTGTCAAGGCGACGGAGAAGTGGCTGAAAAACCTGCATGCGGAGTCGGATTACGATGCGCATCATGCGCTGGTTGAAGGTCTCGAGCGTTTCAACGCGGAAAATGACTCGGCCACGCTCAACCGTATGAAGGCGCTGCTGAAGCTGGAGGAGGCGGGATTGCCTCTGCAGTCGCGCATCGTCGAGCAGTATGTGCGCAACCAGGCCACGTTCCGCCTGGCGCGCCAGGCGCTGTGGCGCGAGACATGGGTGTTCTGGTCGATGCTGGCGGAAGCCTGGCTCTGCATGTTGAAACAGGCCTATCGCAATCCGGACAGTGTCGAGCTCAAACCGTTTGCCGCCGATATAGCTGCCCGTGCGGTGCGCTACGCCGGGCGCGTCATGCGCTGGGATTACCATCAGGCGCGCAATCCCGTCGGGTCGGCGTGGCGCCGTGTGCACAAGATCTATCGCCTGCTCGAGCGTGACGGGTTTGCCACCCAGACCGTGCAGATCGATGGGCAGCCCACGCATTGCGCCCGCGAATACACACTGGTTGTGCTGATGGGACTGGTGCATCCGCTGGGTTATCGTGCGCAGGAAATCGAATCGATCGCCCGATTGCTCGATGGCTATGAACCCATGCCGTTGCCGGCCACCGTGCCGCTGCGCGATGCGCACACCCATATGGTGGATCTGTCGCTGAGCGAGGGGGCGGCCGTGCTCGAAAGCGAATGGGTGCAGGGCCGCCGCCTGCGTTATTTTGCACTGGGGCCGCTGGTCGATCATCTGAAGTCGCTCGAAGACGCCGCGACGCAGGATGACAACGCGCTGACCCGCCAGGTTGCGAGCCTGATCGAGCGCGGCGGCATTCGCCGCGGCAGGCAGCGTACCAATCGTTTCGGCCGCGTGTGGGTGGCGGCAGGCATGGGTAAGATTCTGGAGGCGCTGGCGCATTCCGATTCGTCCAGGGGTCATGCTGATTCATCCAGGAACCGCCCTGACCTTGAACCATGGATGCTGCGCGACGAGAGCCCCGAGGGCATGGGCTTTTCCCTGTCCGAGCCAACGGCTTTGCCGCATGGCCGGCTGGTGGCCGTGAGCTGGGATCCGTCGGAGAACGTCTGGCAATTGCTGGCGATACGCTGGGACCGCGAGGAAGGCGGCCAGCATCTGGTGGGCACCCAGCGCCTGTCGCGCCATCCCAAACGGGTGGAAGTCTATTTCGATGGAGCGGAGGCGGGCATGACGCGCGATCCGGCCTGGGCCGTGTTCATGCCGATGACCCACACCGAGCAGGGGGTGAGCAATCTGCTGCTCCCCCAGACGCATTACCGGCTGGGTGCGGCGCTGATGCTGCGCGACGGCGACGTCGTCTATCGGTTGCGGCTGGGCGAAGTGCAGGAAGGCCACGAAGGCTGGCTGCGCGTCGGCATGGACGTGGTCGGGCGCGAGCAGTACGTCGCCGCCGCCTGAGCGCCGGACGGATCAGCGCGTGCGGATGTCGCCGAAATGAAAGTCGAATGAGCCGGCGCGGCGGTCGCTGAAAAACTGCTCCAGCGTTGCGCGCACGGTGCGGAAAGCAATGTCGTCCCAGGGAATCTCGGTTTCGGAGAAAAGCCGGGTTTCGAGCGATTCGGTGCCGGGCTGAAAGTCGAGATCGAGCAGCCGCGCGCGGAACATGAAATACACCTGATTGATGTGCGGCAGGTTATACAAGGTATACAGGCCGCCTACCTCGATGCGTGCCCCGGCTTCTTCCCAGGTCTCGCGTGCCGCGCCTTCGAGCGTGGTTTCACCGTTTTCCATGAAGCCGGCGGGCAGCGTCCACAGCCCGTAGCGGGGTTCGATGGCGCGTCGGCACAACAGCACCTTGTCTTCCCACTCGGGGATGCAGCCGACGACCATCTTCGGGTTCTGGTAATGGATGGTGCCGCATCCGGAGCATATATATCGCGGCATATGGTCGCCGCTGGGCACGCGCAGCACGACGGTACTGCCGCATTCGCTGCAAAAGTTCATCCTGTTTCCAATTCGGTCATTGTGAAGGCACGGTATCAAAATCTCCCCACTTCGATCAAGGATGAAACTGGAACCCGGCCGCACGAGCGATTATCATTCAATGCCTTACTGCTGTCCCGACTGATCATGCGTCCTTCCCATATCGAAACCATCCTCAATCGAGAATTCGAAAGCGCCGCCGACGGCCATCACACTCCAGTCATGCTGTGGGGACCGCCCGGCGTCGGAAAATCGCAGATCGTCGCCAAGATCGCCCAGCAGCACGGCGTGCCGCTGATCGACATCAGGCTGTCGCAAATGGAGCCGACGGATCTGCGCGGCATTCCGTTTCGCAACGGCCAGCTGGTCGAATGGTCGATCCCCTCGGTGCTGCCGGATGCCGACCGCCATGGCCGGTCAGGCATCCTGTTTCTCGACGAAATCACCTCGGCCCCGCCGTCGGTGTCGGCCGCCGCCTACCAGCTGATTCTCGACCGCCGCCTCGGCGAATACAAAGTGCCGCACGGCTGGGTGATCTTCGCCGCCGGCAACCGCCAGGGCGACCGCGGCGTGACCTATGCCATGCCGGCGCCGCTGGCCAACCGCTTCACACACTACGAAGTCGAGGTCCATCTGGACGACTGGGTGGACTGGGCGCATAGCGAGAACATCGATCCGCGGATCATTGCGTTCCTGCGCTTTCGTCCCGATCTGCTGTTCAGCTTCGATCCCGCGCACACGCCGATCGCCTTCCCCAGCCCGCGTTCGTGGGAATATGCCCACCGCGCGCTGCAGAAATTCGACCGCACCGAACTGCTGGCCGACGCGCTGATGGCCTGCGTCGGCCAGTCGGCCGGTCTGGAGCTGAAAACCTTCGTCGACAACATGGAGCAGATGCCCGATCTCGATGCCATCATCGCGGGCGAGGCGGCTGAGGTGCCCGCAGGCATCGATCTGCAGTACGGCGTCGCGGCCGCACTGGTTCGGCGTGCGCTGCAGGCCGCCGACAGCGGCAACGCGCCGTCGGTGTACGGCAACATCCTCAAGTATGCGCAGTGTTTCCAGCAGCGCGAAATGGGCGTGATGCTGGTGTCCGACCTGCATCGCGCGGTGGGGCGCCCGCTATTCGCCGTCCCGGCCTTCGCCGAGTGGGCCAACAGCATCACCGACCTGGTTCTGTACGAACACTGATTACTCATATGGCCGACCAGCCCGACGCCGCGCTCAAACCCATTCTCACCAAGCTCGCCGCGGCACGCACGCGGCTCATCATGGAGCGCCCCTTCCTCGGCGCGCTGGTGATGCACCTGCCGCTGAAGGTCGGCGGCGCAGGGTGCACCACCACCGGCACCGACGCGCAGGCGTTCTACTTCAATCCGTCATTCATTGACAACCTCACGCTCGCGCAGACGCAGTTCGTGCTGGCGCACGAGGCGATGCACTGCGCGATGGGCCATACCCATCGCCGCAACCATCGCGTCAAGCGGCGCTGGGACGTGGCCTGCGACCACGCGGTCAACCTGATCCTGATCGAGGAGGGTCTGAAGCCGCCGCTGCACGGCATTCTCGCCGACCAGAACTACCTGACGCTGTCGGCGGAGGAAATCTATCCGCTGATTCCCGAGGACACGCCGGAAGAGTCCTTCGACCAGCACATGTTCGACCAAGACAACGAGTCGGGCGCCAGTCCCGACGAGAACGAGCGTCAGGACAACCCCGACGCCGGCGAGGCCAGCGGCCATGGCAAGGAAGGCCAGAGCGAAGCCGAGGAAAAACAGGGCAGCGGCAGCCAGGCTGCGCAAAAACCGAACGACCTGTCGCCCAGCGAACGCGAGGAACTCGCCGAGCAGTGGAAGAATCGCCTCGCCGCTGCCGCCCAGGCCGCGCGCCAGGCCGGCAAGCTGTCGCAGTCGATGATGCGCTGGGTTGACAGCCTGCTGGCACCCAGCCTGCCGTGGCGCGCGCTGCTGGCGCGTTTCTTCGCGGTCAACCAGCGCGACGACTATTCGTGGCGCCGGCCGTCGCGGCGCGAGGGCGACGCGCTGCTGCCGCGGCTGTCGAGCGAGGGTATCGACGTGATCGCGGCGATCGACACCAGCGGCTCCATCAGCGACGACGAATTGCGCGAATTCGTCACCGAACTCGATGCCCTGAAAGGCCAGGTGCGTGCGCGCGTCACCCTGCTGGCGTGTGATCACCACGTAGCGGAAGAGGCGCCGTGGGAATTCGAGCCGTGGGACACGATGCAGTTGCCGAACGAGATCGCGGGCGGTGGCGGCACCGACTTCCGCCCGGTGTTCGACTGGGTCGAAAACGAAAACCGCAGCCCCAACATGCTGGTGTATTTCACCGATGCCGAAGGCGATTTCCCCAAGGTTCCGCCGAATTACCCGGTGATCTGGCTGGTCAAGGGCAAGGGCGTCGTGCCTTGGGGCGAGCGGGTGCAGCTCAATTGAGCGCGCCGCCCGATCGCGTCCGCAGCTTTCTGTTCGAGCAGCTCGACATCCGGGGCATCTGGGTGCAGCTCGGTACGGCCTGGCACGAGATGACGGCGGGCCGCGATTATCCCGAACCTGTTCTCGAACTGCTGGGCCAGCTGGCGGGGGTGACCACGCTGATCACCTCCAGCCTCAAGCAGGCAGGACGACTGACCTTCCAGCTGCGCGGCAACGGCGATGTGTCGCTGCTCGTGATGGACTGCGACGAGCAGCTGCGTCTGCGCGGCATGGCGCGGGCGCCTTCGGAACTGTCGTCGGGCAGTCTGCCGGCCCTGCTGGGCGACGGCGCCCTGACCCTTACGCTCGACACCGCCGATATGCGTCAGCCCTACCAGAGTCATGTGCCGCTGCAGGGCGACACGCTGGCCGCCGTATTCGAACATTACCTCGACCAGTCCGAGCAGGCGCCCACCCGGCTGTGGCTGGCCGCCAGCCACGATGCGGTGGGGGGACTGTTCCTGCAGGCGCTGCCGGGCGCCGCCGCGCGTGACGCCGACGGCTGGAACCGGATGCAGATCCTGGCCGACACGGTACGGGCCGACGAATTGCTCGGCCTCGGCGCGATCAAGCTGATCGAGCGTCTGTTTCCGGAAGAAGACGTGCGCGTATACGACCCGCGCCCGGTCAGCTATCACTGCCCCTATGATCCTGACAAGATTTACGCCATGCTGCGCAATATAGGGCGCACGGAATGCGAAGACATCCTGGCCGAGCAGGGTGAAATACGGGTGCATGACGACATCTGCAACCACGAGTACGTGCTGGATGCGGCCATGGTGGCGGCCCTGTTTGAATGAAAGGATGCGCGATGCGGACAGGATGGATGCTGGCAGGGCTGCTGATGCTCGCGGGCGGGGCCCACGCCGAAGACGGACGCTATCAGGCCTTGCCGCTGGCCGGCGCCGAAGGGGGCAAGGGCGGCGGACGGGCGCTCATACTCGATACCCGCGATGGCCATGTCTGGGTCTGGAGCGAGAACGAGCTGATCACGGCGCGGGATGGCCAGCGTCGCTATGGCACCGGTTTCATTTATCAGGGCAAGCTGCGCCCCGGCAGTCAGGCGGGCGAATTCATCGACCAGCAGACCAGGTGAGCGCCCGGTTTGACCTGTTGCACCGCCCCGGGTGACGGCGGTGGCGGGCCCATGGCTTAAGGTGAAGCCGATCCGGGCCGATATGTGCTCATCCTTGCGCGCCAATCCGAAAAAATGCAGACCGAAACCGCCACGCCAACCGCTTCTCCACAAACCGGACGCCAGAAAATCCGTCTGGGCGACCTGCTCGTGGAGCAGAAAGTCATTTCCAGCGCCGACCTCGACATCGCCCTGGCCGCGCAGAAGAAAAGCGGTCGCCGCCTGGGTCGCATCATCGTTGAAAGCGGGCTGGCGGGCGAGAACGATATTGCCCAGGCGCTGGCGCGGCAGCTGAGCCTCCCCTTCATCGACCTCAGGAAATTCAGCCCGGACGCCGCCATCCTGCAGTTGCTGCCGGAAACGCAGGCGCGGCGTTTCCGGGCCATGCCGCTGTCGCGGCGCGACAGCAGCATTTTCGTCGGCATGGCCGATCCGACCGACCTGTTCGCCTACGATGAAATCGCCCGGTTGATTCCGCAGGACATCCAGCTTGCGGTGGTGGCGGAAGGCGACCTGCTGGCGGCGATCGACCGCATCTACCGGCGCACCGACGATATCCACGGCCTGACCGAGGAACTCGCGCGCGACATGGGCGAGACCGAGGCCAGCATCATCGGCCTGGAAGCGCTGGGCGAAGGCCAGGCCGATGCACCGGTGGTGCGCCTGCTGCAGACCCTGTTCGAGGATGCATTGCAGGTCAACGCATCCGACCTGCATATCGAGCCGCAGGAAAAACAGCTGGCCATCCGCTTCCGCATCGACGGCATGCTGCATCCGCAAACCCAGGCCGACCTCAAGATCGCCCCGGCGCTGGCCTTGCGCCTGAAGATCGTGTCCGGACTGGATATTTCGGAAAAGCGCCTGCCGCAGGACGGCCGCTTCGCGGTCAAGGTGCGCGGCCGCACGGTCGACGTGCGCCTGTCCACCATGCCCACGCAGTATGGCGAGTCCGTGGTGATGCGGCTGCTGAGCCAGGGCGACAACCTGCTCGCCGTCGACAGCCTGGGCATGCCGGCCGACATGCAGGAACGCTTTCGCGCCATCCTGCACCGTCCCAACGGCCTGGTGCTGGTGACCGGCCCGACCGGCAGCGGCAAGACCACCACGCTCTATGCGGCGCTGGGTGAGCTCAACGACCCGGGCACCAAGATCATCACGGTCGAGGATCCGGTGGAGTACCGGCTGGCCGGCATCAACCAGGTGCAGGCCAACGAGAAGATCGACCTCAGCTTTGCCCGCGTGCTGCGCGCCATCCTGCGTCAGGATCCGGACGTGATCCTGGTCGGCGAGATGCGCGATGCGGACACCGCGCAGGTCGCGCTGCGGGCGGCCATGACGGGCCACCTGGTGCTGTCCACCCTACATACCAACGACGCGGCCTCCACGCCGGTGCGCCTGCTCGACATGGGCGTGCCCGCCTTCATGGTGGCGACCTCGGTGCAGGGCGTGCTAGCGCAGCGGCTGCTGCGCAAGGTGTGCGGCCATTGCAAGGCCCCGCACGACCCGACGCCGCAGGAACGGGTCTGGCTGGGGCGCGCGCACGCCGACCAGGCCGGCGACGGCTATGTCGCGGGAACGGGGTGCGACCGCTGTCACGGCACCGGCTATTCCGGACGCCGCGCCATCCATGAACTGCTCGAAATCAATACCGCGCTGGCGGAAAGCCTGGCGCGCAAGAATCCTGCCGAATTCGTGGCCGCCGCGCGTGCGTCGATGGCCGGCCATACCCTGCGCGACCAGGCCATCGCGCTGGCCCGGGCGGGCGTGACCTCGCTGGCCGAAGCGATGCGCGCCAGCGCCCAGGACGAAACAAGCTGATGCCGCGCTTTGCCTATGCCGGCCGCAGCCAGAGCGGCGAGAAGACCCAGGGCATCCTCGAGGCCGACAACGCGGCGGCGTGCGCCAGCAGTCTGCTGAAAAACGGCATATCGCCCGTCAGCATCCAGGAAACCGGCCAGTCCGAGCGCCGCGGCACGAAGCCGAAAAGCCTGAGCCTGTTCGAACCCACCGTCCAGGCCATCGACGTGCAGCTGTTCTCGCGCCAGCTCTATACCCTGATGCGCGCCGGCGTGCCCATCCTGCGCTCGCTGTCGGGCCTGCTCGAGTCGACCACCAATGCCGCCTTCGCCCGGGTGATCACGTCGCTGAAGGAATCGCTCGAAGCCGGGCGCGACCTGTCGGCGGCGATGCGCCAGCATCCCGCGGTCTTTTCGCCCTTTTACGTCGCGATGGTGCGGGTGGGCGAGGCGACCGGGCGCCTGGACGAGATCTTCCTGCGCATGTTCGAGCACCTCGAATTCGAACGCGAGACCCGCGCCCGCATCAAGGAGGCCCTGCGCTACCCGACCTTCGTGCTCATCGCCATGGTGGTCGCGATCGCCGTCATCAATGTCTTCGTCATCCCGGCCTTCGCCAAGGTCTATGCCGGCCTCGGCGCCGAATTGCCGCTGATGACGCGGATACTCATCGCTTCCTCGCGCCTGACGATCGCCTACGGCTGGCTCATGCTGGCCGGGCTGGTGCTGGCCATTTTCGGATTCCGCCTGTGGCGCACCACCCCCGGCGGGCGCCTGCTATGGGACCGCTTCAAGCTCAGGCTGCCGCTCACCGGCTCGATCGTGCTGCGCAGCACGCTGGCCCGCTTCGCGCGTACCCTAGCGCTGTCGCTCAAAAGCGGCATTCCCGCCGCGCAGGCGCTCTCGGTGGTGGCCGAAGTCACCGACAACGCCTGGATCGCCTCGCGTGTCGAGCAGATGCGCAACGGCATCGAGCGCGGCGAATCGGTCCTGCGCACCGCGCAGAACGCGGCCGTGTTCAACCCGGTGGTCTTGCAGATGATCGCCGTCGGCGAGGAAACCGGCAGCATCGACGAGCTCATGCAGGAAGTCGCCGGGATGTACGAGCGCGAGGTGGATTACGAGATCAAGACCCTTGCCGCCCGCATCGAGCCGCTGATCATCGTCGCCCTCGGCGGCGTCGTGCTGGTGCTGGCGCTCGGCGTGTTCCTGCCGATGTGGGACCTGGCCAGCGTGGCCATCAAGTGACAGCCTGCCGTAATCCCCTGTTTTAATTCAAGTCCTGGTCGGAATATCCGAAATAAGTCCTGTGGCTGCCGGCGGGCAGCGCTTGAGACCAACGCATTCAAACAAACAGGAGAACGCAATGAACACCCCGAAGGACATGAAAACCCGGCAGCACGGCTTCACCATGATCGAACTCATCGTCGTCATCGTCATCCTCGGCATCCTCGCCGCGGTGGCGCTGCCGCGCTTCACCAATATTCAGCGCGATGCGCGGATTGCCAAGCTGAATGCTGCGCGCGGCGCGGTGCAGGCGGCGGCAGGGATGCTTCATGGTGCGGTGCTGGTTCGCGGCGGCGTGCAGGATGCGGCAAACTGCCCGGGTACCGCGGTTCGTGCGAACAACCTGCTGGGTGCGAACGGGACGGTCTGTACTGAAAACGGCATTATCAATATGGTCAACGGTTATCCTGCCGCCACTCTGGCTGGCATTGTCAATGCCAGCGGTCTGACTTCTGTCATGAACCCCAACGCCGCGCAGCTTGCGGCAGAAGGCTACCAAACCAATGGCAATGGACCGATCGATATTCGTGTGATGGGCGGTACCAACCCTGGCACATGTTTCTTCCGGTATACCGCAGCGGCTGCCAATGCCGCGCCTCAGATAGGTTCCCCTGCCTCGGCCAATGCGACCGGCAATACTGCGGGCTGCTAGTTCCGTACCGGCCAGTTCCGTGCAATGAATGTATCGCGCACCATCGGAAACCGCCGCTTTTGCGGCGGTTTTACCATGGTGGAGCTGATCCTGGTGATCGTCGTCGCCGGCATCCTCGCCGCGGTGGCCGCGCCGCGCATGCTGGGCCGCACCGGCTTCGATACCCGTGGCTTTGCTGACCAGCTTGCCGCCACGGTGCGCTTTGCGCAGAAACTGGCCGTCGCCCAGCGCACCGATGTCTATGTCCGCCTGACCGCCAGCGATGCCACGCTGTGTTACGACGCGGCCTGTGCCGCCTCGGCGCCCGGGCCGGGCGGCGAAAAGCCTTACATCATCAGCGCGCCAAACGGCGTGGCGATTGCCAGCCCGCTCGCGGTGTTGGCATTTGACCGGGGTGGGCGCCCTCAAACCGCTGCGTTGCTGGATATCCAGAACCAGCTCGATATCCGGGTCAACGGTAGCGGCACGCACCAAGTACTGGTCGAACGGGAAACCGGCTATGTGCACTAGCGAGCGCGGCCTCAGCCTGATCGAGCTGCTGGTGTTCATCGTGGTGGTGGGCATCGCGGTGACCGGCGTGCTGTCGGTCTTCAGCTTTAACGCGCGGACCAGTGCCGATCCCATGGTGCGCAAGCAGGCGCTCGCCATCGCCGAGTCGCTGCTCGAGGAAGTGCTGGCCCAGCCTTATACCTATTGCGATCCCGACGACGCCAATGTGGAGACGGCGAGCAGTCCGGGTGATTGTGCTGTTTCCGAAACAGCAATGGCAAGGGAACCCGGGGAGTCGCGTGGCGCCAATCTCAAGCCGCTCGACAACGTCAACGATTACAACGGCTATCCCATGCCTGTTATTGCCGGTCCTGACGGCAATGCCGTTCCGAACCTGAATGGCTACTCCGCGAGCGTCCAGGTTCAACCCGTTGCGAACTTTAACGGCATCGTCCCGGCTCCCGGAGACAATGAAACCCTGCTCGTGACCGTGACCGTCAATGGCCCCGGCAATCAGGGCGTCACCCTCTCCGGCTACCGCACGCGCTATGCGCCGAATTTCTGACCACGCCGGCTTCACCCTGATCGAGATGATCATCGTCATCGCGATCACCGCCATCGTCGGGTCGATGGTGGCGGTGTTCCTGCGTGCCCCGCTGGAAAGCTACGTGGCCCAGGACCGTCGCGCCCGCCTGGCCGACACGGCCGACACCGCGCTGCGCCGCATGGGCCGCGATATCCGGCTGGCGCTGCCCAATAGCGTGCGTGTCACGTCGGTGGGCAACGTGGTCTACCTGGAGTTTCTCGCCACCCGCAGCGGCGGCCGCTACCGTGCCCAGGGTGGCGGTGACATTCTCGATTTCACCGCGGCCGACACCGGTTTCGACGTGCTCGGGCCGGCCATTGCGATGCAGGCCGGCGACCGCATCGCGGTATACAACCTGGGCATTCCCGGCGCCGACGCCTGGACGGGAGATACGCTCGCCGTCTACACCGGGGGAACCGGCAGCGCGAGCAACATCACGATCGCCGTCAAGCTGTTTCCGCTGGCCTCGCCCGGCAACCGCTTCCAGGTCGTCGACGGGCCGGTGAGCTATGCGTGCAATCCCACTGCCGGCACGCTCACGCGTTACTGGGGCTATGCCATTTCCGCCTTTCAGCCTACGCCTCCGTCTGCCCCGGTGTCGAGTGCGCTGCTGGCGACCGGCGTCAGCGATTGCAGCTTCGACTACCAGCCCGGCGCCACCGAGCGCAATGGCCTCGTCAGCATGATGCTGAACCTGAGCCAGTCGGGCGAAACGGTGCGCCTGTACGCCACCACGCAAGTGAGCAACCAGCCATGACACGCGCGCCACGCATAGAATCCGGTTTCGTCCTGCCGACCGCGATCTTCCTGCTGGTCGTGCTGGCGGCGCTGGCGACCTACATGGTGTCGCTGTCGCGCACCAGCCACCTTAGCAGTGCGCTCGATGTCCAGGGATCACGCGCCTATCAGGCGGCGCGCGCCGGCATCGAATGGGGAGCGTGGCAGTTGCTCCGGAATGCCTCGTGCGCGGCTGCGCACCCGCCACTGGTGCTTGCCGGAACGCTGGCGCCGTTTTCGGTGGACGTGAGCTGCACGCTGTCCGGCACCTACCCTGACGGCGCCGATATGGTGAATGTCTACCAGATCACCGCGACCGCGACGTCGGGGACGCCCAACGAGGTCGGTTACGTCGAGCGGCAGATTCGGGCGAGCTTTTCGAAATGAACACGGATCAATTCGGCAACGGGATATTCCCATCGGCCCTGCGCAGCAGGTGCTGCCTGATTTTCGCTGAGTGTCTTCTGGCTGGCGTGCTGCTCCTACCGGGGGTGTCCAATGCCGGCAGAACGATTGACTCCGTTACGTTAAACGGGGCTGCGAGCGTCTCGGTGGGCCCCAATGGTCTTATCTCCGCAATTGTGAATGTGACGACCAGCGGGTCCGGGCAAGCGACGCAGTGGAAGTCCGCTGCATGGAAAATCGATGCCTCTCCGCCCGGGCCGGTTACCTGCGTGAACACCACGAATCACAATCAGCCAGGCACCTACAGTGAGCCAATCAGCATGACTGCGCCGGCATTGGCAGGAACGTACAACGCATACTTCTACGCTTATCAAGACAATGCGTGCGGCGGTAGCGCAAGCAACCTCTACACCATGCCCAATGCCGTCGTTGTCACGTCTCAGACCACGACGGTCGCCGGCGGCTTCAATGCGTTCGAAACCAGCACGCCGGCCGGCAGCGCAAGCGGCGTGATCCATACCAAGCTGTCCGCCGGCGCGTTCAGCCTGGCCGTGGTCGCCCTCAAGAGCGGCGGCGCGGCGGTCGAAACCGCCTTTGCCGGCGACGTGAAGCTCGAACTCGTCGACGCATCGGCGGGCACTGGCTGCGGGGCCTATGGCCTGATCCGCAGCCTGGGCACATTGACGTTCGCTGCGGGCGACACGGGACGCAAGACGCTGGCCGGTATCGTCGAGCCCAATGCCTGGCCCAACATGCGCATCCGCATGACGTATCCGGCGACCGGCGCGCCGACGGTCGTCGCCTGTTCGACCGACAACTTCGCCATCCGGCCGGCCAGCTTCGGCAGCGTGACGGCGAGCGATGCCGACAGCGTGACGGCGGGCATTGCGCGTGCGCTCACCAATACCAGCGCGAACGGCGGCTACGTCCACAAGGCCGGGCAGCCGTTCCAGATCGTCGCGACGGCCACCAATGCGGCCGGTGCCGCCACCACGAACTACAGCGGCAATCCCGCGGCCAGCCTGACGGCCTGCGTGCTGCCCGCCACCGGCTGCACCCTGGGCACGCTCGCGACCGGCGCCTGGTCTACTGCTGCCGGCACAGGCACGGTGACGACCACCGACGCCCGCTATTCCGAGGTCGGCGCCTTCGCCATGAAACTGGTGGACACGAGCTTCGCGGCGGTGGATGCCGCGGACGGCTCCAGCGCGGCCGATCGGACGATCGAGTCGGCGGCATTCGACGTCGGCCGCTTCGTGCCGGATCATTTCGACCTGACGCCCGCCGGCCCGTCGCCTGTGTTCAAGACGTTCAACGAAGTGGATGCGAATTGTTCCGCCCTCACCACCCCACCCCAGCGTTCGTTCACCTACGTCGGCCAGCCCTTCGGCTATCTCACGCTGCCACAGGCGACGATCACGGCGAAAAATGCCGCCGGCGCCGTCACGCGCAACTACGCCGGTGCGCTGTGGAAACTCGTGCCCGCCGGCGCCGTACAAACCTATACGGCCACCAACAACCTGGATATCGGCTTGCTGATGACGCCGACCGTGACCGCGAGCGGCAACGGAACGGGCACGCTGGTGGCCAGTGCGGCCGACCAGATCGCGTTCGTGCGTACGACCCCGATCGCGCCTTTCAACGCGGATATCGGCCTGTCGATGAGCATTGAGGACATCGCCGAATCTGGCGTCTCCGGCAACGGCACCGCCGACACGCTCTCGCCCGCGCTGTTTGCCAATATCGCCTTCGATGCCGGCAACCAGATCCGCTTCGGCCAGCTGGTCCTGACCAATGCCCTGGGTTCGGAACTGCTTGGCCTGCCGGTGCCGATCGAGACCCGCTACTGGAATGGCGGCGGGTTCCTCCGCAACGCCGAGGATTCCTGCACCCAGCTCGCCGCCGCCAGCGTGGCGCTGTCAGGCTGGCGGCGCAACCTCAATGCCTGCGAAACGTCGGTCACCCTGTCCGGCCGCTTCAACGCCGGCCGCGGCAATTTGCGCCTGTCCGCGCCGGGTTCACCCAACACCGGCAGCGTCGATCTCACCGTGCAGCTG
The DNA here is from genome assembly GCA_964452995.1 of uncultured Thiobacillus sp. Classification (GTDB taxonomy): domain Bacteria; phylum Pseudomonadota; class Gammaproteobacteria; order Burkholderiales; family Thiobacillaceae; genus Thiobacillus. The sequence continues at coordinate 22,983 of CAYVOR010000006.1, forward strand.
GGTGCCACCGCCAGCGGCAGCACGTGTGTGGCAGGTGTGGTAATGCCCACCGTGGCGGCATCGCAAAGCTGGCTGCAAGGCCACTGGAGCGGCACGCCTGTGCAGTACAACCAGAATCCTGCAGCGCGGGCCAGTTTTGGCCTGCATCGTGGCAGCAAACCGCTGATTTATCTGCGAGAGATGTATTGATCCAGATTAAATCCTTTGACAACAACAGCTTATTTATTTAAGTTCACAAAAATTTTTAGGTCCGGCACATGCAGCTTTTCCGTCGATCGAGCGAGCAGGGCTTAACCGCGTACTTGCGTCTTCCCGGGCGTATTGCGTATGCGCGCGTCGATCGCAGGGTCGCCGTTCCCCGGCTGCTTGCCGCCGGCGTGGCGGCGGTGAAGGGCGACAACTGGGGCGAGGCGCTGGCCCGGCTGCATGGCAAGGGTCCGGTCAGCCTCGTGCTGAATCCGGCCGATTACCGGCTGCGTCTGCTCGACGCGCCGAACGTACCTGCCGACGAACTCAAGTCCGCGGTGCGCTGGCAGATCCAGGACATGCTCGATTTTCACGCCGACGACGGCACGGTGGACGTGCTGGAGGTGCCGCATCCCGAGCATGTGGGCCATGCGAAGCAGCTTTTCGCGGTGGCGGCCAAGAACAGTCTGCTTGCGGAAGAGGCTGTGCTCGCCACCAACGCCGGGCTGAACCTCACCATCATCGACATCATGGAAACCGCCCAGCGCAACGTGGCCGCCCGGCTGGAAACGCCGGGGCGGGCGCTGGCGCTCTTCTCGTTCATTGAAACCGGCGGCCTGCTGACGCTCACGCTGGACGGCGAGCTGTGCATGGCGCGCACGCTGGGCGTGAGTCAGACAGTGCTGGACATCGAGGGCATGGACAGCGTGCTCGAACGCCTGACGCTGGAAATCCAGCGCAGCCTGGATCATTTCGACCGCCAGTTCGGCGGGATTCCCGTCGATCGCCTGCTGCTGGCGCCGGGAGCGAGCGTCGAAGGCCTGCAGAAAGGCCTGTCCGGCAATCTCGCCTTGCCGGTCAAGGCGCTCGATCTGGCGGAGGTGCTGGATATCGCCGCCCTGCCGGAGGCGAACGCCCTGCCGCCGCACTGCTTTCATGCCATCGGCGCCGCCTTGCGGATGGAAGAGACCAAGCCATGAGCCAGCAGATCAACCTGATCAGTCCGCTGCTGCTCAAGCAGCGCTATGCATTCGGCCTGCGCGAGATGGCGCTGGGGCTGGGCCTGATCCTGGCGGTCGTGCTGGCCTGGTCGGGGTATCTGACCTACCGGGCGAACACGCTCGAAAAACAGGCCGAGTCGCAGGAAGCCCAACAAGCAGCGGCGCAGGCGGAACTGGACCAGCAGAGCGCCGTTGCAACCCGGCCGGTAAGCGCGCTGCTGACCGAGCGCGTCAAGGCAACGCAGGCACGGGTCGCGCAACGCGAGGCGCTGCTGGCCTCGTTGAGCCACACCATGGGTCGTTCAGCGACAGGATTTTCTTCCCGTTTGCGCGCGCTCGCGCAGAGCACGACAGAAGGCGTCTGGTTAAATGGCTTCACCCTTTCGCCGGACTACGTGGCGCTCAAGGGGTCGGCGCTGAATGCCGGTCTGGTGACGACGTATATGGACCGTCTCGGCAAGCAGACGGCGTTCGCCGGCATGAAATTTACCAGCATGAATGCCGAGCTTGCGCAGGGCACAGGCGATAGCCCGGCGCAGTCCGCGGGTTTGCCGGAGCATATCGACTTCGCCCTGTATTCGGGCGGCCGGAACAATGCGGCAGACACGGGAGCATCCGATGGCCAGTGAGAAATGGCGCGAGATCAGCCGTCGCATCGGTGCAATGAGCCTGCGCGAACGGCTGTTCGTTTTCGTCGCGGCGGTTGTAGTGGCGCTGGCGCTGGTACAAACCCTGCTGATCGATCCAGTGCAACGGCGCATACAGAGTGCCAATGACCGCCTGCAAAGTGCCCAGGCAGCGCTGGTGCAGATCGGGCAGCAGCAGACCCTGCTGGCCGGCCAGGGACAGCGGGATCCCGACCAGGCCGCGCGGCAGATGCTGGCGGCGCAGGAAGCCCGCCTGGCCGAATTGAATGCACAGATTGAAACACGCGGGCACTCGCTGGTCCCGCCCGAACGCATGGGCCAGGTACTGAAGGATGTGGTGAGCGGCCCGCCTGGCGTGCGCATCGTAGGATTCAGGACGCTCGCGCCGCATCCCGTTTTGCAGCCGGGCGCGACGGAGGGAAGTCCGCCCGAATTCTATCGGCATGGTTTCGAAATCACGGTCAGCGGGTCCTATTCCGATCTGGTCGCCTATCTCGAACGCCTGGAGGCGTTGCCGTGGCGGCTCAACTGGACCGAAGCGACGCTCGATGCGGCTGGCCGCCCCGATCTGAAACTGACGCTGATCGTCCACACCCTGAGCCTGGAGGAAGCATGGCTGCGCGTATGATGCTGGGTGCCCTGATCGCGCTACTGGCGATTCCTGCCGCTGGGGCAGACCTGCCCGACCCCACGGCGCCCCCGGCGGCGGTTGCTGTCGAGCGCGATGCCAGCCCCGCCGTGTCGCTCACGGCCATCAAGCGGCGCGGCACGCAGCGGTTCGCCGTCATCGGTGGCCAGGAAATAGCGGTAGGCGGGCGCTATCAGGATGCCCGCGTGGTACGCATCACTGATAGCGAAGTGGTGCTGCGCCGGGGTGCGGACGTCACGGTGCTCGAACTCTATCCGCACGTCGGAAAACGATTGCGCGGCCAATAAGAAACGGGAGAGATTGCGGATGACGAAGCGCTACACCATGATTATTGCCGGCCCGCTGGTTCTGCTGGGGTGTGCCGGCCCCCTGACGCCGCGCGATACGCAGCAGGCGATCCATCAGGAAATTTCCCGGGCGGCTCAGGCACAGCCGGCGCCGCACGCGATGACCGAGGAACAGGCCCGGGCAGCACTGCTGCCTCCGCTCAAGCTCGAACTGCCCAGGGCGGCAGCCGAACCCGTCGAGCCGCGTTTCGATCTGGTCGTCAACGGTGCGCCCGCGCAGGATGTGTTCATGGCGATCGTCTCCGGCACGCGTTACAGCATGCTGGTGCATCCGGAAGTGGCGGGCACGATTTCGGCCAATCTCAAGAACGTCACCGTGCCTGAGGCGATGTCCTCCATTCGCGACCTGTACGGCTACGACTACACGCTCGACGGGCATCGCATCGTGGTGCGGCCATTGACACCGCAGACCCGCATCTTCAAGGTCAATTACCTGGCCGGCACGCGCGTCGGGTCGTCGGATATACGCGTGATTTCCGGCTCCATCAGTTCCGCGAGCAGTGGTGGGGCAAGTGGAACGATGGGTGGCAGCGGTTCACAACAAGCTTCGCTGGAAACCAGCAAGATCAATACGGCGCTCAATTCGGATTTCTGGGGCGAACTGAAAGTGGCGCTCGACACGATCGTCGGCGAGTCCGGCAAGGTGATCCTGAGTCCGCAGTCGGGGGTCGTGGTGGTCAGGACCACGCCGCGCACGATGCGCGACGTCGAGCATTTCCTCAAGGCCACCGCCTCGGCGGTCGAACGTCAGGTCATGCTGGAAGCGAAAATCCTCGAAGTGCGGCTGGACGACGGCTATCAGACCGGCATTAACTGGGCGGTGCTGCATAACGGCGAGCACAAGTATTCGTCGGGCGCCAATACCGGTAATTTCGATCTGCTGACCGGCGCCGCCAGCGGTTCACTGGCGGATGTTCTTGGCAGCGGGCTGCCAGCGGCGGCCGGCACGACCTCCGGCATCTTCGGTCTCGCGTTCCAGACCAAGAGTTTCGCCGCGCTGATCAATTTCCTGGAAACCCAGGGAACGGTGCACGTGCTGTCCAGTCCGCGCATCGCGGCGCTGAACAACCAGCAGGCCGTGCTCAAGGTCGGCACCGATGATTATTTTGTGACCGATGTATCGACCACCAGCAATACCGGCGGCGCCGGCACCACGACCACGCCCAGCGTGACGCTGCAACCGTTCTTCTCCGGAATCGCGCTCGACGTCACGCCGCAGATCGATGAGAAAGGCCTGGTCACGCTGCACATCCGTCCCTCGGTCAGTGTGGTGACGGAAAAGATCAAGAACATTGATGCCGGCCAGGCCGGACAACTGACCCTGCCGCTCGCGTCCAGTTCGGTCTCGGAAACCGACAGCGTCGTGCAGGTGGAGGACGGACGCATCGTCGCCATCGGCGGCATGATGAAGCAGTCCTTCGACGGCAGCGCCAACCGCGTGCCCGGTCTGGGTCGGGTGCCGCTGCTGGGCTATTTCTTCGGCAATACCAGCCAGAGTTCGAAGAAGAGCGAACTGGTGATCCTCATCAAGCCGACCGTCATCGACAGCCAGGCAGACTGGCAGGCGGATGCGGAAACGACTCAGGCCCGCCTCGACAAACTCGAGCGCCAACCGGCGACACCGTGACCGCGATGGTTTTCCCCGATTCGACAGACTCGCCGGCCGCAACCGGCGAGTCTGTCGGTGGGAGAAAGCCAGCCCGCTCGACTGACGGTCGTCGTTCCCTCTCGTATCTTGCGCATTTCGGGCTCGTCGAAGCCCCTTTCGGGCTGACCCCGGATACCGATTTCTTTTTCGCCTCGCCACCGCACCGGGAAGCGCTCGACACGCTGCTGTATGCGCTGGAAAGCGGCGAAGGCTTCATCAAGATCGTCGGCGCGGTCGGAACCGGGAAAACCCTGCTGTGCCGGACGCTGCTGGCCGATCTCCCCCGGCGCTGCCGCGCGCTCTATCTCCCCAATCCCGCGCTCGATCCGGCCGGCATGCTGTTTGCCGTGGCCGAAGAACTGGGCCTCAAGCTGACGGGAAAGGAAACGGCTTACCGTGTGCACAAGGCGATCCAGTCCAAGCTGATCGCGCTGGCCAGACGCGGCACCCGCGTGGTGCTGATTCTCGATGAGGCCCAGGCGATCTCGCTGGAGAGCCTGGAAACGGTACGGCTGCTGTCCAACCTGGAAACCGAAAAACGGAAATTGCTGACCATCGTGCTGTTTGGCCAGCCGGAACTGGATGCGCGGCTCGAGGCCATTCCGCAACTCAAGACCCGGATCAGTTTTCACGACCGCCTGCGTCCCCTGCAGCGCGAGGAACTCGTTGCCTATCTTGCGCATCGCCTGGCGCGAGCGGGTTTCGATCTCGCCGATTCACCGTTCAGCCCGCGTGCCGTCGGACTTTTGTACGAGGCCAGCGCCGGCGTCCCGCGCGTCGTCAATGTCATCGCCCACAAGGCCCTCATGCTGGCGTATGGCAAAGGCCGGCCACGCGTCGGCTGGCGCGAGATGCGAGCGGCCGCACGCGACACCCTGGCGGCCGGGACGCTCAATCGCACCGCGCGCTGGAGCCTGTTCGCGCTGGCTGCGCTGGGAGTGAGCGCAGTTGCCGCGGGCTGGCTGGTTCTAGTGGCATGAGCATGCTTTTCCTGTCTGCTTCCGATTGAGCGTATGAGCATCATCAACCAGACATTGCGCGCACTCGACGCGCGTCAGCATGATCGGGTGTTTCCTCCGGCGCCGCCGCCCCCACCTGCTGCCGGGACGCGGCGCAACACAAAACCCTGGATTGCCGCTGCCGTGTTGCTGCCGATTGCGGGGCTCGCAATCTGGTTCATTTCCCGGCCGGCTGCCGAAAGCCTGCCGCATCCACGCGCGCCCATCGTGGCACCTGCATTAGACCTGCAACCGGCATCGCCTGCCGTGTCCCCTGCAACGCACCCCGTCAAAATAGAAACGCCGCCCGCCATAATTGAAAGGCACCCTCAATCGATGTATTCGGCTGTGGAAAAACAGCAGCATGAAATGGCCGCTTCACCCAGGCTGCCGGCGCAACATGCGACGGTGGATTTACCGGGTCATGCCGCGTTGCAGCAACCGGCCATCCGCAAGGAGATCAGTCAACCGACCGCACGGGAAGAGGCCGACGAACGTTATCGCGAGGCATCGGCGCTCATCCGGGCAGGCCGGACGGATCAGGCCCAGGCACTGCTCGAGACGGCCCTTGCCCTGTCGCCAGGGCATACCGCTGCGCGCGAGACGCTGGCCGCGTTGCTCAGCGATGCCGGCCGCAATCAGGAAGCCGAACAGGTCTTGCGCGCCGGGCGCGCAACCAGCCCGGAGCATGCGTGGTTTGCCCTCAGCCTGGCCCGCCTGCAGGCGGCGCGGGGAGATATGGCGGGCGCAGTCGCCAGTTTGCAGGGCGGGCTGGGAGGGCGCGGTGTCGATGCCGATTACCATGCGACGCTGGCCGCGTTGCTGGTGCGACTCAAGCAATATCCCGACGCGGTGCAGCAATACGAGCAGGCGCTGAAGCGGCAACCGGGTCAGGGAACCTGGTGGATGGGCCTGGGCCTCGCGCTGGGTGCCCAGGGAAAAAACGATGAAGCGCGTTCCGCTTATCGCCGTGCACTCGCAGCCGGAAATCTGCCAGACTCGCTCGAAGAATTTGTCCGCACCAAGCTCGCCGACTGACCTGCGATCAGCGCGAATCCCATGAAATCACAAGGGTTTCACCTGAATGCCCGGACGCGGCGTGCACGTCTTGTGGTAATTACACAACGCAAATTTCCCGCAATAGAAGAAAATTGCTAGATTGTGGTTTTCTTTAGCCGATTTGTTAGAATTCCGCGCGTCGGCTGGATTTCAAGTCCCGGACCGATCTCTGGTGTGGGTTTTTATATTCGTAATAAAGGGAAATCAAATGAAATATTCCATTCTCCTGGCTGCTCTGCTGGCCGTTTCCATGACCGCTTGTGGCAAAAAAGAAGAAGCCGCTGCTCCTGTCGAAGCGCCTGCTGCCGAAGCTGTTGCTCCGATGGACGCTGCGCCTGCCGAAGCGCCTGCTGCTGAAGCCGCACCCGCTGAAGCCGCACCTGCCGACGCCGCGCCTGCTGACGCCGCGCCTGCTGACGCTGCACCCGCTGAAGCGCCTGCCAATTAATTTCTGGCCCGGCAATGAAAACCGGTCTTTGGGCCGGTTTTTTTACGCCTGCAGAAAACGATCGAGTCGTTCCAGGGCTGCAGCCAGGCGTGGGTGCGGCTGGGTGTAGGCAAAGCGGATGTGATGGGCCGCCGCATGCGAGTCGAAATCGATCCCCGGTGTGGCAGCGATCCCCGCGTCCTCGAGCAAACGGTCGGCCAATGCGTGGCTGTCGGCGGTAAACCGGCTGCAATCGGCATACAGGTAGAACGCTCCCTGCGGGACGACCGGAATAACGAAGCCGCGCTCGCGCAAGGCGGGCAGCAGAAAATCGCGGCGGCTGCGCAACTCGGCCTTGCAGGCTTCGAGCATGTCCAGCGTGCTGGGTGTGAATGCCGCCAGTGCCGCGTGCTGCGCCGGGGTGGATGCAGCCAGGAACAGGTTCTGCGCCAGCCGTTGCAGCGCCGGCATGGCCCAGGCTGGGGCGGCCAGCCAGCCGAGCCGCCAGCCGGTCATCAGGAAGAATTTCGAGAAGCTGTTGATGACGAAGACGTCGTCCCAGCGGGCGGCGCTGTGCTCGACGCCGTCGTAGGTCAGCGCCAGATAGATTTCGTCGACGATCAGCGCAACCCCGCGATCCGCGCACCAGGCATGGATGCGTTCCAGTTCGTTTGCCGCGATGGCGGTGCCGGTGGGATTCGAGGGGCTGGCGATCAGCACGGCACGGGTGTGCGCGCTGGCGTGACGCTCGATCAGGTCGAGCGTGAGCTGGAAGCCGCTGCGGACATCGACCGGCACGTTCACTGCCCGCGCGTCGCAGAAGCGGGCGAAGTGGCGGTTGCAGGGGTAGCCGGGATCGGCCATCAGTATCTCGTCGCCCGGACCGGTCAGCAGCCCCAGCGCCAGTAGAAGCGCCCCGGATGCCCCGGGCGTGACGACGACGCGCGCCGGCTCGACTGCGACCTGCCAGCGTGTCGCATAAAATCCAGCGATGGCCTCGCGCAATTCGGGCAGGCCCAGGGCGCCCGTGTAATGTGTATGGCCGGCGCGCAGCGCGGCAATGCCGGCCTCGACGATGGGGGGCGGCGTGGCAAAGTCGGGTTCGCCGACTTCGAGATGAATGATGTCACGGCCCGCCGCTTGCAGCGCCTGCGCCCGCGCCAGGAGATCCATGACATGGAACGGCGCGATGTCGTCGACGCGCGCGGCCGTTTTCAAGGGTTCCGGATTCATGTCATCTCGCCTGGGGAAGGCAGCGGATGCTGGCGATAGAACTGCTGCAGCTGCCGGTAAACGGCAGGGTATTCAGCATTGAGTAATGCCGGCGTTTCAAAAAACACCTCGGTGAGCACCGCAAAGAATTCGGCGGGATTGGTGGTCGCATACGGATCGATGGCCGTGTTCTCGCCGGCATCGACGCGGTGGCACAGGTCCGCGTAGGCCGCGCTGAAATCGCGTGCCCAGGCGGCGGCATCCATGCCGTGATGCAGCGGTGGAAAGCCGTTGGCGTCGCCGTTCAGCATATCGAGTTTGTGAGCGAACTCGTGCAGCACGACGTTGACGCCATCGGCCCGCCCGCTGTTTTGCACGTCGGCAATCGACAGTACCAGCGGCCCGCCGTGCCAGGATTCGCCTGCCAGGATATCGCGCGAGTAATGCACCACGCCCGCTGCGTCCATTTCCTCTTGAGGGCGCAGGAATGCGTCGGGATAGAGAATGATCTCGCTCCAGCCACGGTAGCTGCTCTCGCCAAGATTGAGCGTCAGCAGGCAGGCCTGCAGGGCGATGGCGATCTGGATGGCCCCGTCGACGTCGGCACCGCCTGCCGCAGAAAAGGCCTTGTCGTGAATGAACAGGCTGGCGGCTTCGCGCAGGCGCGTCCGTTCCGAGGCATCCAGCCGCTGCAGGATCGGCAGGCTGGCAAGGACGGCCTCGAAATCGGCAGACGGAATGGTATGCCGTTTGAGGATGCGGGCACGTCGCCAGTGTCCAAACCAGTTCATGCCCCGGGTTTCATTCGTCGGCTTCGGGCAGGCGCGCGCTTGCCGTCTCCGGGTGCTCGAGTTCAACACGCTCGATCTGGGCGAACCGCTTGCTGATCTTGTCGCTGGAAATGCGCACCTCGCTGACATCCTTGTTGGCGAGATCGATATGCGTTGCGAGTTTTTTCATACGCTCGTCGAAACGGGCGAAATCCTTGGCCAGCTTGGATAACTCGTCCTTGATCACATGCGCCATGCGACGCGTTTCCGAATCGCGGATCACCGCGCGAGCGGTATTGAGTACGGCCATCAGCGTGGTCGGTGAAGTGAGCCAGATGCGTTTCTTCTGTGCGTGTTCGACCAGGTCCGGATGGTAGGCATGGATCTCGGCAAACACCGCTTCGGCCGGCAGGAACATCACGGCGCCGTCGGAGGTTTCGCCTTCGACGATGTATTTGGCAGCGATGTCGTCGACGTGTTTTTTGACGTCCGTCTTGAATTGCCGCCGCGAGGCATCGCGTTCGGCTGGCGGCAGGCTGTCGTCGAACATGCGGCTGTAGTTTTCCAGCGGGAACTTGGAATCGACGCAGACGGTGCCGGTCGGTTCGGGCAGGACTAATACGCAGTCGGCCCGGACGCCGCTTTTCAGCGTGTGCTGAAAGGCATACGCGCCGGGTGGCAGGCTGTTCCTGACCAGCGCTTCCAGCTGGACTTCGCCGAATGCGCCGCGCGAGCGTTTGTCACCCAGTATTTCCTGCAGCGAGACGACATTGGATGCCAGTCCTTCGATCTTTTTCTGTGCCTCGTCGATGACCGCCAGCCGCGTCATCACCGAGGTGAAGGTATCGTTGGTTTTCTTGAAGCCTTCATCGAGGCGCTCGGCGACCTTGCCGGAGATTTCGTTGAGGCGGCCGTCGACCGTCTGCGAAAGCTGCTGCACGCGCTCGTTGAAGTGCGCGGTCATGCCTTTGAGCGTGTCCTGCAGCAGGCTCTGTTCGGCGCGCCCCTGCTCGATCAGCTTTTCCAGCATCGCCGTCTGGAACTGGGTGAACTGGCCGGTGACGGTTTCGCGCGTCTCCGCGAGTCGCTCGGTTTGCGAAATCTGCAGGGCTGCCAACTGGTTCTGCATGCGGTCGGACTGCTGCGACAGGCCTGTGTGCAAGTCGGTCAGTACCGCACGGTGGCGCGCATCCATGTCCTGCGTCAGCAATGCGGGCAATTCGCGTTGTTCGCGCCGCAGCGCATGGAGGCGCAGCAGCAGGAGAACAGTCGCGAGGATAAGGACGGCAAGGCCGACGAGGAGGCCGATTTCGACAGGTTGCATGGGCGAATTTTACCCGTGGCAGGCGTAAAAAACCCGGCTCGCGCCGGGTTGGGGTTTATGCCGCCGCACGGTTGGCGCGCTTGCGTTCGTGTTCCTGCAGGTGGCGCTTGCGGATGCGGATCGACTTCGGCGTGATCTCGACCAGTTCGTCGTCGTCGATGAACTCGACTGCGGATTCGAGCGTGAGCTTGATCGGCGTGGTCAGGCGCACGGCCTCGTCGGTGCCCGAGGCGCGCACGTTGGTGAGCTGCTTGCCCTTGATCGGGTTGACCACCAGGTCGTTGTCGCGGCTGTGGATGCCGATGATCATGCCTTCGTACAGCTTGTCGCCGGGCGACACGAACATGCGGCCGCGGTCTTCGAGCTTCCACAGTGCGTAGGCGACGGCTTCACCGTTGTCCTGCGACACCAGCACGCCGTTGTGGCGGCCGGGCAGGTCGGCCTTGACCGGACCGTAGTCGTCGAACACGTGGCTCATCAGGCCGGTGCCGCGCGTCATGGTCATGAAGTCGGACTGGAAGCCGATCAGGCCGCGCGCGGGAATGTGGTATTCAAGGCGGGTGCGGCCCTTGCCGTCGGATTCCATGTTGGTCAGCTCGCCGCGGCGCCGGCCGATCTCCTCCATCACGCCGCCCTGGTGCTCGTCTTCCAGATCGATGGTGAGGTTCTCGTACGGCTCGCACTTTTCGCCGTCGATGTCCTTGTACACCACGCGCGGCTTGGCCACCGCCATCTCGAAGCCTTCGCGGCGCATGTTCTCAAGCAGGATCGTGAGATGCAGTTCGCCACGGCCGGCAACGCGGAAGATGTCGGCATCGCCCGTTTCGTCGACGCGCAGCGCGACGTTGGTCAGCAGTTCCTTGTTCAGGCGGTCGCGGATCTGGCGGCTGGTGACGAACTTGCCTTCGGTGCCGGCGAGCGGCGAGGTGTTGACCATGAAGTCCATGGTCAGCGTGGGTTCATCGACCGCTAGTACTGGCAGGCCGACCGGGTTTTCCCGGTCGCAGATGGTGACGCCAATACCGATGTCGTCGAGGCCCGAGATGATGATGATGTCGCCGGCTTCGGCCTCGTCGACCGCGATGCGGTCGAGACCCTGGAAGCCGAGCACCTGGTTGATGCGGCCGGTGGCCACCTGTTCTTCATGGTTCATCACCACCACCGACATGCCGGGCTTGATGCGGCCGTTGAGCACGCGACCGACGCCGAGGCGGCCGGTGTAGGTCGAGTAGTCGAGTGCGGCGAGCTGCAGCTGCAGCGGCGCGTCGGCCGAGCCGGGCGGGGTGGGCACGTGGGCCAGCACGGTGTCGAACAGCGGCACCATGTCGGCTGCGCTGCCGCCCTGCGACGGCGCGTCCTTCAGGTTCATGCAGGCCCAGCCGTTGAGGCCGGAGGCGTAGATGATCGGAAAGTCGAGCTGCTCGTCGGTGGCGCCGAGCTTGTCGAACAGGTCGAAGGTCTGGTCGACCACCCAGTCGGGGCGTGCGCCGGGACGGTCGACCTTGTTGATCACGACGATGGGCTTGAGTCCCAGTGCCAGCGCCTTCTTGGTGACGAAGCGCGTCTGCGGCATCGGGCCCTCGACCGCGTCGACCAGCAGCACCACGCCGTCGACCATGCCGAGCACGCGCTCGACCTCGCCGCCAAAGTCGGCGTGGCCGGGGGTGTCGACGATGTTGATGTGGGTGTCGCCGTAGGTGATCGCGGTGTTCTTCGCCAGGATGGTGATGCCGCGTTCCTTCTCGATGTCGCCGGAGTCCATCACCCGTTCGTCGACCGCCTGGTTGTCGCGGAAGGTGCCGGATTGCCTGAGAAGCTGGTCGACCAGCGTGGTCTTGCCATGGTCGACGTGCGCGATGATGGCGATGTTGCGGAGCTTGCGGGACATGATGGCGGCTATGACTCGGGAAAGCCCAGTATTATAACATGGATTATCAACTGTCTATTGGGCGAGACGGTGCGCGGCCAGTCGGGCGTCGATTCCCTTGATGACGCGCTGGTAGCGTGTGCTGCCGATGGGACCGAAGCGGCGGTCGAATTCGTTCTGTGGCATGAACTCGGGCAGGTCGCGGAAATCGGGCATCAGGTCGTCATCGCTGCGGGCGGCGGCGAGCAACTGTCGCACCTGGTCGGCGGCATCGCCCGTTGCGCGCGTGCCCAGTTTTACGCCGGCGCGATCGCTGGCCAGATCGGTGAAGCTGAAACCCGACCCCCGCTTTGCGTCTTCCTCTTCTTTTATCAGGCCGATGGCGTTGGCCAGACGGCTGCCGCCGTTAGCCGACAATGCGGCGGAAATCACGAAATGCTCGGCGAAGTCGCGCCGTCCGTGCAGCGACAGCAGCACGCGCGGCGCCCGGCGGAACGAGTGGCTGTCGCCTTCCAGCAGCCTGGGCAGGCTGATCCCGCCCAGATAGGCGGCCAGCGCGGTGAGCGCGGCGCGGTTTTCCTCGCGCGCGTCGCGGCCGGTCTGCGGGTCATGGGCAAACAGCGGGCCCATGATGCTCACCAGCGGTACCGTGCTGCGGTGCGGATGAGGCTTCAGCAGGGTATCCAGTCGTTCGGCATAGGCCAGCATGCGGGTCTGGTCTTGCGGCGCGATCAGCAACTCCGCGCTTTTGCGTTCGACCTGGGTCAGCAGTTCGGGACGCCAGCGGTAATCCAGGGTGGCCTGGTTTTCGTCGAAGCGCACCTGGCTGAACGCATCGGCCAGCGCGGCATAGGTTTTGTCGCGACGCAATGCGTGATGCACCAGGCGCGCCGTCCAGTCGGCCAGCGCGCCGGGCAGCGGCAGACTGCCGAGCCGCAGGCTCTGGATGCGGATGCCACGGGGTATCTCGGCGACGATGGCGGTAATGTTGAGATAGCGCCCGAACGGATTCGGCGGAACGGTCAGCGTGGCGGTGAGCGTGGCCAGTCCGGGCGTGAGTTCGGCGGCAATACCGCTGACGCGGCGCAGTTCAACGGCGTAGTTGAGCAGTCGGTCGAGTTCGGACTCGTCCAGCAAGATGCTCTGGACCACGTCGGGCGTCTGGCCGCGCGGATCGTGCTTATCGAGCAGCGACTTGATCCAGGCGAGGTCGGCGCGGCGGAATTGCGCGGGCGGTTCGATCGCCGGCGCGTCATCCAGCATCAGCCAGGGCAGCACGACAAGTGCAGCCAGCACGACAAGCAGGCTTCCCCAGGCGATCAGTCGTTTCATCTTTATCCGACCCTGATCATCCGGGCTGGTTGCGCATGAAGTCGGCCGTCTTGAAGAATGCGGCCGTCAATTCCTGTTGCAGGGCGGCATCCAGTTCCACGTCCTGCATCGCGCGAATCATGCAGCCCATCCACTGGTCGCGTTCGGCTTCGCCGATGGCAAAGGGCTGATGACGTCGCCGCAGGGCGGGGTGGCCGAAGCGGTCGGTGTATTCCGGCGGGCCGCCCGTCCATCCCGAAAGAAACCAGACCAGCTTGTTGCGCGATTCGGTGAGATCGGCCGGATGCAGCTTGCGGATGCCGTAATAGTCCGGATCTTCATCCATCAAATCGTAAAACCGGTCGACCAGTTGACGAAGGGTCTCGCCTCCACCCAGGCGCTCGTAATGCGTTTGCATCGTTCAGACTTTCTCCGGTTTGATGGCGGCTGCGGCCGATCTGGCGCGCTCGCGGGCGTGCTCGGGGGTGTCCGCCGTGGCCAGCGCCACCCCCATGCGGCGACGGGCGAAGGCCTGCGGTTTGCCAAACAGGCGGATGTCGACGCCGGGCATGGCCAGTGCATCGGCGACGCCGTCGAACACGACACCCGCCGCGTCCATGCCGCCATAGATCACCGCCGAGGCGCCGGGTTCACGCAGCGCGACGTCGACCGGCAGACCGAGGATGGCGCGCGCGTGCAGCTCGAATTCGTTCTGCCGTTGCGTTGCCATCGTCACCATGCCGGTGTCGTGCGGGCGTGGGCTGACTTCGGAGAACCACACCGCGTCGCCCTTGACGAACAGTTCCACGCCGAACACGCCGCATCCGCCGAGGTTGCCCGTGACGGCGGTTGCGATGTCCCGGGCGCGTTGCAGCGCGCCGTCGGACATCGCCTGCGGCTGCCACGATTCGACGTAGTCGCCGTCCACCTGCAGATGGCCGATAGGCGCGCAGAAATGGGTTTCGATGTCGCCCGAGGCGTTGCGTGCACGTACGGTCAACAGCGTGATTTCGTAGTCAAAATCAATCGCGCCCTCGACGGCGACGCGGCCCTTGTCCACCCGACTGCCGCTGGCGGCGTACGCCCAGGCGGCCTGCAACTGGCTCGCGTCGTCGACCTTCGATTGCCCCTTGCCGGACGACGACATCAGCGGCTTGACGAATACCGGATACCCCAGTTTTTCCGTGGCGGCCGTCATCTCCGCCAGGCTGTCGGCGAACACATAGGGCGAAGTCGGCAGCTTGAGTGTTTCGGCGACCAGCCGGCGGATGCCTTCGCGATTCATGGTGAGGTTGGCGGCACGTGCGGTAGGGATGACCACGGCCAGGCCTTCGGCCTCGATTTCCAGCAGGGTCTCGGTGGCAATGGCCTCGATTTCGGGCACGATCAACTGCGGTTTTTCGGTCTCGATCAGCGCACGCAACGCCAGTCGGTCGCTCATGTCGGTCACATAGGCCCGATGCGCAACCTGGTGACCGGGTGCATTGACGTAGCGGTCGACGGCGATGACTTCGACGCCCAGACGCTGCAGCGCGATGATGACTTCCTTGCCGAGTTCGCCCGCGCCCAGCAGCATGACGCGGGTGGCGGAAGGGGAGAGCGGGGTGCCGAGTCGCATAGGACAAACCAGTCAAACCGGAAAAGCCGATTTTACCGTGGCTTACAGGTATTCCTCGAGCGGCAGCATTCGCAGCAGGTCCAGCAGGCCGCGCTGGATCGGCGTGGAGTCGGGCTCCCGGTCGAACGTGCGCGCGATGCCCTGGTGAACGTCGGTCCATTGCAGTCGTTTCACGACTTTGCGGTCGATGGTTTCGACGACAAGTCGCGGCCGGTAGCTGCGTTCGGGTCGCATGGCGTTCTCGACCATGTCGGTGACTTCACGCGCAAGCTCGGGTGAATGGATCACCAGGCCCATTTCGGTATTGAGCAGGGCCGAACGCGGATCGAAATTGAAGCTGCCGATGAACACATGTTCGTCATCGAACACGAAGGTCTTGATATGCAGACTGGCACGCGACGATCCACCGGGGAGGTCGCGCAAGCGGCCACCGATATGCTCGGCCAGCGGTTTCAGCTCATAGAGGTTGACGCCGGCTTCCAATAGCGGAATGCGGTAGTTGGCATAACCGGCATGCACGATCGGTACGTCGCTGGCGGCGTAGGCGTTGGTCAGGACGTCGGTCTGGACGCCCTGGCCACGCCAGTATTTGAAATAGGCCATGCCCGCGGCGCCCGGTACGAAATAAGGCGACACGATGAGGGCGTGCCGGGTGGGGTTGACCCAGAGAGCGGCGACCTGGCCGACCAGCAGCCTGGAAGGCGACTTGTTGTGTTTGAGTACTTTTCCGGGGGGGTCGACGACGAGATCGGCGCGAGCAATGTGCCAGGGTGTGTCGCCCTTCAGCAGCCCGGGAACGGGATCGGCGGCGGTCAACGCGCGGCCAAATGCGCTGTCGAGCTGCTCGGCGCGGAACTGATACAAGCGTTGGGTAGTACGTTGCAGTCGTTTGTTGCTGGGCGCGATCGGCAGGGCGGAAGCGGGTACGGCCGCCACGCTGTTCCAGTAGTCATCGAATGATTGCGACAGGGCATGGACGATGGCGCCGGCAGCGATGACATCGAGGTCGATGAAGGCGAGGTCGCGATTGGCGCCGAAATATTCGTCGCCGATATTGCGCCCGCCCGTGATGCCGACCTGGCTGTCGGCGATGAAGACCTTGTTGTGCATGCGACGGTTGAGGCGGACGCTTTCGCGCAAGGCCTCCCAACCCCGGACCAACAGGTTGGTGCTGCGGGTGTGGAACGGATTGAACAGCCGCACCTGGATATTGGGATGGGCATTCAGCGTGGCGAGCCCCAGTTCCTTGTCGGCGGTGTCGATGTCGTCGATCAGCAGGCGCACGCGTACGCCGCGGTCGGCAGCGGCCAGCAGCGAAGCAGCGACCATTTTTCCGGTGGTGTCGTTGTGGAACAGGTAATACTGCACATCCAGCGTACGGGTGGCGCGCTGCGCCAGCGTCAGCCGGGCGGCCAGGGCCGCATGGCCGCTCTTGAGCAGATGAAACCCCGACTCGTCGGGCGGGATCCGGGCGGCCGTCTGGGTTTTCAACGGCGTGTCGACCTGGCTGGACAGCGCCTGCGACGGCAGGCGCCGGGCGTCGAGATTGAGCGTGGACGCACAGCCGGCCAGCAGCAACGCAAGCAGGCCGACGCAGATCAACGAATCAGGTCGGGTGTGCATCCAGCCGTTGCCAGGCGAAATGGGGGCCGGGATCGGTCTTGCGGCCCGGCGCGATGTCGCTGTGACCCACCACCGCCTGGATCGGGTAGGTCGCTTTCAGCGTGTTCAGCAGAGGCGTCAGCGTCGCATACTGCGCCTCGGTGAACGGCAGGTCGTCGCTGCCTTCCAGTTCGACGCCGATGGAAAAGTCGTTGCAGCGTTCGCGTCCCTGCCAGGTCGATGTGCCTGCGTGCCAGGCGCGCAATGTGCAGGGCACGAACTGGATCAGGCTGCCGTCGCGGCGGATGAGGAAATGTGCCGACACCTCGAGGCCGCGTATGCCCTGGTAGTAGGAGTGCGCGTCCCAGTCGAGCCGGTTGGTAAACAGATCGATTACCGCATCGCCGTCGAACTGGCCCGGCGGCAGCGAAATGTTGTGGAGGACGATGAGTTCGATCGCCGTGCCCGGCGGACGTTCATCGCAATTGGGCGAAGGCAGGTGGCGCGCGCCGATGAGCCAGCCGGCGGCGTCGAGGTCGCGTGGAGGCGAAGCGGAAATCGACATGATGCAAGCTTACTCGACCCGCGCAAAGTCTGGAAACCTCGCCTGTATCCCTTGACGCGCGGGTGTTGTCACGTGAACGGCATACAGCCACAGCCTGCCGCTTGCGGGTAGACTGCCGGTTTTCCAGGAATCCGGGTGCGATATGACACGCTTGGACGCGCAACATCTGCTGGACCATGCCGAGCGCATAGCATCGGAGGAAGACGTGCAGGCCGTGCTTGATCGCCTGGCCGGTGAAATTACGCAGGCGCTGGGCAACACGTTCCCGCTGGTGCTGGCCGTCATGGGCGGGGCAGTGGTGTTCGCCGGCCAGTTGCTGCCACGGCTGCGCTTCCCGATGGAGTTCGATTACCTGCATGTCACCCGCTATCGCGGCAAGACCGAGGGTGGCGAAGTGGAGTGGCGCGTCCTGCCCGGGCAGAACGTGATCGACCGCCATGTGCTGGTGCTGGACGATATCCTGGACGAAGGCGAAACCCTCGCCGCGATCCGCGACAAGCTTCTGCACATGGGGGCATCACACATCTGGTCGGCGGTGCTGACCAACAAGGACAACGGACTGGACAAGCCGATCCA
The DNA here is from genome assembly GCA_964452995.1 of uncultured Thiobacillus sp. Taxonomy (GTDB): domain Bacteria; phylum Pseudomonadota; class Gammaproteobacteria; order Burkholderiales; family Thiobacillaceae; genus Thiobacillus. Next base: position 40,790 of record CAYVOR010000006.1, read on the forward strand.
GGCCGATTTTGTAGGACTGAACGTGCCCAACCGCTATGTGTTCGGGTGTGGCATGGATGCTTACGGGCTATGGCGCAATCTGCCGGCCATTTACGCTTTAAAGGACAAATAACATGCTGGGCATCATCGGCGGTACCGGTCTCACCCAACTGGCCAATCTGGAAATCACCCACCGCCAGGTGGCGCGCACGCCTTACGGCGAGCCTTCGGGCGCCCTCACCTTCGGCCGCATCTGCGGGCAGGAGGTGATCTTCCTGGCGCGCCACGGCTATGGCCATACCATCCCGCCGCACGAAGTCAACTATCGTGCCAACCTGTGGGCGCTGAAGGATCATGGTGTCGACCGCGTGGTGTCGGTGGCCACGGTCGGCGGCATCCATCCCGACCTGATTCCGGGCACGCTGGCCATTCCCGACCAGATCATCGACTACACGCACGGCCGCGCCGCGACGTTTTTTGTCGGGACCGACAAGGCGGTCGTTCATCTCGATTTCACCACGCCCTATTGCGACGCCATGCGTTCGGCGCTGCTGCAGGCCGCGACCGGCGCCGGCATCAGCCTGCGCGACGGTGGCGTCTACGGCGCCGTGCAGGGGCCGCGCCTGGAGACGGCCGCCGAAATCAACCGCCTGGAGCGCGACGGTGTCGACATGGTGGGCATGACCGGCATGCCGGAAGCCTATCTGGCGCGCGAACTGGCACTCTGCTACGCGACGGTGGGCGCGGTGGTCAATCATGCCGCCGGTCGCGGACTGTCGGCCGGCGGCATCCATATGGGCGAAATCCAGGCTGTACTGGGCGAAGTGATGCTGCAGGTGCGGCATCTGCTGGAACAACTGGTGACCAATGACGCGGCTGGATTGTGCGCGTTCTGAGCATGGGATGAAACGGGCCGCATGAAACTTTATCGCGCCCTGCAGTCGCAGGGGTTCGGTTCACGCAAGGGCTGTGTGGCGCAGGTGCGTGCGGGCGCGGTCGCGGTCAACGGGGCGGTCTGCGACGATCCTGAAGCCGAAGTCGATCCGGCAGGGCTGGAACTGACCCTCGACGGCGTGACCTGGACGTTTCGCGAAAAGGCCTACGTATTGATGCACAAGCCGGCTGGCTACGAGTGCTCGCATCATCCCCGCCACCACCCCAGCGTGTTTTCCCTGTTGCCGCCGCCGCTGTTGCAGCGCGGGCTGCAGTGCGTGGGACGGCTCGACCAGGACACCACCGGCCTGCTGCTGTTTTCCGACGACGGCCAGTTCATCCACCGCATGATTTCGCCGAAGAAAGGCATCGCCAAGGTCTACCGCGCCGCCTGTGCCGAGCCCGTGACCGATGCCATGCTGGATGCCCTGCGTCAAGGCGTGGCGCTGAATGACGAACCGGCGCCGATCGCGGCGCTGGCCTGCGACCGGCTCGATACAACCACGCTGCGCCTGACGCTTGCCGAGGGCAAGTATCATCAGGTCAAGCGCATGGTCGCGGCGACCGGCAACCGGGTCGAAACACTGCATCGCGAAGCCATTGGCGGCCATGCGCTGCCTGACGACCTGCCGTCCGGTGGCTGGCGCTGGCTCGACGCCGCCGACCTGCAACGACTGGAGCAGCCATGGCCATCCGCGAAGTCCTGAAAATGGGTGATCCGCGTCTGTTCGCGCAGGCGCGCCCGGTGGAGGACTTTTCTTCGCCTGAATTGACGCAGCTGATCGTCGACATGCACGACACCATGCGGTCCTTGAACGGGGCGGGGCTGGCGGCGCCGCAGATCGGCGTGGGTTTGCAGGTCGTGATTTTCGAGATCGCCGCCAATCCGCGTTACCCGGAGGCCGAAAACATCGCGTTCACGGTGCTGATCAATCCTGTGCTGACGCCGCTGTCCGATGTGCTGGAAGAGGGGTGGGAGGGATGTCTGTCGGTACCGGGCATGCGCGGACTGGTGCCGCGCCACGTCAAGCTGCGCTACCAGGGCTTCGACGCCACCGGACGGCCGATCGATCGCAGCGTGAACGATTTCCATGCGCGCGTGGTACAGCACGAGGTCGATCATCTGCACGGTATCCTGTATCCGATGCGTATCCGCGATCTACGCTATTTCGGTTTCACCGAGATCCTGTTCCCGGGGCAAACCCTGCAGGACGACTGACGGGTTTCCGACGCTTTCAGGCATGCATTTAGCATGCCTAAAGTTGCGACGGTCCTCGCCGCTAACTTGTAGCGTAACCGTGGGCGATGTGCCCCGGCACACGCAGCAAGGATAACAATGATCCCGGAACATCAGATCCAGCAGGCACAGCGTCACATTCACCACGTCGACGCGATGATGGGCGAAGCGGCTCGGCTCTATGACATTGCCGCGCAGTTGATGGCGGTGCAGCGTCACTGGGCCGATCCCGGTCGCCCGCAGCGCCTCACGGCCGCACTGGAAGCCAGCCGCAGCGTCTGGCATGCGATCCAGACCGGACTGGCCGAAGGGACGTTGCGGGTGCCGCTGGACGTGCAGCACAACCTGCTGATCCTGTCGGTGTACGCCGACAGCAAGATCGGTTTGTGCGAAGCCACGCCCGATGCCGACACGCTGGGCAGCCTCATCGCCTTGACGCGCACGCTGGCAGGCAGCCTCAAGGAATGGCGGGAGGCGGCGTGAAGGGCTTTTCGGATGCCGAACACCATTCGGGCCTGGGCTTTGCCGATGTGACGGGGGTGAATACGTCGATCCGTCCCGGTCGCGGGCGCACTCGCGTCAAGACCGAAGTGGATGAAAAGGTCAAGAAACCGGTCGACGGGGGTCGCAAGAAAACACCCACCGCCCGCAAAGCGCCGCCGCGCGGGCGCTACGTCGACGAATACGCGCGCCCCGCAGTCTAGACGCCGGCCAGGCTTCCAGGTCTGGCGCAGGTCACTTCAGCACTTCGATCGTCTCGGCTTCCAGCGCCTCGCGACCTGCGCGTGTCTGCAACGCTGCACCCTGGATCAGAAACGTATCCTCGACCCGCTCGCCCAGTGTGTCGATCCTGGCGGCATAGACGTTCACGTCATGCCGCATCAGCACGTCCGCCACCGCGAACAGCAGGCCCCCGCGATCCGCGCAGGTGATCGACAGCATGTAGCCGTGGCCCTGCGCATCGGCTTCCAGCCGCACCGTGGTGGGATAGGGATGGTGGCGTTGATGGCGCGACAGGCGGCCGCGCGGCACAGCCTGTATCGGGCGCGCCGGGTCGAGGTCGCGCGCCAGTTCGTATTCCACAAAACTGAGGAAATCACGGTAAGGGATGCCGCGATTGGCCAGATCCATCACCTGGAAGCTGTCCAGCGCATAGCCATTGCGCGTGGTGTGGATCTTGGCTTCGAGAATGGTGTACTGGATGCGGGCGAAAAACCCGCAGATGCGGGCAAAGATATCGGCGCGGTCGGGTGCGTAGACCAGCACCTGGATGCCCTCGCCGACCGGCGACAGCCGCGCCCGCACGACAGCGCTGGCGCTGTTGACATGGCGCCACAGCATGCGCACCTGCCAGGCCAGGTCGCGGGCATCGAAGCGGACGAAATAGCGCGCGTCGAGATGCTGCCATAGCGTATCAGCGGCACTGGCCGGCAGGCCGTACAGGGCGAGTTTGACCCGCGCTTCGTTCTGCCGGGCGGCAATGTCCGCCACACCCGCGTCGCCGCCAGTCAGCCGGGCGTGCGTGGCGTGGTAGAGATCTTCCAGCAGCTTGCCTTTCCAGGCGTTCCAGACGGTCGGGCTGGTGCCGCGGATATCGGCGACGGTCAGCAGATACAGGGCGGCCAGCCGGCGCGTGTCGCCGACTTGCGCTGCAAAAGCGGCGATAACCGCCGGGTCGCTGATGTCCGTCTTTTGCGAGGTGCGTGCCATGGCCAGATGCATGCGCACCAGCCACGCGACCAGATCGCTGTCCGGCCTGTCGAGTTGGTGCTGGCGGCAGAATCGCCGCGCATCGACTGCACCCAGTTCGGAATGGTCGCCGCCGCGCCCCTTGGCGATGTCGTGAAACAGCGTGGCCAGATAGAGTAGTTCGGGCTTGTCGAACGCGGCGATCAGGCGGCTGGCAAGCGGGAATTCGTGCGCCAGATCCGGCACGGTGAAGCGCCGCACATTGCGCAGCACGGTGAGAATGTGTTCGTCCACTGTGTAGACATGGAAGAGATCGTGCTGCATTTGCCCGACAATGCGGCCGAATGCCGGGATGTAGCGACCGAGCAGGCCGTAGCGGTGCATGGCGCGCAGCGCCCGGGTGACGCCCGCCGGTTGACGCAGCAAGGTCATGAACTGGGTGCGATGCAGCAGGTTGGCGCGGAACGCGGCATCGATGCGCGTACTGCCGCGCCACAGTGCGCGCAGCGTCGCCGGCTCGAATCCGGCCAGCTCAGGATGCCGGGCATAGACGATGAAGGCGCGCAGCAGGGCATCCGGCTTGCGCTCGAACAGATCGGCTTTGCGCGCTTCGAGCAGGTTGGCGCGCAGCTGGAAATCGGCGTCGATCGGCTCGGGCGGCACGGTCACCGGGAACAGCCGTACGCGCAGCGACTGGATGAGGATGTCGTTGGCACGCTGGATCAGCTTTGCCGCCCGGTAGTAGCCCTGCATCAGGCGTTCGCCCGCGCGCTTGTGCGCGGTGGCGGCAAGCCCCAGGCGCGCCGCGAGTTCGGTCTGGTAATCGAAGGCGAGGCGGTCCTCGCGCCGTCCGGCCAGGAGGTGCAGATGGATGCGCAAGGTCGACAGCGAATGTTCCTCGCGGGCAATGCGGCGCGCCTCGGCAGGGGTGAGCAGGTCGGCGCGTGCGATGTCGCGCCAGCTGCCTCCGATGCCGCAGGCCTGTGCCAGCCAGTGGATGGTGTGCAGATCGCGCAGCCCGCCGGGACTGTCTTTCAGGTTGGGTTCGAGCTTGTAGGCGCTGTCGTCGAAGCGTGCGTGGCGTGCCTGCTGTTCGGCCAGCTTGCCGTCAAAAAAATGCTGGGCGTCGAAACGTGCCTGGAAGCGGCGTCCGAATTCGTCGAACAGATCAGCGGCACCGTACACGAAGCGCGCTTCGAGCAGATTGGTTTCCACCGTGATGTCCGTGGCTTCGGCCAGACAGGCGTCAATCGTGCGCACACTGTGACCGATCTCCAGTCCGATATCCCAGCAGGCCTGCACCCAGCGCTCCAGCGTGGCCTGTTGAGCAGGCGAAGGGTCGTGGGGCAGCAGCATCAGCACGTCCACGTCGGAGCCGGGAAACAGCTCGCAGCGTCCGTAGCCGCCGACGGCGGCAAGACAGAACGCGGGGGGCAGGGCAAGCCGGGTCGAGAGTTCGACCAGCACGCTGTCGACCAGCGCGGCGTGGCGACTCAGGTAGTGGGTGGCGGGTTTGCGCAGAAAGACCGCCGCCAGGTCGGCACGGCCCGATTTGATCCGCTCGCGAAGATCGGCGAACGGCGGCCTGTTCACGCAGCCTGGCGGATGACGTCGGGAACGGCCGGCGTGCCGGCCGAAACGGTCAGGACTTCGTAGCCGCTATCGGTCACCAGGATCGTGTGTTCCCATTGCGCGGAGAGGCTGCGGTCCTTGGTGACGATGGTCCAGCCGTCGGGCATCTGGCGGATGTCGCGGCGGCCGGCATTGATCATCGGCTCGATGGTGAAGGTCATGCCGGGTTCCAGCACGAGACCGGTGCCGGGCTTGCCGTAGTGCAGCACCTGCGGGTCTTCGTGGAATTTGCGGCCGATGCCGTGGCCGCAGAATTCGCGCACCACGCTGTAGCCCTGATTTTCGGCAAAGCGCTGGATGGCGTGGCCGATGTCGCCCAGGCGAACGCCTGGCTTGACGCGATCGATACCGATCCACATCGCCTCGTAGGTAATCTGGATCAGGCGCCTGGCCTGGATCGACGCCTCGCCCGCCACGAACATGCGGCTGGTGTCGCCATGCCAGCCATCCTTGATGACGGTGATGTCGAGGTTCACGATGTCGCCGTTCTTCATCACCTTGTCGCCCGGTACGCCATGGCATACCTGGTTGTTGATCGAGGTACAGATCGACTTGGGATAGGGACTATGGCCTGACGGCGCATAGTTCAATGGCGCCGGAATCGTGTCCTGCACATTGACCATGTAGTCGTGACACAGCCGGTCGAGCTCGCCGGTGGAGACGCCGGGGGTGACGAAGGGTGTGATGTAGTCGAGCACTTCCGAAGCAAGTCGGCCGGCTACACGCATGCCTTCGATTTCGGCGCCAGTTTTGATGGTGACAGTCATATTGGTGCTGGTTGGGAAGCATTAATCATAAGACAGCATTCTAACGCGCCCGGCAGAGGCCGGAAAAACCATGCCTGAATCATGGTAGCGGGAGCATGGGACGCACCGCGCGCCCTCTGGTTGCATTTGAGTCGGTGGTGGCGGCAGATTGCGTTGTTGCCGCCGGCGTCTTGAAATAAGCGCCCATTCGAATTAGAATCGCCGGCTGTCCGGAATGGTTCGGACAAATTCGCACACCTGTCATTAAAGGGTGGCCGCGTGTTCAACGTTCACACGCGGCTGCTGACGGGTGGAGGCTCAACCCTTTAGGAGATTTCCATGTCTGTCACCATGCGCCAAATGCTGGAGGCCGGTGTCCATTTCGGCCACCAGACCCGTTTCTGGAACCCCAGGATGGCCCCGTTCATCTTCGGTCATCGCAACAAGATTCATATCGTCAATCTGGAAAAATCGTTGCCGATGTTCCAGGAGGCGCAAAAATTCGTCCGTCAACTGTCTGCCAACAAGGGTAACGTGCTGTTTGTCGGCACCAAGCGTGCCGCGCGCGACATCGTGCGCGAAGAGGCACAGCGCGCCGGCATGCCTTACGTCGACCAGCGCTGGCTCGGCGGCATGCTGACGAACTTCAAGACGGTCAAACAGTCAATCAAGCGTCTGAACGATCTGGAAGCCTCGCTGGCCGAACCCGGCCGTTTGTCGAAGAAGGAAACCCTCACCATCCAGCGCGAAGTCGACAAGTTGAATCGCAGCCTGGGGGGCATTCGTGAAATGGGTGGCCTGCCCGACGCGCTGTTCATCATCGACGTTGGCTACCAGAAGGGCGCCGTGGTCGAGGCCAGGAAGCTGGGCATCCCGGTGATCGGCGTGGTCGACACCAACAACAGCCCGGAAGGCGTGGACTACATCGTTCCCGGCAACGACGATTCGGCGCGTGCGATTCGTCTGTACGCCCGTGGCATGGCCGATGCGGCGCTGGAAGGCCGCGCCCAGGTCATCAGTGAAATCGTGGGCGGCGAGGAGTTCGTCGAGGTGGAAGAAGAGGGTGACGTCGCCGCAGAATAAGCACGACGCACTCAATATCGCCGGGAGTTGCTTCCGGTGGACGTATTCGAGGAGGGGCGTTGGCCCCTCTTTCTGTATTGGCTGAATTTAATCGAGTAATTTGGGATAGGAGTTCGAAATGGCTGAAATCACTGCAAGCATGGTCAAGGATCTGCGCGAAAAAACCGATGCACCGATGATGGACTGCAAGAAGGCGCTGTCGGAAGCCGGCGGCGATCTGCAGAAGGCAGAGGAGATCCTGCGCGTGCGGTTTGGCAACAAGGCCGCCAAGAGCGCCAGCCGTGTGGCCGCCGAAGGCATCGTGACGATTGCCATCAGCGCCGACGGCAAATCGGCCGCCATGGTTGAAGTCAACTGCGAAACCGACTTCGTGGCGAAGAACGACGACTTCATGGCGTTGTCCAATGCGCTGGCCGGCATGGTGCTGGAGCAGAATCCGGCCGATGTCGCGGCACTGTCCGCGCTGCCCTACAAGGGCACCACGGTGGAAGCCTTCCGTACCGAACTGGTTGGCAAGATCGGCGAGAACATGTCGGTGCGCCGCTTCGTGCGCCTGAATGGTCAGGGCAAGTTCGCCAGCTATATTCATGGTGGCAAGATCGGCGTGCTGGTCGACGTGACCGGCGACGAAGCGCTGGCACGCGACATCGCCATGCACATCGCGGCGTCCAAGCCGAAGTCGCTGGATGCCTCGGGCGTGTCGCCCGATCTGCTCGATACGGAGCGCCGTATCGCGATCGAGAAGGCCAAGGAAGCCGGCAAGCCGGAAGCCATGCTGGAGAAGATTGCCGAAGGCACGGTGCAGAAGTTCCTCAAGGAGGTCACGCTGCTGTCGCAGCCCTTCGTCAAGGACGACAAGCAGACCGTCGAGCAGGTGCTGAAGGCGAAAAACTCGCAATGCCATGGCTTCGCGATGTACGTGGTGGGCGAGGGCATCGAAAAGAAAGTGTCCGATTTTGCCGCTGAAGTCGCGGCTGCCACCCAGGTCTGATCCGGCATGGAACCGGCTCGTCGCATCCTGCTGAAGTTGTCCGGCGAGGCCCTGATGGGACCGGACAGCTTTGGCTATCACGCCGGGACGATGGCCGGCTTCGTCGACCAGATTCGTGACGTTGTGGCGCTGGGCGTGCAGGTTGGCATCGTGGTCGGTGGGGGCAACCTGTTTCGCGGCGCCACCGGCGCGTTAAGCGGGATGAATCGCGCTACTGCGGATTCGATGGGCATGCTGGCGACGGTGATGAATGCGCTGGCGCTGAAGGATGCGCTGCAGCAGGCCGGCGTCGAGGCGCGCGTACAGACGGCCGTGCACATTGCGCACCTGGGCGAAGATTTCGAACGCGATGCTGCGGTGCGCGAACTGGAAGCCGGCCGGGTGGTGATTTTTGGCGGCGGAACCGGCAATCCGTTCTTTACCACCGATACCGCGGCGGCCCTGCGCGCGGCCGAGATCGGTGCCGGTCTGCTGCTGAAGGCGACCAAGGTCGATGGCGTCTATACCGCCGATCCGAAGAAGGATGCGAACGCCCGCCGCTACGAGACCCTGAGTTTCGACGAGGCGATCGCCAGCAATCTGGGCGTGCTCGACACCGCCGCCTTCGCCTTGTGCCGCGAACAGAAACTGTCGCTCGTCGTGTTCAACATCTTCAAGCCCGGCGCACTGAAGCGCGTCGTGATGGGCGAGGACGAGGGTACGCGGGTAAGCAACCATTGAGGAGCTGAAATGGCCGAAGAAACCACCATTACCGAGATCAAGCAGTCCGCCGAGCAGAAAATGAGCAAGTCGCTGGAAGCGCTGAAAAACGACCTGGCCAAGGTACGAACCGGGCGTGCGCATACGGGCATTCTTGACCACGTCATGGTCGACTACTACGGCAACCCGACGCCGGTGCCGCAGGTGGCCAGCGTCTCGCTGGTCGATTCGCGCACGCTGGGCGTGCAGCCGTATGAAAAGAACATGGTCGGCAAGATCGAGAAGGCGATTCGCGATGGCGATCTGGGCCTGAATCCGGCGACGCACGGTGACATCATCCGTGTGCCGATGCCGTCGCTGACCGAAGAGCGTCGCCGCGATCTGATCAAGGTCGTGCGCAATGAAGCCGAGGGTGCGCGCGTGGCGGTGCGCAACATTCGCCGCGACGCCAACGGTGCCGTGAAGGACATGGTCAAGGCCAAGACCGCGACTGAGGACGAGGATCGCCGTACCCAGGACGAGGTGCAGAAACTGACCGACAAGTTCATTGGCGAGATTGACAAGCTGCTGGCCGATAAAGAGAAAGACCTGCTCGCGGTCTGAGCAGCCAGACGAGCATATCCGGCATGTCTTCCCGCAAGAAGCAAGCGACGCCTGCCGGCACCGACGTGCCGCAACACATCGCCATCATCATGGATGGCAATGGTCGCTGGGCGAAGCGCCGGCTGATGCCGCGCGTGGCCGGTCATCGCAAGGGCGTCGAGGCGCTGCGTGGCGTCATCCGCGCATGTGCCGAACGCGGCGTGTCGCATCTCACGGTATTTGCCTTCAGCTCCGAAAACTGGCGGCGCCCGCAGGATGAAGTCACGCTGCTGATGGAGTTGTTCATGCGCGCGCTGGAAAATGAAGTCGCGCGACTGCACGAAAACGGGATTCGTTTTCGCGTTATTGGCGACCTGTCAGGTTTTTCCGAGCGCATCCAGACCCTGATTCGCGACGCGGAAGCGCTGACGCGCAACAACACCCGCCTCACCTTCACGGTGGCTGCCAATTACGGCGGCCGCTGGGATATCGTGCAGGCAGTGAAGAAACTGATGGCGGCCGGTGTGTCGCCGGACGCGATGGATGAGGCGGCGTTGACGCGACAGCTCAGTATTGCCGACATGCCCGAGCCGGACCTGTTCATCCGCACCGGCGGTGAAAAGCGCATCAGCAATTTCCTGTTGTGGCAACTGGCCTACACCGAACTCTATTTTACCGATGCGCTTTGGCCTGACTTCGATCCGGCGGCGCTGGATGAAGCGATCAACTCCTATCGAACCCGCGAACGCCGTTTTGGCCGCACCAGCGAGCAGGTGCAGTCCGCGTCGTGACGGCATTCCGGAGACGCCATCCATGACGCCGCTTTTCATGCGGATCGGCACCGCCGCGTTGCTGCTGGCCGTGTTCGTGCCGGCCGCATGGTGGGCGCCCGCCTGGTTGTGGGGCATTCTGATGGCCGGTGTGGTGGGTCTGGCGGCTTACGAATGGGCGCGTCTGAGCCATTTCCCGGCACTGTCTGCACGCGTCTACGCCATTGTTCTGACGCTGTGCGCGTTGGGGCTGCCGTATGGACTGGCCGGAAACTGGCCGGTTTTCCAGTCCAGCCTGGTTATTCTGGCTGTCGCCTTCTGGCTGTTAATCGCGCCGCTGTGGCTACTGGGCCGCTGGCAGGCCTCCCATGCATTCGTGCGCGCCGTGATCGGGATTGTGATCCTGTTGCCAACCTGGGTGGCGTTGCTTTATCTGCATGCGCGCGGTCCCGCCGTGCTGCTGGGTGTGATGGCGATCGTCTGGATCGCCGATACCGCCGCCTATTTTTCCGGGCGCCTGTTCGGACGTCACAAGCTCGCACCCACCATCAGCCCCGGCAAAACCTGGGAAGGCGTGATGGGTGCATGCGTGGCACTGGCCGTGTATGCCGTCGCGTTGAGCCTGTGGACCACCTTGCCTGTGCGGCCTTTGTTTCTCGTGATGGGCGGGTTGCTCTACCTGTCGGTGCTGGGCGATCTGTTCGAATCCTGGATCAAGCGCGTGGCAGGCATGAAGGACAGCGGCGACACGTTGCCGGGTCACGGCGGCGTACTTGACCGGATCGATGCGTTGACGTCCACCCTGCCGATCGCCACCGGCATGTGGATGTGGCTGGAGCATTCCACATGAATAAAAGCGGCATGAAACCGCGTGTTCTCACCATCCTGGGCGCCACCGGCACGATCGGCGTCAACACGCTCGATGTCGTGGCGCGTCATCCCGATCGTTTCGAGGTGTTCGCCCTCACCGGTGCGACGCAGGTCGAGCGCATGGTCGAACAGATCCGCGCGTACCGGCCGCGCTTCGCGGCAATGAGCGAGCCGGCTGCGGCCGCTGCACTGCGCGACCGGGTGGCGGCCGAAGGCCTGGCGGTCGAAGTGCTCGAGGGCGCATCTGCGCTCACCGAGGTGGCGACGGCGCCCGAAGTCGATACCGTGATGGCGGCGATCGTGGGCGCTGCAGGCCTGCCGGCGACACTGGCGGCGGCCCGCGCGGGCAAGCGGATCCTTCTGGCCAACAAGGAAACCCTGGTGGTATCGGGTCAGCTCTTCATGGATGCAATCGCCGCGAGTGGCGCCGAGCTGCTGCCGATCGATTCCGAACACAATGCCATTTTTCAGGCGCTGCCGCGCGACTTCGACGGCGACTTCCAGCGTGCCGGGGTAAAGTCGCTGTGGCTCACCGCGTCCGGCGGTCCGTTCCGCACCCTGTCGGCCGAGGCGATCGCCGCCGCCACCCCGGCGCAGGCCGTGGCGCATCCCAACTGGGTGATGGGCAGGAAGATTTCGGTCGACTCGGCGAGCCTGATGAACAAGGGGCTCGAGGTGATCGAGGCACGCTGGCTGTTCAATGCGCGTCCCGAGCAGATCAGGGTAGTGGTGCATCCGCAAAGCATTGTGCATTCCATGGTCGAATATACTGACGGCTCGGTGATCGCGCAGATGGGAACACCCGACATGCGCACGCCGATTGCCTACGCGCTGGGCTTTCCCGAGCGCATCGACGCGGGCGTGTCGCCGCTGGAACTGATGGGCCGGCAACTGACTTTCGAAATGCCCGACACGACGCGCTTCCCGTGCCTGCAGCTCGCATTCGATGCGCTGACTGCAGGCGGCACTGCCGCGGCGGTGCTGAATGCCGCCAACGAGGTCGCCGTCGCGCGTTTCCTCGATGATGCAATTCCGTTCGATGCCATCGCCGCCAGCATCGCCCATGCACTCGACACGCTGGCCGGCGGCCCGGCCGACACCCTGGACGATCTGCTCGACGCCGACCGCCAGGCGCGCCAGGTGACGGGCGCCTGGCTGGAGGCGCGTGCATGAGCGTGCTGCACACCGTTCTCTGGTTTCTGATCGCCATCTCCATTCTGGTGGTGGTGCATGAATTCGGTCACTACCTCGCAGCCCGGCTGGCCGGCGTCAAGGTACTGCGTTTTTCGCTCGGCTTCGGCAAACCCCTGTTCAGCCGCCGTTTCGGCCGCGACCAGACCGAATGGGCGCTGGCCGCGCTGCCCTTTGGCGGCTACGTCAAGATGCTCGACGAACGCGAGGGCGAGGTCCCGGCCGCGGAGGCGCATCGCAGCTTCAATCGGGCGAGTGTCTGGCCCCGCATCGGCATCGTCGCGGCCGGGCCGACCGCCAATTTCCTGCTGGCCATCGTGTTCTACTGGGCGCTGTTCCTGCACGGCATGCCCGCGATGAAACCGCTGATTGGCGAGCCGCCCGCCGGGTCGCCGGCCGCGCACGCCGGGCTGGTGGCGGGGGATGAAATCCGCCGCGTCAATGGCGACGACACGGCGTCGTTTCAGGATTTGCGGCTGGAACTGCTGCGTGCCAGCGTAGCGGACGATCCGCTAGTGCTGGAATTGGCCGATGGCCGCCGTGTGCAGCTCGATGCGCCGCCGATGGATACCGGAAACCTGGAACAGGACACGCTGCGTCCGCTCGGGATCGTGCGTTACGACCCCAGGATCGATCCGGTCATCGGCGAGGTGCAGCCCGGTGGTGCGGCGGCGCGCGCCGGCTTCCAGAGCGGCGACCGGCTGATTGCCGCCGATGGCGAGATCGTGGCGACCTGGCAGGACTGGGTGAAGCTGATCCGCCAGCACCCGTCGCAACCCTTGCGCATCGAGTACGAGCGCGAGGGACAAACACGTGTCCTGACGGTGATGCCCGATATGGTGGACGAAAATGGCCAGCGTATCGGCAGGATCGGCGCCGGTCCCAGGATCGACCCCGCGGTGATGGACGGCCTGATAACCGAGGTGCGTTACGGACCGGTCGAGGCGCTGGGGCATGGCGTCAAGAAAACCTGGGACATGAGCCTGTTCACACTGGAGATGATGGGACGCATGGTGACAGGCCAGGTGTCCTGGAAAAACCTGTCGGGTCCGTTGACCATCGCCGACTATGCGGGCCAGAGCGCCAGCCTCGGATGGATCAGTTTCGTCGGCTTTCTGGCGCTGGTGAGTGTGAGTCTGGGGGTGCTGAACCTGCTGCCTGTCCCGCTGTTGGATGGGGGACACCTCATGTATTATGTTGCCGAAGTTTTGACCGGCCGCCCGGTGTCCGAGCGCACCATGGAAATAGGAAGCCGGGTCGGCATGATGCTGCTGCTTCTTCTGATGTCGTTTGCCCTGTTCAATGATTTGCAACGCCTTCTAGGCGGATGATAATAACCATGACCCTGAACCGTTTGACGCTTGCCCTCGCTGTCGTATTCGCTGCGCAGTCCGCATTCGCCGCCGAACCCTTTGTCGTCAAGGACATCCGGGTCGAGGGAATCCAGCGCACCGAGGCAGGCACCGTGTTCAGCTACCTGCCGGTCAAGGTCGGCGACACGATGACCGACGAGAAGACCGCCGCAGCGATCAAGGCGCTGTATGCCACCGGCTTCTTCAAGGACGTGCGGCTGGAAGCGCGCGACGGCGTGGTGATCGTCACGGTTGAGGAACGTCCCTCGATTGCCAAGATTACCCTGAACGGCATCAAGGAGTTTTCCGAGGACGACCTGAAAAAGGGCCTCAAGGAAACCGGGCTGGCCGAGGGCCGCGTGCTCGACCGCTCGCTGCTGGACAAGGCCGAGCAGGAACTGCAGCGGCAGTACTACAACCGCGGCAAGTATGCGGTCGAGATCACCTCCACCCTGACACCGCTGGAGCGTAACCGGGTTGCCGTGCAGTTCGACGTGGTGGAGGGCAGCAGCGCCAAAATCCAGCAGATCAATATTGTCGGCAACCAGGCATTCAAGGAAAAGGCACTGCTGAAGCAGTTCAACTCGACCACGCCGGGCTGGCTGACCTGGTATACCAAGAATGACCAGTATTCGAAGACACGGCTGGCCGGTGACATCGAGAATCTGCGCTCGTTTTATCTCAATCGCGGCTATCTCGAGTTCAACGTCGATTCCACCCAGGTATCTATCTCGCCCGACAAAGAGGGCATCTACATCACCGTCAACGTAACCGAGGGGCCGCAATACAGGGTGTCCGACGTCAAGCTGGCGGGGCAGATGCTGGTGCCGGAAGCCGAACTGATGAAACTCATCACCATCAAGCCGGGTGAGATATTCGCGCGCGATCGCCTGACCGAAACCACCAAGGCGATTGGCGACCGCCTCGGCAACGACGGCTATGCCTTTGCCAACGTCAACGCGGCGCCCGAACTCGACAAGGACAAGCACACGGTCGCATTCACCCTGTTCGTCGATCCGGGCCGCCGCGTATACGTGAATCGCGTCAACGTGTCGGGCAACACCAAGACCCGCGATGAAGTGGTACGTCGTGAAGTGCGGCAGATGGAAGGCGCGTATTACGATGCCAAGAAGATCAACCTGTCGCGCGACCGCCTCAATCGCCTGGGTTACTTCGGCGAAGTGAACATCGAGACCCCGGCGGTGCAGGGCACCACCGACCAGGTCGACGTCAACGTGGGCGTGACCGAGAAATCGACCGGCAGCATCATGCTGGGCGCGGGTTTTTCGTCGTCCGAGGGCCTGGTGCTGTCCGGGTCGGTCTCGCAAAACAACGTGTTCGGTACCGGCAACCGGTTGTCGGCGCAGATCAACTCGGGCAGCGTCAACACCGTGTATTCGCTGTCGTTCACCAATCCCTACTACACCATCGACGGCGTCAGCCTGGGCTACGATCTGTACCGGCGCGACGTCGATGCCACCTCGCTGGACTACGTCAGCCCGTACAAGACGTCCACCTACGGCGCCGGCGTGCGTCTTGGCCTGCCGATCAACGAACGCGACTTCATTTCCTTCGGGTTGACCTACGAGCAGACCTCGATCACCACCTATACAGACAGCCCGCAGCAGTACAAAGACTTTGTCAGGGATTTTGGCAATGATAACGATACGTTGCGCCTCGACACCTCGTGGTCGCGCGATACCCGCAACAGCTATCTGTTCCCGACCAAGGGCCGGATGCAGCGCGCGGCCGCGGAGGTGGGCACGCCGGGTGGCAGCCTGCAGTACTACAAGCTGACGTTCCAGCATCAGCAATACTTCCCTTTAAGCAAAAGCTTCACCCTCATGCTGAACGGTGAGCTTGGTTATGGCGAAGGGTATGGAGACAATACTTATCTGCCGTTCTACAAGAATTTCTACGCAGGCGGCAACAGTTCGGTACGTGGCTTCAAGACCGGCACCCTTGGGCCCAAGGATATCCATGGCGACGGGCTGGGCGGCAATGAACGCATCGTCGGCAATGTGGAGCTCTTTTTCCCCCTGCCGGGCATCAAGGACGACCAGTCGCTTCGCATGTCGGCCTTTGTCGATGCGGGCGCGGCTTTTGGACCCTACAATACCGATGCCAGTGGTGCGTACGATGGCAAGTACTCGAGCTTTTCGTTCGGCGACTTGCGTTATTCGGCGGGGATCGCCGTACTCTGGGTGTCGCCGCTCGGCCCGCTCAAATTCAGTCTGGCACAACCGCTCGCCAAGAAATCGGATGACAAGACTGAGATATTTCAATTCACCTTGGGCAACACGTTCTGAGGGTAGACCGTTACTGGAGTATTCATGATGAAGTTCAAGCAGCTGGCAGTTTCCCTGATACTCGCGTCCACGTTCGTGACCGCGCCGCTCCTGGCCGATACCAAGATCGGCTTTGTCAATACCGAGCGGCTGTTGCGTGAGGCGCCGCTGTCGATCGCCGCACAGAAAAAACTGGAACGCGAATTTGCCGCACGCGACCAGGAACTGCAGAAGACAGCCAGGCAGGCGCGCGACCTGCAGGCACAGCTCGACAAGGACGGCGTGACCATGTCAGACAGCGACCGCAAGTCGAAGGAACGCGACCTCAATAACCTCAACCTCGAACTGCAGCGCAAGGGACGCGAATTCCGCGAAGACCTCAACCTGCGTCGCAACGAAGAGCTCGGCCAGATCCAGGAACGCGCGCGCAAGGCGATTCAGGACATTGCCAGGGCGGAGAAATTCGACATCATCGTCGAGCAGGCCGTCTACGTCGATCCCAGGAATGACATCACCGACCGCGTGATGAAGGCGCTGGGTGGAAAATAATCGTGACCGTGGAACATAAACGCGGCCGCGGGAGATAGATCGCCGATGGCCTTTACGCTGACCGAACTGGTTGCGCGTTTTGGCGGGGAGTTGCTGGGCGATGGCAGCATCACGATTCGTCAGGTTGCGCCGCTGGACCAGGCGCAGGCCGACGAAATCGGCTTTGTCTCGCAAGCCAGGTATCTGACTCAACTGGCTGACACACGTGCCGCCGCAGTGATCCTGCCGCTGGACGCGCGTGATGCCAGCGCGCTGCCACGCATCCTCACGGCCAATCCCTACCTGTATTTCGCGCGCGTCTCGGGCCTGCTGAACCCGCCGCCGCGCCCGCCCGCGGGTATCCATCCGGCCGCCAGTGTGGCGCCGGATGCGACGATCGCCACGGATGCCAGCATTGGCGCCGGCGCGGTGGTCGGGGCCGGTGCAAGGGTCGGCGCGCGTACCGTGATCGGCCCCAACTGCGTCGTCGGCGACCGCGCACGCATCGGCGACGACTGCCTGCTGCATGCCAACGTCACGCTGTATCACCGTTGCGAAGTGGGCGACCGCGCCATCCTGCATGCGGGTTGCGTGATCGGTTCCGACGGCTTCGGCTTTGCGCCGAACGACGGCCGCTGGGAAAAAATCCCGCAGATCGGCCGTGTGCTGATCGGCGACGATGTCGAAATCGGCGCCTGCACCACGATCGACCGCGGCGCGCTGGAGGACACGGTGATCGAGGAGGGCGTCAAGCTCGACAACCTGATCCAGGTGGCGCACAACGTGACGATCGGCGCCCACACCGCGATCGCCGCGTGCACCGGCATCGCCGGCAGCGCGAAGATCGGCCGCCACTGCACCATCGGCGGCGCGGCGATGATCTTCGGCCACATCGAGATTGCCGACGGCACCCGCATATCGACCAATACGCTGATCACCAAGTCGTTGCCGAAGGCAGGCACGTACACGTCTGCGCTGCCCTTCTCCGAACACGATGTGTGGCAGAAAAATGCCGTCCACATGCGCAATCTCGACAAACTGGTGAACCGCGTCAAAGCGCTCGAAAAACGACTCAACGAACTGGAAAGAAAATCATGAGTGTGATGGACATCGAGCAGGTCATACAGTACCTGCCGCACCGCTACCCGTTTCTGCTGATCGACAAGGTGACCGAGCTCGAACTCGGCAAGTCGATCACCGCGATCAAGAACGTCACCATCAACGAGCCGTTCTTCCAGGGCCACTTTCCCGGTGCGCCGGTCATGCCCGGGGTGCTGATCCTCGAAGCGATGGCCCAGGCGGCGGGCATCCTGTCGTTCAAGACCAAGAAATGCACGCCGGAACAGGTCGGTATCATCTACTTTGCCGGCATCGACAATGCGCGCTTCAAGAAACCGGTCAAGCCGGGCGACCAGCTGGTGCTCAGGGCCGAGATCGTGCGCGAGATGCGCGGCATCTGGAAGTACACGGGACGGGCCGAAGTGGACGGCGCGCTGGTGGCCGAAGCCGATCTGATGGCGACCCTGCGCGACAAACCTTAAATGAAGATGATCCATCCCACCGCGCTGGTCGCGCCGGGCGCACGGCTGGCAGACGACGTCGAAATCGGCCCCTACACGATCATCGGCGAGCACGTCGAGATCGGCGCCGGCACCACGGTCGGCGCGCATGCCGTGATCACCGGCACCACCACCATCGGCGCCCGCAACCGGATATTCCATTTCGTCTCGCTCGGCGAGGCGCCACAGGACAAGAAATACGCTGGTGAACCGACGCGGCTGGAAATCGGCGACGACAACGTCATCCGCGAATTCTGCACCTTCAACACCGGCACCGTGCAGGACCGCGGCACCACCACCATCGGCTCACACAACTGGATCATGGCCTACGTCCACATCGCCCATGACTGCGTGGTGGGCGACCACACCATTTTTGCCAACAATGCCTCACTGGCGGGTCATGCCGAGATCGGCGACTGGGCGATCCTCGGCGGCTTCACCGGCGTGCACCAGTTCTGCAAGATCGGCGCACACGTGATGACGGGCATCTCCAGCGTGGTGGTCAAGGATATTCCGCCCTTCGTCATGGCGTCGGGCCAGCCGGCTGCGCCGCATGGGCTCAACAGCGAAGGCCTCAAGCGGCGCGGATTTTCCGTCGAGGCATTGACCGCGCTCAAGCGCGCCTACAAGACGCTCTACCGCGAAGGCAACACACTGGCGGAAGCGCAGGCCAGGCTCGCGCCCGAAGGTGCAAAGCATGTCGAAGTGCAGCAATTGCTCGACTTCCTCGCACGCGCCGGGCGCGGCATCATCCGGTGACCGATCTCGGCGTGATCGCCGGTGAAGCATCCGGCGATCTCCTGGGCGCACATTTCATTGCCGCCCTCAAGCAAAGCCATCCCGATTTACAGGCGGTCGGTATCGCCGGCCCGCGCATGATCGAAGCGGGCGTCAAGGCGATCTACCCGAGCGAGAAACTGGCGGTCAACGGCTATGTCGAAGTGTTGAGCCACTTGCCAGAACTGCTGTGGATCCGCTCGCGCATCACACGTTATTTCCTGCGCGAACGGCCGCGCGTCTTCGTCGGCATCGATGCACCGGATTTCAACTTCACAGTGGAATCACGGCTCAAGCAGGCCGGCATCCCCACCGTACATTTTGTCAGTCCGTCAATCTGGGCGTGGCGGCCCGAGCGCATCCATCGCATCAAACAGGCGGTGTCACGCATGCTGGTGGTGTTTCCCTTCGAGGAACAGATCTACCGCGACGCCGGCATCCCCGTCAGCTTCGTTGGCCATCCGCTGGCCGACGTCATTCCGCTGAAGCCCGAGTCCGCTGCCGCACGCACGGCGCTCGGTTTGTTGCAAGCGGGTCCGGTCGTCGCGCTGCTGCCGGGCAGCCGGCTGTCCGAGGTGACGCGTCATGCGCGGCTGATGCTGGAAGCCGCCGTGCGCATCCAGCGCCATCATCCTGCTGCGCAGTTCGTCGTGCCTGCCGCAAGCGAAGCCGCCAGCCGCTTGATCCGCCAGGCACAACGGGGGCTGGATGTGTCCTTGCACATTCTGGCCGGGCAGTCCCATGCCGCGCTGGCGGCCTGCGACGTGGCGCTGGTAGCGTCGGGCACGGCCACGCTCGAAGCCGCCTTGTTCAAGAAACCCATGGTCATCACCTATCGTATGCCCGCGCTGACTGCGCACCTGATGCGGAAAAAGGCGTTGCAGCCGTGGATTGGACTGCCGAATATCCTGACGCGCGATTTCGTGGTGCCGGAACGCGTGCAGGAAGCGGCGACGCCCGACAATCTGGCAAACGATGCCCTGGCCTGGCTCGACGATGCGCCGCGCCGGGCGGCTGTCAGCGAAACGTTCCGCACGCTGCACCTGAGCTTGCGGCAGGATGCCAGTGCCCGCATCGCCGAGGCCGTGCAGCCCTATCTGGAGAACGGCATATGACGCTGCGCCAGCCGGTCATCCTGCATGTGGGGCCACTCGGCCTGTGCGGCGTCGATGAAGCCGGCCGCGGACCGCTGGCGGGACCGGTGATGGCGGCAGCCGTCATGCTCGACCCCGGGCAGCCGATAGCCGGACTGCGCGATTCCAAGAAACTCAGTGCCGCTGCGCGCGGACGCCTGGCTGACGAGATTCGCCAACGAGCGGCTGCCTGGTGCGTGGCCGAGGCCAGCGTTGAGGAAATCGATCGCCTGAATATCCTGCAGGCCACCCTGTTGGTGATGCAGCGCGCCGTGGCCGGATTGGCGCGCGCGCCGGACGACGTGTGGGTCGATGGCAACCGCTGTCCGGACTGGCCGTGGCGGTCGCAGGCCGTAGTCAAGGGCGACGACAAGGTGGCGGCGATTGCCGCCGCCTCGATCCTGGCCAAGACCGAGCGCGACCAGTACATGTGCCGTCTGCACGAAGACTTTCCCGCCTACGGATTTGCCCATCACATGGGCTATGGCACCGCGGCGCACCTCGCGGCATTGAAAGCGCATGGCGCCTGTCCGCAACACCGGCGCAGCTTTGCGCCAGTTAAACTCGTTCTCGACCAAGCCATATTGTTCTGAAAGGAATCCTCATGAACCTGATGCTGTTTCTCCATGTTTTGAGTGTCGTCGTCTGGGTCGGCGGCATGTTTTTCGCCTACATGGCGCTGCGCCCGGTAGCCGCCAGCGTGCTGGAACCGCCGCAGCGGCTGACGCTGTGGGCGGGTGTGTTCGGCAAGTTCTTCCCATGGGTGTGGGGAGCGGTCGTCCTGATCCTGCTGAGTGGGCTCGACATGCTGATGCGGGTGGGCGGTGCGGCCGCGCCGCACTACGTGATGACCATGCTGGTTCTGGGCGTGGCGATGATGCTGATTTATGCGCACGTGTTCTTCGCCTCCTACAAGAAACTCAAGCGTGCGGTTGGCCAGCAGGACTGGAAAGCGGGCGGCGCGGCCCTGGCGCAGATCCGCCGGCTGATCGGCATCAATCTCGTCATCGGCCTGGTGACGATCGCCGTGGTGTTTGGCGGGCGGATGCTCGTTGCGGGCGCTTAAGGTTCTTCCTGCGCCGGGGCATCGAACAGGCGCAGCGCGGTCTGCCGGATGAGATCGGGTCGCGCCTCGCACTGCAGTTCGGCGTGAAACTGGCCGTCGCGATACAGGTAGACCGTGGGCAGATGGAAGATGCCGAAGTAGCGCGCCACCCCGGTGGCTTCGCTGACGTCGACTTCGAACAGGTTGTCGGCCAGCCCGGACAAGGCATCCGGCAGCAGACGTTTCCATGTCCTGCATGAACCGCAATGCGGCGCGCTGAACAGCACGACGGCGACGCCGGTCGTGGCAGCGAGGCGGGCATGGTAGCTGCCTTCGTCCAGGCGTGAAAACGCGGCCGGGGAAAGCGGGTCCCGGCTGGTAGAATCGCGGTTTTCCTCGCGGCTGGCGCTCATGCTGTTTCTCGAACTCTTCGGCTATCTGCTGATCATCCTGGTGGCGGCGGAAATCTTTGTCAACGCGCTCGAACACCTGGGTGAAAAACTGAATATCTCGGAAGGCGTGACCGGTTCGCTGTTCGCCGCGATCGGTACCGCCATGCCGGAAACCCTGGTGCCGCTGCTGGCGATTTTTGCCGGGACCGGCAACACCGTCACCAACGAGGAAATCGGCGTCGGCGCCATCCTCGGCGCGCCGCTGATGCTGTCAACCCTGTCGCTGTCGCTGATGAGCGTGGCGGTGCTGAAACGCCGCGGCATCCAGGGCCACCTCACGCCCGAGAAAACCGGCCTCAAGCGCGATCTGGATTTCTTCCTGATGGCCTTCCTGCTGGCGTTTGTCGCCATGTTCGTGCCGCACGGCGACGGCTGGGTGCGCGGTGGACTCGCCTTCGTCATGGTGATGATCTATTTCGTCTATGTGATGCTGACGCTGCGCGCATCGGCCAAACTGGTCGAAAACGGACATGCGACCGAGGCGGGGTCGCCCATGCTGCTGACCCGCCTGGGCCTGCCACAAAACCTGTTTTTCATCCTGCTGCAGCTGGCGCTGGGTTTGGGACTGCTAGTCGCCGGAGCCAAGGGCTTCATCCACGGCGTCGAACTGGCCGCGCCCATCCTCGGCATCTCGGCGCTGTTGCTGTCGCTGATGATCATCCCGATCGCGACCGAATTGCCGGAGAAAGTGAACTCGATCCTGTGGATCCGCAAGCGCAAGGACACGCTGGCGTTCGGCAACATCACCGGCGCCATGGTGTTCCAGGGCACGCTCTTGCCCGCCATCGGCATTTCGCTCACGCCGTGGACGCCGCAAAAGGAAGTGCTGCTGGGGGTGGTGATCACGCTGGTCGCGGCGTTCTGGCTGCGCTGGGCGGCATTGAACGGCGGCTTGCGCGTGTGGCACCTGTTTGTCAACGGCGCGCTGTACGTGACCTATCTGGCGGCGGTGCTGGTTTAAGCCGACTCGGCCGGCGGTTCGCGCCGGAACGGCCCGTCGAGTTCGTCCATGTAATGGCCGATGGCATCGGTCTCCCGCTCCAGGAAACGATCGACCGCTTCGCGGAATTCGGCGTTTTCCAGCCAGTGCCAGGAATGCGTGGGGGTGGGAACGAGACCGCGCGCGAGCTTGTGCTCGCCCTGTGCGCCGCCTTCGAATACCTGCAGTCCATGTGAAATGGCGTATTCGATGCCCTGCTGGTAGCAGGTTTCGAAATGCAGGCCGGGCAGATATTCCAGCGTGCCCCAGTGACGGCCGTACAGGCGCTGGCCATCCTTCATGCAGAACGAGCAGGCGACGGGCTCGCAGCCCCGGTCGGCGATGATGAGCACAAGATTGTCGGGCAGGGTCTCGCGCAATGCGGCGAAGAACGCCCGGTTGAGATGCGGCTCGCTGCGGTGGCGGGCATAGGTGTCGGCATAGCAGCGATAGAAATGGCCCCAGTCGGCATCGCGGCTGTCGCGGCCTTCGACCCAGCGAAACGTCACGTCAAGCTTGGCGAGTTTCTTTCTTTCCTGGCGGATTTTCTTGCGCTTGTCGTGCGTCATTGCCATGAGAAAGTCATCGAAGCTGGCGTAGCCCGCGTTATGCCAGTGGAACTGGAAGCCGCTACGGTGCATCAGCGGCAGCGCCTCGAGTACGGCATGATCCGGCGCGGTCGGGAAGAGGATGTGAAAGGACGAGAATCCCAGATCGTGAGTGAGCTTCAGAGCTGCCTGGACCAGCATGGTGCGGTCGGCGTCGTTGCCTGCCAGCAGGCGTGGTCCGGGCACCGGCGAGAATGGCACGCAGCACACCAGCTTGGGGTAGTAGGCGAGGCCGTGTCGCCGGTAGGCATCGGCCCACGCCCAGTCGAACACGAATTCGCCCCACGAGTGATGCTTGACGTAGAGCGGCATCGCGGCCTCGAGCCGGCCGTTGCGGAACAGTGCCAGATGGATGGGTTCCCAGCCAATGTCCGGCCCGACACAGCCGGTCGCTTCCAGCGCATGCAGAAAGGCATGCTGCAGGAAGGGCGAATCTCCAGCCAGCGCGTTCCATGCGTCGGCGGACAGCTCCGCAATGCGCGGGATGACGCGGATAACGGCTTCCGCATCGGAGGGGTTTGCTTCAAAATGCACGTTTTGGCGGCTTTCAGAAAAAACAATGAACCTGCACGAATTTCAGGCTAAACAAATTTTGCGTTCGGGCAACATTAACACGCCGCGCGGACTCGCTGCGGCGAATGCCGACGCCGCGGTCAACGCCGCCAGCGAGCTGGGCGGCGACGCCTGGGTGGTGAAGGCGCAGATTCACGCCGGCGGCCGCGGCAAGGCGGGCGGCGTCAAGGTGGTCAAGCGCCTCGACGACGTGCGCACGGTGGCGGCCACGCTGCTGGGAAGCAAGCTGGTGACCAACCAGAACGCCCCCGACGGTCAGCCGGTGAACCAGGTGCTGGTTGAAGAAACTCTGCCGATCGCGCGCGAGTTGTACCTGTCCTTGCTGGTCGATCGCGAAACCGAGCGCGTCGCCATCGTCGCCTCGGCTGCCGGCGGCATGGACATCGAGGAGGTCGCCCGCGCCACCCCGGAAAAAGTCCTGACCGAAAATTGCGATCCGCTCCTGGGTGTTCAGGACTTCCAGTGCCGCGCGCTGGCCTTCGCGCTGGAACTGAACGGCGAGGCGTTCAAGGATTTTTGCCGGCTGCTGCCGGCCTTGTATCGCGTGTTCATCGCCAACGATCTCAGCCTGCTCGAAATCAATCCACTCGTGGTGACGACCGACAACCGCGTGTTGCCGCTCGACTGCAAGATGAGCGTGGACGACAACGCGCTGTATCGCCGCCGAGCACTGGCCGATCTGCGCGACGACAGCCAGATCGACGCCAAGGAAGCGGCGGCCAATGCGGCCAATGTGAATTACGTCGCGCTCGCCGGCAACATCGGCTGCATGGTCAACGGCGCCGGTCTGGCGATGGCGACGATGGACCTGATTCAACTCAAAGGCGGCGCGCCCGCCAACTTCCTCGACGTCGGCGGCGGCGCCACGCCCGAGACGGTGGCACAGGGTTTCAAGATCATCCTGCTCGACCCCAATGTGAAAGCGGTGCTGATCAACATCTTCGGCGGCATCGTGCGCTGCGACGTCATCGCCGAAGGCATCATCCAGGCGGTGAAGGAAGTCGGCGTCAAGGTGCCGGTGATCGTGCGGCTCGAAGGCACCAATGCCGAGACGGGCCGCAAATTGCTGGCCGAATCGGGGCTGGCGATTCTTGCGGCGGAAAGCCTGACCCAGGCGGCGAAACTGGCGGTGGAGAAGGCGGCATGAGTATTCTCGTCAACCAGGATACGAAAGTCATCTGTCAGGGCTTCACCGGCAAGCAGGGCAGTTTCCATTCCGAACAGGCGATTGCCTACGGCACGAAAATGGTAGGCGGCGTGACGCCAGGCAAGGGCGGGCAGACGCACCTCGATCTGCCCGTGTTCAACACCGTGCGCGATGCCGTGCGGCAGACCGGCGCGAATGCCACGATGATCTACGTGCCGGCCGCGTTTGCCGCCGATTCGATCCTGGAGGCGGCCGACGCGGGGATCGATGTCATCGTTTGCATTACCGAAGGTATTCCGGTGCTGGACATGCTCAATGTCAAGGCGGCGCTGCGCGCCAACGGGGCGAAACTGATCGGCCCCAACTGCCCCGGCGTCATCAGCTCGGGCGAATGCAAGATCGGCATCATGCCGGGTGCCATCCACCAGCAGGGCAGGATCGGCATCGTCTCGCGCTCGGGCACGCTGACCTACGAAGCGGTGCACCAGACCACGCAGCTCGGGCTGGGGCAGTCGACCTGCGTCGGCATCGGCGGCGATCCGATCAAGGGGCTCGACTTCATCGACTGCCTCGAACTGTTCGAAGCCGACCCGCAGACCGAAGCGGTGATTCTGGTCGGCGAGATCGGTGGCAGCCGCGAGGAAGAGGCCGCCGAGTACATCCGCTCGAACATGAAGAAACCCGTGGCCGCCTACATTGCCGGCCGCACCGCGCCCAGGGGCAAGCGCATGGGTCACGCCGGCGCGATCATCGCCGGCGGCGCCGGCACGGCCGACGCGAAGATCCGTGCGCTGGAAGCGGCCGGCGTCGTCGTCGCGGCAAGCCCGGCCGGGCTGGGCGAAGCGGTGCGGCAGGCGCTCGCGGCGCGATGAAGCCTGCCTGATGAAACTCGGCATCGCCCAACTCAATCTCACGGTCGGCGACATCGCCGGCAACGCGGCGCGGCTGCTGGCCGCGGCGAACGACGCGCATGCCGCCGGCGCTGCCCTGCTGCTCACGCCCGAAATGTCGATCTGCGGCTATCCGGCTGAAGACCTGGTGCTGCGCCACGATTTCACGGCATCCTGCGCAGCGGCTGTCCGGCAACTGGCGGCCGATGCGCCACCGGAACTCGCGCTGATCGTCGGCTATCCCGAGCGCAGCGACGACAGCCTGTTCAATGCCGTAGCGGTGTTGCGCGGCGGTCACGTCGAGCGGGTGTATCGCAAGCACCATCTGCCGAATCATTCCGTCTTCGATGAACGGCGCGTGTTCGACAGCGGTGTCGCCACGTGCGTATTCACCTGCGGCGATCTGACCTTCGGCCTCAATATCTGCGGCGACATATGGGAGCCGGGGCCTGCGACGCGCGCGCTGGAAGCTGGCGCCGAGTGGCTGCTGGTTTCGAATGCCTCGCCGTACCACCTCAACAAGGAACGCGAGCGGCTTGCCATGGCGCGTGCGCGCCAGTCCGAGACTGGCCTGCCCATCGTCTATGCAAACATGGTGGGAGGACAGGACGAACTGGTGTTCGACGGTGCGTCGTTTGTGCTGGATGCAGACGGCAAGGTCGCCGTACAGTGTCCGGCCTGGCAAGCTGACCTGTTCTATGTCGAGATTGAGAAAAACCGCTGCAGCGGGCCGCAGCAGGCCTTGCCGGACGAGGAGGCGGCCGTCTACGATGCGCTGGTGCTGGCAGTGCGCGATTACGTCGGCAAGAATGGTTTCAGGGGCGTGCATCTGGGCCTGTCGGGCGGCATCGATTCGGCGCTGACGCTGGCGATCGCGGTCGATGCAATCGGCCCCGAGCGGGTGCACGCGGTGATGATGCCGTCGGATTACACGGCCAGTATCAGCGTTGACGACTCGCGCGACATGGTGAAGCGGCTTGGCGTGCGCTATTCAGAAATTGCCATCAAGCCGATATACGAGGCTTTCGTGTCGCAACTGGCCGGCGAATTCACCGGCCAGACTGCCGACACGACGGAAGAGAACCTGCAGGCGCGTGTGCGCGGCACGCTGCTGATGGCGCTGTCCAACAAGTCCGGTACGCTGGTGCTGACCACCGGCAACAAAAGCGAAATGGCGGTTGGCTATGCCACCCTGTACGGCGACATGGCGGGCGGTTTTGCGGTGCTGAAGGACGTGGCGAAAACGCGGGTGTACCGGCTGGCGAATTACCGCAATGGCCTCTCGCAGGTCATTCCGCAGCGCATCATCGATCGCCCGCCATCCGCCGAATTGCGTCCTGATCAAACCGACCAGGACAGCCTGCCGCCCTACGACGTGCTCGACGCCATCCTTGCGGCCTATGTCGAACGCGACCTGCCGGCGCGCGACATCGTCGCAGCGGGCCATGACGCCGCCGTCGTGCGCAAGGTTATCCGCCTGGTCGATCTCGCCGAATACAAACGCCGCCAGGCGCCGCCCGGACCCCGCATCACGCCGCGCAACTTTGGAAAAGACCGGCGCTATCCGATTACCTCGAAATACCGACCTGAAGGAGAACTGTCATGAAAAAAATCGAAGCCATCATCAAGCCGTTCAAACTGGACGAAGTGCGTGAAGCGCTGTCCGACATCGGCGTGACCGGGCTGACCGTCACCGAGGTCAAAGGCTTCGGGCGCCAGAAAGGCCACACCGAACTCTATCGCGGCGCCGAATACGTGGTCGATTTTCTACCCAAGGTGAAACTGGAGGTGGTGGTGGCCGACAGCCTGGTGGAACGGGTGATGGAGGCGATCACCGGCGCCGCGCGCACCGGCAAGATCGGCGACGGCAAGATTTTCGTGACGGCGGTGGAGCAGGTGGTACGGATTCGCACTGGCGAGTCGGGCGAAGCGGCGGTCTGATCCCGGTTCGTGCGCGGGCCGGGGCAAGCCGGATTCAGTCCGGGCCCCGCTTCACCAGAAGCGATACCACGACTTGTCCTTGATGGCCACGCCCTGGAGATACTTGCTCTGGGGGAAGTTGAGTTTCAATACGCGCAGCGCATCGTCGTGCGGTTGGGTGAGATGCAGCTTGTCATAGGCCACCACCATGATACCCAGTGCTTCTTCCAGGGCAGGCGCCTCGGGGTAGTTCTTCAGCACGACCTGGGCACGGTTGGCAGCGGCCACCCAGGCCTTGCGCTTCATGTAATAGCGGGCGACGTGAACTTCGTTGCCGGCCAGCGCATTGATCAGGTATTTCATGCGGTCGGTCGAGTCATCGGCATATTTGCTGTCGGGGAAACGCGTGACCAGTTCCTTGAAGGCCAGGAACGCGTCACGCGCAGCCTTGGGATCGCGTTCGCTCATGTCCTGCTCGACCAGGTTGCCCAGCAGCCCCAGATCGTCGTTAAAATTCGCCAGGCCCTTCAGATAGTAGGCGTAATCGACGTTAGGGTGATTGGGGTGCAGCTTGATGAAACGATCGCATGCGGCAATGGCCGAAATCGGTTCGTTATCCTTGTAATAGGCATAGGCTACTTCCAGTTGCGCCTGCTGGGCATAGCGACCGAAGGGATAGCGCGCCTCCAGCGTCTCGAATAGTTTGACGGCGCGCTGGTAGTTGCCGTCATTGAGATTATCCTTGGCTTCGGAGTAGAGTTTTTGCGCCGACCAGCCTGCGGTTTCGTCCTTGACCTCAGGCAACAGGCCGCAGCCGCCCAGGGTGAGCGTGGCAGCGAGCAGTACACAACCCAAAACCCGATTGAAAGCGTTGAAACCGGATGAACATTGCTTAAGCATGGGAAAAGACACAGAAAATTTGTCGGACGATTATAAGGGAAATACCGGGGACGGCGTCCGCGAGCTGGTAATCCCCGATGAACAGGGCGGCCAGCGTCTGGACCAGGCCTTGTCGGCCCTGCTGCCGGAATTTTCGCGCAACCGCATTCAGAACTGGATCCGCGCGCGCAAGATCGCGGTGGACGATTCCTGGGGCACGACCAAGATGAAAGTCAGCGGCGGCGAGTCGGTGCGGGTCGAGGTCGAGCCCGACCCGAACGCCATGCCCGATGCGCCCGAGGCGATTCCGCTCGACGTGGTGTTCGAGGACGCCATGCTGATGGTGGTCAACAAGCCGGCCGGCCTGGTGGTCCACCCCGGCAGCGGCAACCGTCACGGCACGCTGCTGAATGCGCTGCTGCATTGGGTGCCACAGGTGGCCGACTTGCAGCGCGCCGGTATCGTGCACCGGCTCGACAAGGACACCTCGGGCCTGCTGGTCGTCGCCAAGACGCTGAAGGCCTACACCGACCTGGTGCACCAGTTGCAGGCACGCACCGTCAAACGCGACTACCTGGCCCTGGTCTACGGCGAGGTCGACCACGCGGGCACCGTCAACGCAGCGCTGGCGCGCGATCCGCACAACCGCACCAAGCGTACCGTGCACAGCATGGGCAAGGAGGCGGTCACGCACTACGACGTGGTCGAGCGCTTTCCCGGAATCACCCTGCTGCGCTGCAGTCTGGAAACCGGTCGCACCCATCAGATCCGCGTGCACATGCAGCATATCGCCCACCCGCTGGTCGGCGAAGCGGTCTACAGTGCCAGCCGGCGCAGTCATCTCAAGATTCCTTTCCCGCGTCAGGCGCTGCATGCGGAACGGCTGGGCCTGATCCATCCGGTCACCCGGGAATTCATGCAGTGGGAATGCCCGTTGCCGCCTGACTTTGCCTCGCTCCTGGCAGCACTGCGAGCAAACACCGACTGGGCCAGGTGAACCTGATCGTTCCCGACTGGCCTGCGTCCGCGCGGGTCAGAAGCCTGATGACTACCCGAACTGGAGGCGTAAGCCAGGCTGCTTGGGCGAGCCTCAACCTCGGCGACCATGTCGGCGACGATCCAACCCATGTCGCGACCAACCGTACGCGTCTGCGCCAGCAGTTGCCCATGGAGCCAGGATGGCTCAGGCAGGTGCACAGCGCCCGCGTGGTCGAACTCGGCCGCGAACCCAACCTCAACCCCGAAGCCGATGCCGCCTTCACACGCGAGCCCGGGCAGGTCTGCGCCGTGCTGACCGCCGACTGCCTGCCGGTGCTGTTCTGCGACCGCGCCGGCGGCGTCGTAGCCGCCGCCCATGCCGGCTGGCGCGGGCTCGCCGGCGGCGTGCTGGAGGCCACCGTCGCCGCGATGCGGGTGCCTCCGAACGAAATTCTCGCCTGGATGGGCGCGGCCATCGGCCCACAGGCCTTCGAAGTCGGCGACGAGGTGCGCGGGACGTTTGTCGCGCAGCATCCCGAGGCCGCCGCTGCTTTCCTTCCGCACCCGGCGGCGGCACCCGGCAAATGGCTCGCCGACCTCTACCAGCTTGCGCGCATCCGACTCAGCCATGCCGGCGTGGAAGCCATTTACGGCGGCGGGCGCTGCACCTTCAGCGAAGCCGACCACTTCTATTCCTACCGCCGCGATGGCCTGACCGGGCGCATGGCGTCGCTGATCTGGCTGGATTGAGCGCTGGTGGCCTTGGCTGGCCTGCTGTCGTTTCCGCTGCGCCTAAGCTTGCCGGTGTGGTTGCTTCATTAATAAGAACCATACGCCGTCAGTTGTCGGCGAATTAACAGCTATGCGTCTTGCACGAAGCCTGCATGAGCGACCGCTACGCAAACGCCGTTGACTCACTTTGAAAAAGGCCGTTTGTTCATGAACCAGCAAGCGTAGCCCGGATGGAATGAAACGGAATCCGGGGAATGGGTTTCGATAACTCATCCCGGATTTCGCTGCGCTGTATCCAGGCTACGCGGGATGGGCGCGAGACGAGTACCCCGCAGCGGTATTTCCTAAAAATCTTCGCGCACCTGCAGATAGCGCGGAAAGCGCGGCAGGCCTTTTTTCGTCAGTTGCTGGTAGCGATAGGTGATGCGCGTGCCGAGTGGCGGCGGCTGACGCCGCAGCGCGTCGGAGAGGCCGCTGCCGATCCTGAAGCGTTTGCCGTCCGGCATTTCCATCATCAGCGCGCCGGTCATGCCCTGGTACTTGCCCTGGCCGGGGACGTAACCGGCGACGATGGCTTCGGCGTCCAGCCAGGGTTTGAGCTTCAGCAGCACGTCGCTGCGCCCGGTGAGGTAGGGTGCATCGGCACGGTGCAGCATCAGGCCTTCGCCGTGCTGGCGTATCACCGTATCGAGCCGCTTCTTCAACGCGTCCCGGTCGGCCACGCGGGCCTGCACGACGGCCTGCAGCCAGGGTACGCCGGCCTGCGCAACGAGCGTTTGCATCTGCAGGACGCGTGCGCTGAAATCGCCGTCCGCGCCGGGCAATTCGAATATCAGATATTTCACCTGCCGCCATTCGGCATCCACGGGTTCGAGTTTTCGCACCGTGCCTGAGATCGCATCGAACTGATTGCGCCCGATCCAGAGCTCGCCGTCGAGCGGCGTCGCCGGGAAGCCGGCAGTGAACCACGCCGGCGCCGGCACGCGGCCGCCGCCGCGAAAGCGCAGGGCATGGCCGTCCCACTGGGCGCGCACGCCGTCGAATTTCTCGCTGACCCAGTATTGCGTGACGTCGACGTCGGCGGCGTAGACTTCGGCCAGCAGCATCGCGGGCGCGGCATCGGCCGACGCCGGATGCGGTAGCCAGACGGCGTACGCCAGGGCCAGTGCGGCAAGTACACGCTTTACGGCTATCCAGGCGTCCGTTCGTGTTGAGCCTGTCGAAACACGGGCGGGCGCTTGGCCTTCGACAGGCTCAGGCCGAACGGTGGTTGGATTTGATGTGTGCCGGATCAATCGTCCAGCCATTTCTGCATGAACTGCGCCTCGCCCATGGCGGGGTCGAGCCGATAGTCGTCGAAGCCCAGCTTTTCATAGAGCGAACGCGCGGCATGGTTGCCAGAGAGAACTTCGAGCGTCAGCTTGCAGGCGTCGCGTTCGCGGGCGATGGCCTCGACCTCGGCAAACAGCTTTACGGCAATACCGCACCCGCGATGGCTGGGCAGCACGATGACATCGTGCACGTTGACCAGCGGTCGACAGGCGAAGGTGGAAAAGCCTTCGATGGCGTTGACGAGGCCCACCGGCATTTCGCCGTCGAACGCCAGCACGCTGAAGACGAAGGGGCGCGCTGCAAGTTCGTCGACCAGATTGGCGCGGGCGAAGTCGCTGAGTGGTTTGCCGCCGCCTACTGGTTCGCGCGCATAGGCATCCAGCAGACCGACCAGCGCCGCAGCGTGCACCGGGTCGTCGTAGCGGGTGCGCGCGATATGGATTGCGGCCGGCGCGCTCACACGGTCTCGATGCGCATCGACAGGTCCACCGCGCGGATGTGCTTGGTGAGGCTGCCGACGGAAATGCGGTCAACGCCGGTCTCGGCCACCGCACGCACGGTGTCCAGCGTGATATTGCCGGAGGCTTCGAGCAGGGCGCGGCCGTGGGTAAGCTGCACCGCGCGGCGCATGTCGTCGAGGCTGAAATTGTCGAGCAGGATCAGCGGTGCGCCGGCGGCCAGCGCCTGCTCCAGTTCGTCGAGGCTTTCCACCTCGATCTGCACGCTGGCTTTTCCTTCGGCCAGCCTGAATGCCGCTTCCAGCACCGGCGCGATGCCGCCTGCCGCCGCGATATGGTTTTCCTTGATCAGGATGCCGTCGTACAGCCCGGCGCGCTGGTTCTGCCCGCCGCCCACGCGCACCGCGTATTTCTCGGCCATGCGCAGGCCGGGCAGGGTCTTGCGGGTGTCGAGGATGGCGGCGCGGGTGCCGCGAACCGCCTCGACATAAGGTCGGGTGGCCGTGGCGACGGCCGACAGCGTCTGCAGAAAATTCAGCGCCGGCCGCTCGGCGGTCAGCAGCGCGCGTGCATTGCCGCCGAGCTCGACCAGCACGCTGCCGGCCGCGACTGGCGCGCCTTCGTTAACGCGCCAGTCAATGACGCAGCCGAGGTCGAGCGCGCGAAAACAGGCGTCGAACCACGGCCTGCCGGCGATCACGGCGGGCTCGCGGGTGATGACGCGGGCGCGGGCGGTCTGTGTCGCCGGAATGAGCTGGGCGGTGAGGTCGCCGCTGCCGACATCCTCGGTCAACGCACGGGAAACATCGATTTCGACAGCGGAAACAAGCAAATCGGACATGACTGGTCTTTAATCAGGATATGACGGGTTGAAATGGGCGGAAACGCCTCTATTTGGTCGGCATTGAATATAACTCAGCACGAGGCTACTTATGCGTTTTGACAAGCTCACCACCCAGTTCCAACAGGCGTTCTCCGATGCGCAAAGCCTGGCCATCGGCGGCGACCATGCCTACATCGAGCCGCAACATCTGCTGCTGGCCCTGCTGAACCAGGAAGGCGGCGGCGCGGCCGCCATCCTGTCGCGCGCCGGGGTCCAGGTGCCGGCGCTCAAAGCCTCGCTGACCCAGGCGCTGACCCGCCTGCCCAAGGTCGAAGGCCAGGGCGGCGAGGTGAGCATCTCGCGCGAACTCAACAACCTCCTGAACCTGACCGACAAGGAAGCGATGAAGCGCAACGACGCCTATATCGCGTCCGAGTTGTTCCTGCTGGCGGCGCTCGACGACAAGGGTGAAACCGGCCGCCTGCTGAAGCAGCACGGCGCGCAGAAGGCCGCGCTGGAACAGGCGATCCAGGCCGTTCGTGGCGGCGAAGCCGTGCAGTCGCAGGAAGCCGAAGGCCAGCGCGAGGCGCTCGCCAAATACACGCTTGACCTCACCCAGCGCGCGCGCGACGGCAAGCTCGACCCGGTGATCGGGCGCGACGACGAGATCCGCCGCTCGATCCAGATCCTGCAGCGGCGCACCAAGAACAACCCGGTGCTGATCGGCGAGCCGGGCGTGGGCAAGACGGCGATCGTCGA
>CAYVOR010000007.1:0-72267 GCA_964452995.1 uncultured Thiobacillus sp.
CGATCTTGAGCGCGCCGCCCTCGACGATGGGCTTCGCCAGCTGGCTGATCTGGTAACCCTTGGGCAGGTCAGGGTAGAAGTAGTTCTTGCGGTCGAATACGTTGACGCGGTTGAGCGTCGCGCCGATGGCGAGGCCAAACTTGATCGCGCATTCGACCGCGCCCTTGTTCAGCACGGGCAGCACGCCGGGCAGCGCGATGTCGACCGCGCTCGCCTGCGTGTTGGGCGCGGCGCCGAAGGCGGTGCTGCTGCCCGAGAAGATCTTCGACTTCGTGGCGAGCTGGGTGTGGACTTCCAGCCCGATGACGGTTTCCCACTTCATGACGTATTCCTAGTCTTTGATACCTGTCAGGGCGACGATGCGTTCTCTGAAATCCTAAAAGGCTTCACTCTTTGCGTTTTCCAGCAGCGCGAGTTGATAGAAGCGATCGGTGCTGGGCGATTCCTGCGCGGCCTTGGTTTCGTCGAAGCGAGCCACGTTGATGACTGTCCAGCATTCCGTGAAGCTGTTGGCGCGCGCCTTCTGGTGACTTTTCTCGGCTTCTCCCAAGCGGTTGTGAATGTTGGAGAAATCCGTGCCACCCTTGATTTCGATAGCGACGATGTTGCGATAGCCGCCTTTGGCCAGACGCTCGCGAATAATCAAATCCGGATCGGCGGCGAACTCGATCAGTACGGTGCGGCGCGCGGCGTTCTTGACCTCAATGCGGTTGCCCTGCTGACCAACCACCGCTTTCTTGACGATGCCATGAATAAGTTTAAATACCCTTTGTGTTGCATCGCCGCCGCGTCGCACATTCGCGCCGCCACGCAATTGTGGGCCGAAAGTCAGCAGCGCCAGGTCGTCGAGCAGACTTCGTGTGATTGCTTCTGCACCTAGACCTTCGACGAGCAAGGCTGCGGCCTGATTGAGTGCCGAACACAAGTCAGGTAACGAAGATGCAGCCTTGACGCTTAAGTTGCCGCTGGCTTCGAGCGCCTTGAAAGCTGAAGCGCCGGTGGCGCGAGTGTAAAACTCCTTCTGGCTGTAGCCGAGCAACAGCCGATAGTAGGCGAGCAGGCGCGGGTTTGCGTTTAGAACGCGTGGCACGACGAAAATCAACTCGCCGCGCAGTCCATGACGAGCCAAGGTGGCAAGCGCTTTCTTCGGCGCATAGCGGGCAAGCTCGCGATCCAGTTGCGCGATATCGAGCGCCTCGACGGCTGAGCCTAGCGCTTCTTGCAAAAACAGGCCGCGCGCCTGCGTAAGAACGAGTGAAAAGCCGATTTGCTGGTTGGGTGCGGGAAAATCGAACATGCTTACGCGGCCTTGAGGCGAACCACGTTGTGGGTCAGCGTAGTGAGGCGGCTCAGGGCGAGTTCCACGTATTCCGGATTCAGCTCGATCCCGGCGAAACGCCGGCTCAGGCGCTGGCACGCCAGACCCACAGTGCCCGAGCCGAAAAAAGGGTCGAGAACGAAATCGTCGGGCCGCGTGCTTGCGAGGATGCAGGGCTCGACGAGTGCGAGCGGGAACACTGCATAGTGCGCGTGCGGCGTGGCCTGGGTGTTGACGCTCCAGACCGAGCGGCGGTTGCGGCGGCTACCGTTGGCGGCTGCTTCTTTCGACGCCTCGTAGTCATAGAAGTAGCGTTCCGACTTGGTCAACATGAACAGGAATTCATGGCTGCGGCTGGGTCTGTCCTTGACGCTCTCGGGCATGGCGTTGGGTTTTTCCCAGACGATGTCGCTGCGCAGATACCAGCCGTCTTCCTGTAAAGCGAACGCGAGTCGCCAAGGCAGGCCAAGCAAATCCTTGGGTTTGAGACCCTCTGGCGTATCGGGGCGCACGTTCATCGCACGTGCCGGGTTTTTCTTGTCTGGCGCCCGGTAGCCGCGATTGCCACTGGTGTAACCATCACCTATGTTGAGCCACAACACCCCGTCGTCGCGCAGTACGCGCCTGACCTCGGCGAACACTGCCACCAGCCGGTTGAGAAACTGTGGAAGGGTTTCCTCAAGCCCGATTTGCGAAACAATGCCGTAGTCGCGCATCCCCCAGTAAGGCGGCGAGGTCACCACGCACTGCACCGCTTTCGACGGCAGGCGCTGCAAGACTTTGAGCGCGTCGCCTTCGAATAGGGCCGATTCACCCAGAGGCAGCGTGTCCGGGAGTGGGACGGTTTCTAACTTCATTTCGCGGAATCTCCATGTGTGCTTGCAGGACTTCTCCCGCAAAAAGGAAATGCGTATTTATTCTTCATTGTTGTTTGTCTCCACAATCTGGGGTTCGGCACGCTGAATGCTTGTGAGGATGCCGTCGTACCGGGAAATCCCATCGCCAGGTTTGTCTTCAATCCTGCGAATCTCCTCATCGCTCAAAGTGCGCATCCTCCCGCTGCGTGACGTTGCGGATGTTCACGACAGACAGAATGTACACGACATGCCCATTCGACAGGGTGCTCATAACGCACCCTGAATCGTTTGCGCGCGCGCATGCCAGTCGGTGACGCGCTGGTACTGATGCGCGACATTAAGCATTTTCGCCTCGCTGAAATAATTGCCGACCAGCTGCAGGCCGATCGGCAGGCCTTGCGAATCGAAGCCGCACGGCAGCGACATGCCGGGCAGGCCGGCGAGGTTGGCGGGGATGGTGTAGAGGTCGTTGAGATACATTTCGACCGGGTCGCCGGATTTTTCGCCGAGCCTGAATGCGGTGCCGGGTACGGTCGGGCCGAGAATCATGTCGCAGGTCTTGAAGGCTTCGGTGAAATCATCGGCGATCAGGCGGCGGATTTTCTGTGCCTGCAGGTAATACGCGTCGTAATAGCCGTGCGAGAGCACGTAAGCGCCGATCAGGATGCGCCGCTTCACTTCGGCGCCGAAGCCCTGCGCGCGGGTCTTGCAGTACATGTCGTCGAGGTTGGCGTATTCGGGGGCGCGGTAGCCATAGCGCACGCCGTCGAAGCGCGACAGGTTGGACGAGGCCTCGGCCGGCGCCAGCACGTAGTAGACCGGAATCGCCAGTTTCGAGTTGGCGAGTGAGATCTCGACGGTGGTGGCGCCGAGTTTCTTCAACTCTTCCACCGCTGCCTCGACGGCCGCTGCGACGTCGTTATTGAGGCCTTCGGCGAAAAATTCGCGCGGCAGGCCGACGCGCAGGCCGGCCAGCGGCTGCTCGAGGTCGCGCGTGTAATCCTCTTTCTCGCGGTCGAGGCTGGTCGAATCGTTGGGGTCGAAGCCGGTCATGACGTTCAACAGCAGCGCGCAGTCCTCGGCCGAGCGCGCCATCGGCCCGGCCTGGTCGAGGCTGGAGGCGAATGCGATCATGCCGTAGCGCGACACCAGGCCGTAGGTCGGCTTCAGACCGGTGATGCCGCACAGCGCGGCGGGCTGGCGGATCGAGCCGCCGGTGTCGGTGCCGGTCGCGGCCGGCGCCATGCGCGCGGCGACGCAGGCGGCGGCGCCGCCCGACGAGCCGCCGGGCACGCGGGCGGTGTCCCACGGATTCTTCACAGCGCCGAAATAACTGGTTTCGTTGGATGAGCCCATGGCGAACTCGTCCATGTTGGTCTTGCCCAAAGACGGCATGCCGGCCGCCTTGAAACGCTGGATCACGTGGGCATCGTAGGGCGCGACGAAGTTGTGCAGCATTTTCGAGCCGCAGGTGGTGAGCCAGCCGTCGGTGCAGAAAATGTCCTTGTGCGCCACCGGAATGCCGGTCAGCGGGCCGGCCTGGCCGGCAGCGATGCGGGCATCGGCGGCGGCGGCCTCAGCCAGCGTCTTGCCGGCGTCCACCGTGATGAAGGCGTTGATCGACGGGTTCAGCGCGTCGATGCGGTCGAGATAGGTCTGGGCCAGTTCGCGGCTGGAGAGCTGTTTGCCGGCGAGTTGCGCGGCAAGCGTGGAAAGAGACGTGTCGGACATGGCTTATTCGATGACTTTGGGCACAAGATACAGGCCGTTCTCGACCGCCGGCGCGACGGCCTGGAAGGCGGCGTGGCGGTCGGTTTCGGTCACGACGTCGTCGCGCAGGCGCTGATGAACCTCCTGCGCGTGGGCCATTGGCGCAACGCCATGGGTATCCACAGCCTGCATGGTGGCGATGAGATCGAAGATGGTATTGAGCTGCGCCTGCGTGGCCTGCGCCTCGGCATCGCTGGTTTCTATGCGCGCAAGGCGAGCGATGCGCTTGACGTCGTCCGGGGTGAGGGACATGGAAGCACCTGAATGTCTTACGGGAACGAAGCGCGTTAGGGTATCATAGCCCCCTTGTTTTTTCTGCCCTTTCGCCCGCCTGGCGCGGGTGCTGCCGCCACTATGTTCAAGTTCCTGACCCGTTATTTCTCGACCGATCTCGCTATCGATCTCGGTACCGCCAACACGCTGATTTATGTGCGTGACCGGGGCGTCGTGCTGGACGAGCCCTCGGTGGTTTCGATCCGCACCGACGCGGCGGCGGGCGGCAAACGCACGGTGCAGGCGGTGGGGGCGGAAGCCAAGCTGATGCTGGGCCGAACGCCGGGCAACCTGCAGGCGATCCGGCCGATGAAAGACGGCGTGATCGCCGATTTCACCGTCACCGAACAGATGCTCAAGTACTTCATCAAGAAGGTGCACGACACCCGCATGATGCGCCCCAGTCCGCGCATCATCATCTGCGTGCCGTGTGGTTCGACCCAGGTCGAGCGTCGCGCGATCCGCGAATCGGCGATCGGCGCCGGCGCGCGTCAGGTCTACCTGATCGAGGAGCCGATGGCGGCGGCGATCGGCGCCGGCCTGCCGGTGGCCGAGGCGACCGGCTCGATGGTGGTCGACATCGGCGGCGGCACCACCGAGGTCGGGGTGATCTCGCTCGGCGGCGTGGTCTATGCCAACTCGGTGCGCACCGGCGGCGACCGCATGGACGATGCGATCATCAGCTATATCCGCCGCAACTACGGCATGCTGATCGGCGAGGCCACCGCCGAACTGATCAAGAAAAAGATGGGGTCGGCCTTCCCCGGCGCCGAAGTGCTGGAAATGGAAGTGAAAGGCCGCAGCCTCGCCGAAGGCGTGCCGCGCAGCTTCAACGTGTCGTCCAACGAAATCCTCGAAGCGCTGACCGAGCCGCTCAATGCGATTGTGAGCGCGGTCAAGCAGGCGCTGGAGCAGACGCCGCCCGAACTCGGCGCCGACATCGCCGAGAAGGGCATGGTGCTGACCGGCGGCGGCGCGCTGTTGCGCGACCTCGACCGTCTGCTGATGGAGGAGACCGGTCTGCCGGTGATCGTCGCCGACGATCCGCTGACCTGCGTGGTGCGCGGATCGGGCCGCGCGCTCGAGGAAATGGACAAACTGGCGTCGGTGTTCACCAACGAGTGAACGCAGTCGTGGCCGACCGGGACTGCTGATGGCCATGCCGGGTCAGCTCATGTTCGCCCGTCGGCTCGGGCCGACGGCACGCCTGATGATCTGGCTCCTGATCGGTTTGACCTGCGTGGTGGTCGATGTCCGCTATCACGCGCTCGACGGCCTGCGCAGCGGCTTTTCCCTGATGCTGCAACCGGTGCGCGAAGTCATGCGGGTTCCTGCCAGCGTCGCGGCCGAACTCGCGGGGTTCTTTACCCGTCATCGTCTCCTGCAGAATGAACGCGACGCCCTGCTGGCTGAACGGGCGCAATTGATGCTCGGCGTGAGCCGTGGCGCCGAGATGGCCCGGGAAAATGCCGAGTTGCGCGCCCTGCTGAAATTGCAGCATCGCCCGGGCCAGAAAGTCGTGCACGCCGCGTTCCTGTACCAGGGGCACAACTGGTTTGCCCAGCGCATCACGCTGGACCAGGGGAGCGACGCGGGGCTGCGCACCGGTCTGCCAGTGGTCGATGCAGGTGGCCTGGTAGGACAGGTGACAAATGTGTATCCCGGCTCGAGCGAGGTCACGCTGGTCAGCAGCACCGAACAGCTGACGCCGGTGTTCGTCGAGCGGACCGGTCAGCGCGGGTTGGCGGCGGGAACCGGGCACGGCCAGATGGAACTGCGCTACATGCCGTCGCAGACCGATCTCCGGGCGGGCGATCGCCTGCTGACCTCGGGCATCGACCGGGTGTATCCGGCCGGTATTCCCGTCGCGACCATCAACCGGGTATCCCGCTCGCAAGCCAGTCCCTATCTGCGGGTGGAGTGCGCGCCGCTGGCAGGCCTGGACCGCTCCCGCAGCGTGCTGGTGCTGGTTGCCGAACCGCCGGTGACCACGCAATGAACGTGTCGGCCCACGCCGGCGGCAGCTGGCGCCGCATTCTCGGCAGCCTGGTTCTGGCAGTCCTGCTGGAGCAACTGCCCTGGTCCGGCTGGGCGCTGATCGTGCGGCCGGATTTCGTGCTGGTCGCCGTGCTCTTCTGGGCCTTGCATCAACCCGAGCGCATCGGCTTCGGTGCGGCGTTCTTTTTCGGCCTGCTGGCCGATTTCCAGGATGGCGCGGTGTTCGGCCAGCATGCCATCGCCTATGCGATCGGGGTGTACGTCGTGCTGTATTTGCGCCTGCGCCTGCTGCAATTCGATCCTTTCCGACAGGCTGCGCAAATGTTTCCGCTCCTGCTGGGTGTGCAGTTGATGGTCTTGCTGGTCGGCTGGATTGCCGTCAACCCGCCGACCGGGTTGGGCATGCTCATTCCGGTACTGAGCAGCACCGTGCTGTGGTATCTGGTCGCCCTGTTCGTGCGTCTGTGGCATGGCAAGGGCGCCCAGAATCGGGCTTGAGCCGGACATGCCCCTCGTCACACAGATAAAAAACCTGGATCGCGAACTGGCCCGATTCCATGGGCGGCTGAAAACAGGCGGAATTTTTGTCGTGCTGCTCGCGTCGGCGTTGTTGGGCCGGGCCTTCTATCTGCAGATCACGCAGCACGATTACTACATCCAGCGGGCGGAAAACAACCGCATCACCCAGGTGCCCGTGGCACCCAACCGTGGACTGATCCTGGACCGCAAAGGCCGCATTCTGGCGGAGAACTATTCAGCCTATACGCTCGAACTGGCACGGGCGCAGCCCCGCGAACTGGAGGCCACGCTGGCCGAAGTGGGCAAGCTTATCGAGATCACGCCAGGCGAGTTGCGACGTTTCCGGCGCCTCCTCGCCGAATCGCACGAGTTTGAATCGGTGCCGCTGAAAAGCAGGCTGACCGACGAGGAGGTCGCGATTCTGGCGGCCAACCACTATCGCCTGCCGGGAATGGAAGTGAAGGCGCGGCTGTTCCGCAACTATCGGGCCGGGTTCGGCATGGCGCACGTGGTCGGGTTCATCGGGCGGATCAACGACCGTGATCTCAACAAGCTGCGTGAATCCGGGCGCGAAGAGAATTACCGCGGCACGGCCCACATCGGCAAAACGGGGCTGGAGCAGAGCTACGAAACCCTGTTGCATGGCCGTACCGGGTTCGACCAGATGGAAATCGATGCCAGCGGCCGGGCGGTCCGCACCCTGTCGCGGATTCCCCCGGTGCCAGGCAAGGATTTGCGTCTGTATCTGGATGAGGGATTGCAGGCGGTGGCCGAGCACGCATTCGGCGACTACACGGGCGGGCTGGTGGCGCTCGACCCCCATACCGGCGGCGTGCTGGCGCTGGTGAGCAAGCCGGGATTCGATCCCAACCTGTTCGTCGATGGCATCGACCCCGAGACCTGGAAGGCGCTCAACGAATCGCCCGAGCGGCCGATGGTGAACCGCGTACTGCGCGGCCTGTACCCGCCCGGTTCGACGATCAAGCCGTTCATGGGGCTGGCCGGACTGGAGCTGGGGGTACGCAAACCCGGCGACACCATCGTCGACCCGGGATATTTCAGCCTGCCCAACAGCAGTCACCAGTACCGCGACTGGAAGCGCGGCGGCCACGGGATCGTCGACCTGCGCCGGGCCATTGCGCAGTCGTGCGACACCTATTTCTACAGGCTGGCGGTCGACATGGGAATCGACCGCATGCACGACTACCTGACGCACTTCAGTTTCGGCCAGAAAACCGGCATTGATCTGGAGGGTGAATCCGCCGGCCTGTTGCCCTCGCGCGAATGGAAACAGCGACGCTGGAAGAAGATCTGGTATCCCGGCGAGACGGTGATCGCCGGAATCGGTCAAGGCTACCATCTGACCACGCCGCTGCAACTGGCGACCGCGACGGCCATGCTCGCCAACGACGGCAAGTGGATGGCGCCACGCCTGGTGGAGGCGGTGCGCGATCCGTTCACCCACGTCTGGCAACCGCAGCCCGTGGTGGTGCATGAGAACCTGGCGATCAAACCGGAGGATCTGGCCATCGTGCGGCAGGGCATGATCGATGCGATGCGGCCAGGCGGCACCGCCGCCGCGTCGGCGGCGGGCGCGCCCTATACCATTGCCGGCAAGACCGGCACCGCCCAGGTCGTCGGTATCAAGCAGGGCGCCCGCTACGACGCCGGCAGCCTGTCCCGGAAAAATCGTGACCATGCGTTGTTCATCGCCTATGCGCCGGCCGAAAATCCCACCATCGCGGTGGCGGTCATGGTCGAGAATGGCGAGCATGGCGGTTCCACGGCGGCGCCGATCGCGCGCGCGGTGTTCGATTACTACCTGACCGGGAAGCGTCCCGGCAACATGAAAGGGGAGGGAGGCGATGCCTCGGACTAGCCACTGGCTCCTGCGCGGTCTGCGTCACGTGGACGGCATCCTGCTGACGCTGGTGGTGCTGGTGCTGGGCATCAGCCTGGCGGTGGTGGTGAGCGCCTCGGGACAAAGTCCGGCGCGCATCAGCGGCCACCTCGTCAACATGGGACTGGCGCTGGCGGTGATGGTGCTGATGGCCAACGTGCCGCCGCATCTGCTGTCCAAGGTGGGGCCGCCGCTG
The DNA here is from genome assembly GCA_964452995.1 of uncultured Thiobacillus sp. Taxonomy (GTDB): domain Bacteria; phylum Pseudomonadota; class Gammaproteobacteria; order Burkholderiales; family Thiobacillaceae; genus Thiobacillus. The sequence goes on from CAYVOR010000007.1 coordinate 8,832, forward strand.
TATGTGGCGGGCGTGATCCTGCTGGTCGGGGTGGCGCTGTTCGGCGAGATCCGCAACGGCGCGCGGCGCTGGCTCGATCTGGGATTCATGGCGTTCCAGCCGTCCGAACTGTTGAAACTGGCATTGCCGCTGATGCTGGCCTGGTATTTCCAGCGTAACGAAGCGATCCTGCACACCAAACATTTTCTGGTCGGCGGCGTCCTGCTGCTGGTGCCGTTCCTGCTGATCCTGCGGCAGCCCGATCTGGGAACCGCGCTGATGCTGGGCGCCTCGGGCTTTTATCTGCTGTTCTTTGCCGGGCTGCCGTGGAAGGTGATTCTGGGTGGCGCCGCCCTGGGCGCGGCGAGCCTGCCCGTCGTGTGGGGGCTGATGCATGACTACCAGCAACAGCGCGTGCTGATGCTGCTCGATCCCGCATCCGATCCGCTGGGCGCCGGCTATCACATCATCCAGTCGACCATCGCCATCGGCTCCGGCGGGCTGTTCGGCAAGGGCTGGATGCAGGGCACGCAGAGCCAGCTCGACTTTATTCCCGAGCGGACGACCGACTTCATCTATGCCGTGTTCGGCGAGGAGTTCGGTTATGCCGGGGCAATCCTGCTGATTGGCCTGTATCTGGCCATCGTCGCGCGCGGCCTGGTCATCGCGGCGCGCGCGCCGACGCAGTTCGGGCGGCTGATGGCGGCCACGCTGAGCCTCAACCTGTTCACCTATGTGTTCGTCAACATGGGCATGGTGTCGGGCATCCTGCCGGTGGTCGGCGTGCCGTTGCCGTTGATGAGTTACGGCGGGACGGCGCTGATCACGCTGTTGCTGGGGATGGGCATCCTGATGAGTGTGGCGACGCATCGACAGCTCAATAAATCCTGACGCGATAAAATAGCGTCATGAGAACCCAATCGCTCCTCGGCATGGTTGCCCTTGCCCTTGCGCTCGGCGGATGCACCAGCACGCCCCCCGCCAAGCAGACTCCCCCCGCATCCAAAGGCGGCGGCTATTACCTCGACGACGGCCCGGAGGCGAATCCGCCGGCGAATCTGGATGCCGTTCCCGATGCGGTGCCGCGCAAGGAAGCCCTGCTTCCGTACGCCAATCGCACCTATGTCGCGCTGGGTAAGTCGTATACGCCGCAGACCGCGCGTCAGCCCTACAGCCAGGAAGGACTGGCGTCGTGGTACGGCCGCCGTTTTCAGGGCAGGAAGACCTCGTCGGGCGAGCCATACGACATGTATGCCATGACGGCGGCGCATCCGACCCTGCCGATTCCAAGCTACGCGCGGGTCACGTCGCTCGCCAGCGGAAAATCGGTGGTGGTGCGCATCAACGATCGCGGACCATTTCACAGCAAACGCATCATCGACCTGTCGTATACCGCGGCCCACAAGCTCGGTTACCTGAAACACGGCAGCACCCGGGTGCGCGTGGAAAGCATCGACCCCGATAACTACGACACGCAGATCAGGACGTTGCCAGACGGCGTCTACCTTCAGGTGGGCGCTTTTTCGCGCGCCGACAACGCGCAGCAGCTGCTCGACCGCCTGAAGCGCCAGCTCGATCTCGACGCCAGCCAGACGCGTGTCGTGCTGGATGGCGGGCTGCATCGCGTGCAGCTTGGACCGTATGCCAGCGACGATGCGGCGCAGCCCGACCGTGCCCGCGTGCGGGAACGTCTCGCCCTGAATGCGGTCCTGGTCAGGCGTGATGAATGAAAAGGCTGAACATGAGATTCTTCTGGCTGGGGCTGACATTTATTTTTTCTGCAGCGGCATGGGCGGATCCACCCAGCATCGCCTCGCGCGCCTGGATCGTGATCGATCAGGCGAGCGGACGCGAACTGGCAGCCAGCCAGGCCGATCTGCCGCTGGCGCCGGCTTCGCTGACCCAGTTGATGGCGGCCTATGTTCTGCTGGGTGATCTCAACAAGAAAAAACTGAGTCTGGGCGAGTTGGTGACCGTGCCGGCGGCGGCCACGCAGATGGACGGTTCGCGAATCTTCCTCAAGGCGGACGACAAAGTCAGCGTCGACACGCTGCTGCAGGCGATGCTGGTCAAGTCGGCCAGCGATGCAACGATCGCGCTGGTGACGGCTGCGGATGGCAGCGAAGCGGCATTCGTCGAACGCATGAATCGCGAGGCCAGGCGGCTGGGCATGACCCGGACCCGCTTCATGAATGCGACCGGCCTTACCGAGCCGGGCCATGAATCGAGCGCGCGCGACCTCGCCCTGCTCGGGCGCGCCCTGGCGCGCGATTTCCCGAAGTCGCTGCCTTTTTTCAAGCAGAAAGAACTGCCTTACCAGGGCGTCACGTACTACAACGGCAACCGTCTGTTGTGGCGCGACGAAACGGTGACCGGGCTGAAGGTGGGTCATACGCCTCGGGCCGGCTATTGCATCGTGGCCTCGGCCCAGCGCGGCGACCAGCGGCGCATCGCGGTGGTGCTGGATGCGCGCACGGATGCGCAGCGCACGCAGGACGCCCTGAAGCTGCTGAATTACGGCTTCGAGAATTTCGACAGCGTGCCGCTTTATCGGGCCCGGCAGACCGTCAAGGTCATCGACGTTTATCGCGGCGATCGTCCGTCTGTGGACCTGGGGTTCGAACAGGATTTCCATCTGCTGGTCCCGCGCGGCAGTGCCGCGCGCGTCAAGGCGGAAGTCGTGACCGAACAACCCGTCATGGCGCCGCTACACAAGGGACAGCGCCTGGGCACCTTGCGGCTGACGCTCGATGGCAAACTCCTTAGCGAGTACCCGCTGGTTGCCCTGCAGAGCGTCCGCGTGGCCGGCCTGTTCGGACGCATCTGGGACTCGTTCCGGCTGCTGTTCGTGAAATGAACGTCTACCTGAACGGCCGGTTCCTTCCACTCGCCGAGGCGAAGGTGTCGGTGCTCGACCGCGGCTTCGTGTTCGGCGACGGCGTTTACGAACTGGTGCCGGTGTATTCGGGGAAACCGTTCCGGCTCGACGCGCATCTGCATCGTCTGCAGCTCAGCCTGGACGGCATCCGTCTGGCGAATCCGCACGGCATGACCGAATGGCGGGAACGCATCCTGGAATTGATTGCGCGGCAGGATTTCGCCGATCAGTCGCTCTATATTCAGGTGACGCGCGGCACGCCTGCTGAAGGGCAGGCCTTGCGCGATCATGCGTTTCCGCAGGGTGCGCCACCGACCGTATTCATGTTTGCGCAGCCGCTGGTGACCGCCACGCCGGCGCAGAAGGCGGCCGGTGTCTGCGCCATCAGCGCGGTCGACAACCGCTGGCTGCGCTGCGATATCAAGGCCATTTCCCTACTGGCCAATCTGCTGCTGCGGCAACAGGCGCTGGATGCGGACTGCGCCGAAACCGTGATGCTGCGCGACGGCTGGCTGACCGAAGGAGCGGCGAGCAATATCTTCGTCGTGAAGAACGGCGTGCTCCTGGCGCCGCCGCCGTCCAGCCTGATGCTGACCGGCATTACCTACGACGTGGTGCTGGAGCTCGCCGCTGCCCACAGCATCTCGCATGCGGTGCGGGCGATTGCCGACGCCGAGCTGCGCGATGCCGACGAGCTCTGGATGACGTCATCCACCAAGGAAATCATGGCGATCGTGGCGCTGGACGGCGTGCCGGTCGGCGCCGGCGTGCCGGGTCCGCTGGCCGTGCGGATGGATGCGCTGTATCAGGCATTCAAACAACAGGTCATGCGGTCATGAGCGAAGCGGAGACCCTGCTGCGGTTTCCCACCGACTTCCCGATCAAGATCATGGGCGAGCGGCGCGACGACTTTGCCCAGACCATGGTCGAGCTGGTACGGCGCCATGCGCCCGATTTCCGGGCCGAAACGGTCGAGATGCGGGCATCCAGCAGCGGCAATTACCTGTCGGTGACCTGCGTGGTGCGCGCCACCTCGAAAGCCCAGCTCGATGCCCTGTATCGGGAGATCACCGCTCACCCTTGGGTGAAAATGGCGCTTTGAATGGCGAGCGGCGAGCGGCGAGCAGATAGCGGCGATGCGATCGTTCGGCGGCTGGGGCGGGTCGAGTACGCGCCGACCTGGCGGGCGATGCAGGACTTCACCGCGCAGCGCACGGCCGACACGCCGGACGAGATCTGGCTGCTGGAACATCCGCCGGTCTACACCCAGGGGCAGGCCGGCAAGGCCGAGCATCTGATCGCCGCCACCGACATTCCGGTCGTGCCGATCGACCGCGGCGGGCAGATCACCTACCACGGGCCGGGCCAGATGGTGGTCTATGTGCTGGTCGACCTGCGGCGGCGCGGTTACGGCATCCGCGAACTGGTGACCCGCCTGGAGCAGGCCGTGATCGATCTGCTGGCGGCGCACGGCGTGACGGCCGCGCGGCTGGCCGGTGCGCCGGGCGTATATGTCGACGGCGCGAAGATCGCCGCGCTCGGCCTGCGCGTCCGGCACGGCTGCACCTACCATGGCCTGGCATTGAACGTTGATATGGACCTGCGGCCGTTTGCCGCCATCAACCCCTGCGGCTACGCCGGAATGCGGGTGACGCAATGCCGTGATTCCGGCGTGAAGCTGTCCATGGCCGAAGCAGGGCAGGTGCTCGTCCGTTGCCTGCAGGACACGATCTATTCCTGACGCGCACGACGCCGCTAAAAGCAGGGGCTGCCAGATCTGGATGGACGCTCAGGCCGACAATCGGGCCGGGTGAGTGCCCACCTCGCGGCCAGCAGGGTCAGCGCAGCCTGACGCATAGGCTAAAATCCGGGAATTGCATTTCCCGGCCGATTCAGACCATGGCAGACCCGCTTCAGCACAAAGGCGCAGCCAAGACCGCGCGTATTCCGATCAAGATCGTGCCGCAACCCAGGATGCGCCTGCCGTCCTGGATCCGCGCCAAATCACCGAACGTGCCGAACGTGGCGCGATTGAAGGGCATTCTGCGCGAAGCGAAGCTGCACACCGTGTGCGAAGAGGCCTCGTGTCCCAATCTGGGCGAGTGTTTCGGTCATGGCACCGCCACCTTCATGATCATGGGCGACCTCTGCACCCGGCGCTGCCCGTTCTGCGACGTCGGCCACGGCACGCCGTTGCCGCTCGACGTCGACGAACCGCGCCACCTGGCCGACACGATCGCGCTGATGGCGCTGAAATACGTGGTCATCACCAGCGTCGACCGCGACGATCTGCGTGACGGCGGGGCCGGACATTTCGCACAGTGCATCGCGGCGGTGCGCGAGGCCGCGCCGGCAACGCGGATCGAGATCCTGACGCCGGATTTCCGTGGGCGGCTCGATACGGCACTCGAGCGGCTGGATGCCGCGCCTCCCGACGTGATGAACCATAACCTCGAGACCGTGCCGCGCCTGTACAAGGCGGCACGTCCCGGCGCGGATTATGCCCACTCGCTCAAGCTGCTGCGGGACTTCAAGGCGCGCCATCCCGCCATTCCGACCAAATCCGGCCTGATGCTGGGGCTGGGCGAGGAAGACGACGAGATCCTGCAGGTCATGCGCGACCTGCGCGCGCACGATGTCGACATGCTGACGCTCGGCCAGTATCTGCAGCCTTCGCCGCATCATCTGCCGGTGCTGCGTTTTGTCACACCCGAACGCTTCGCCCGGTTCGAGCAGGAGGCGCTGGCAATGGGCTTCAAGCATGCCGCCTGCGGGCCGATGGTGCGTTCCAGCTATCACGCCGACCAGCAGGCGGCGGGTGTCTAGGATCGGGCCTGTCGCATCACGCCGTCAAACCAGCGCGGCATCATCCGGCAGCATCCTTATTTCAGGAGCCGTTTGCGGGTGAGCGCCAGCGCGACGACGTAGCCGAGGCTGCCGTAAACCAGCAGCGCGATTACGTGCAGCACGATGTGGTCGGGCGCGTTGCCGACGACCAGCGGACGCGCGAGGTCGATGGCGTGGGTCAGCGGCAGCCAGGCGGATACGCCCTGTACCGCCGCAGGCAGTTGCGATACCGGGAAAAACACGCCGCACAGCAGCACCATCGGGGTGATCACCAGCGTGAAGTAATAGAGAAAGAAGTCGTAACTGGGCGACACCGCGTTCATCACCAGCCCCATGCCGCCGAAGCAGAAGCCGACCAGCGCGACGACGGGCACGATCCACAGCGTCATCCAGAAGTCTCCGTACAGTCCCAGCCCCCAGATCACCGCCAGGATCGCCAGCCCGGAGAGCAGGCTCTTGGATGCCGCCCAGGTCAGTTCGCCCAGCATCACGTCGTCGAGCGTCATCGGCGCATTGAGGATTGCATCCCAGGTGCGCTGCACGTGCATGCGCGAGAAGCTCGAATACAACACCTCGAAGGTGGCCGCATTCATGGTGCTGTAGGCGACGGTGCCGGCGGCGAGGAAGGTCAGGTAGGGCATGCCACCGACGTCCGGCAGCAGGCTGCCGAGGCCGTAGCCCAGTCCGAGCATGTACAGCATCGGGTCGGCCAGATTGCCGAGGATGGAGGGAATGGCGAGCTTCTTCCACACCAGATAGTTGCGCTGCCAGACGGGAATGAAGCGCCAGGACAGGTGGGGGAGTCGCAGGTTGGAACGCATTTTTGTTTATCCGCGAAGGACGCGAAGGGGCGCGAAGAAAACCCTGGTCTGCACGCGTTCAAGACAGCGCACGGTCTGGCGGCATGCGCATGCGTTCCTGAAACCCGCTTCGCGTTCCTTCGCGTCCTTCGCGGATGAATGAAAGCTTTCCACGCTAATCCCGCAGATCGCGCCCGGTGAGCTTGAGAAACACATCTTCCAGATTCGACGGCCGGTGCAGGTAGCGCAGCGCCGGTGCGTGCTTGAGTTCGCCGATCACGCTGTCGGACGTGCCGGTATAGCAGAACAGGGTTTCGCCGACGGTCTCGGAGCGCTGACACAGAGCGGCCGCGTGCGCGCGGGTCCAGTCGGCCAGATTTTCGCCGTAGATCTCGACGACTGCCGGCTCGATATGCGTTTCGATCAATGCGCGCGGTGCGCCCTCGGCAACGATGCGGCCGTGGTCGAGGATGGCGAGGCGGTCGGTCAGGCGCTCGGCCTCGTCCATGAAGTGCGTGGTCAATACGATGGTCTTGCCGGCATTGATCAGCCGCCGCAAGCCCTGCCAGATGAGGTGGCGCGCCTGTGGATCGAGCCCGGTGGTCGGTTCGTCAAGAAACAAAATATCGGGGTCGTGCACCAGTGCACGCGCTAGCGTGAGACGTCGCTTCATGCCGCCCGAGAGCTGGGTGATCTGCGCATCGGCCTTGCTGGCGAGACCGGCGAAATCGAGCAACTCGGGTACACGCGCGGTGACGGCGGCCTTGCTCATGCCGAAATAACGGCCGTAGGCGAGCAGGTTCTCGCGCACGGAGAAATCCGGGTCGAGGTTGTCCATCTGCGGCACCACGCCAACCTTCATGCGGGCCTCGCGTGCGTGCTGCGGCACCGCGATGCCGGCCAGTTCGATGCTGCCTGTATCCGGCTCGAGCAGGCCCAGCAGCAGGCGCAGCGTGGTGGTCTTGCCGGCGCCGTTGGGGCCGAGCAGGCCGAAGCATTCGCCGCGTCGCACGGCCAGATCGAGACCGCGCACCACTTCGATGTCGCCGTATCGCTTCGTCAGGCCGCGCACTTTCAGCATGGGCAGGCCTCCAGGAAAGCCTGTTTGAGTTCTTTCAGCTTGCCATGGAAGAAATGTCCGGCGTCGGGGATGGCTTTTATCGCAAGCTGCTGCTGCGCGGCCCACAACCGCATCGCGGCGGGTGGAATGACCTCGTCGGCCTCGCCAAGAATCACCACGGTGTCCGAAGGTACCGGATCGAACTCATACAGCGTGACGGCCGGCGCGACCAGGATCAGGCGCTGCGCGGGGAGTTCCTGGCGCAACCGGTGCTGCACGAAGGCGCCGAACGAGAAGCCGGCCAGCGCCCATGGTAGGCCGGGATAGCTGGCTTCGACGAAGCGGGCGACCGCCAGCAGGTCCTCGGTTTCGCCGACGCCGGCGTCGAATTCGCCGTCGCTCATGCCGACGCCGCGAAAATTCGGCCGCACGCTGATCCAGCCGGCCTCGTTGGCCGCCCTGGCCAGTGTCGTCACCACTTTGTTGTCGAGGCTGCCGCCGTGCAGCGGGTGCGGATGGGCGACCAGCATCAGGCCGCGGCGCCCGGTCTCGGGGTCGTCGATCACGGTTTCCAGCTTGCCCACGGATACCGGGATACGCAGCTTGTAGCGTTTCATGCGGCCGTTCCTTCCGGCCGTTTCACTTCAACTGCAAGCGCTCGACGATACGCCCCTGTTTGAGATGGACCTCGAAGATTTCGTCGATGTCGGACTCGTCCACGTAGGTATACCAGATGCCTTCCGGATACACGACCAGCAGCGGACCTTCGTCGCAGCGGTCGAGGCAGCCGGCGCTGTTGATGCGGCACTTGCCTTCGCCGTTGAGATTGGCGAGCTTGACCTTTTTCTTCAGGTAGTCGCGCATCTGCTGGCCGCCGGAAGCGCCGCAGCATTTGGCGCCGTCATCGCGCTGGTTGGTGCAGAAAAAAACATGGTGTTCGTAGTACGGATCAGTCATTCTGGCTGTCTTGATCGGATTGGAAGGCTGAATATTTCAATGCGTTGCCGTGGGCCTTGTCGACAGGATACTTGCGGGCATTGATCGCCAGCTTGTCGGCGGCGGCCTTGAGCAGGTCGATGTCCAGTATGTCGGCCAGCTGGGTCAGGTAGATCAGCACATCGGCTATTTCCTGGCGCACGGCTTCGTGTTGCGTCGGGTCGAGCTGCCGGCTTTGTTCTGCCGTCAGCCACTGGAAGGGCTCAAGCAGTTCCGCCGTTTCCACGGAAAGCGCCATGGCCAGGTTCTTGGGCGTATGGTAACGCTCCCAGGCACGCGCCAGAACGAATTCACGAATGTGCCGGCGCAGGGTGTCCAGGCTGTCGATTTCAGGAGGGCTCATGACCGGCATGATAGCGCGACAGGCGGCAGGCTTACGACATTGCCGTCGAATTGCCGACGTTCCGGTCGTGATGGCCGGCGCGTAAGCCATGGCAGGACCGGGATTGTCGGGGAAAGCTGCTTTGGCCTGCGCATTGCTAGCAGTCTTTGCGCTGACACCAGTTTTATAATCCGCTCTGGCATAATGCCAGCGGATTAATGGCATATATAAGGGAGGATGGACATGTTTACGATCAAGAAGCATCTCGCACGTGCCGGCGTCATGCTGGCCGTCGCTGCGATGGCGGGCTGCTCCAGCACGCCGACCTATCCGCCCGCCCCTGCGCAGACGGGAAGCTACAACTGGAACTACCTGATCGGCCCGGGCGATTCGGTCCAGGTCTTCGTCTGGCGCAATCCCGAAGTCTCCGGCACCTTCCCGGTCCGCCCGGACGGCAAGATGACCATGAATCTGGTCGAGGATATCCAGGCATCCGGCAAGACTCCCACCCAGCTGGCGCGCGATATCGAGAAGGCGCTCGGCAAATACATCCAGGAACCCATCGTCACCGTCATCGTCGCCGGCGGCATCGGGCCGTTCGATCAGCAGATCCGCGTGGTGGGCGAGGCGGCCAAGCCGCAGGCGCTGAACTACCGCGAGCATATGAGCCTGATCGATCTCATGATTTCGGTGGGTGGACTGACCGATTTCGCCGCGGGCAACAAGGCCTACATCCTGCGTACCGAGGACGGCAAGCAGGAGCGTCTCGGCGTGCGTCTCGACGATCTGCTGCGCGGCGGCGATACGTCGGCCAACGTCGACATGCGACCGGGCGACGTGCTGGTCGTGCCGGAAAGCCTGTTCTAAAACGTATCTGCGCCGCCTCGAGCGGCGCTTCTTGATGGCGGAACGCCCCCATGGATCAATTGCTGCAACAAATTCTCGGCTATGCCAAAGCGGCCTGGCACCGGCGCTGGTGGGGCGTGGCGGTGGCCTGGCTGGTATGCATCGTCGGCTGGACCTGGGTGATGATGATCCCGGATCGCTATCAGGCGTCGGCGCGCGTCTATGTGGATACGCAAACCCTGTTGAAACCGCTGCTGTCGGGCCTGGCCGCCGAGCCCAATGTCGAGCAGCAGATCAAGCTGATGACGCGTCAGCTGGTGAGCCGGCCGACGCTGGAAAAAGTTGCGCGCATGACCGACCTCGACGTCAAGGCGAAAACGCCCGAGCAGACCGAACAGATGCTGAACGGCCTCGCCAGCAAGATTACCATCGGCGACGCCGGGCGCGAGAATCTCTACACCATCAGTTATCAGGATGCCAATGGCGACCTGGCCAAGAAGGTCGTGCAATCGCTGTTGACGATTTTCGTGGAGTCCAGCCTCGGCAAGACGCGCCAGGACATTTCCAGTTCGCAGCGTTTCATCGAGGAACAGTTGCAGCAGTACCAGCAAAAGCTGACCGATTCCGAGAATGCGCTCAAGGTATTCAAGCAGAAGCATATCGGCATGATGCCCGGGCAGGGCGGCGACTATTACGCAAAACTGGCCGATGTGAATGCCCAGTTGCGGCAGGCTCAACTGGACCAGCAGGAGGCGATCAACCGCCGCGACCAGCTGAAGCGCCAACTGGCGGACGAGGAACCCGAACTGACTGCGGCCGCGGCGGCAGGGGCGAGCAATGGCGAGATCGACGACCGCATCCAGGCACTGCAGAAGCAGATGGATCAGATGCGCCTGCAATACACCGACCTGCATCCCGATGTTCAGGCGACCAAGCGCCTGATCGAAAAGCTGGAGGCGGAAAAGAAAGCCGATCTGGCGAAGCGCAAGGCCGATCCGTCAGGTACGCGAATCCAGAATCCCGTCTACCAGCAGCTCACGCTCTCCATTGCCGAGTCGGACGCCAATGTGTCCTCCCTGCGCGCACGCGTGGCGGAATATCAGCGCCGCTATGGCGAATTGCGCAAGGCATCCAACATGATTCCGGAGGTGGAGCAGGAATATACCCAGCTGACACGCGATTACGACGTCTATCGGCAGAACTACGACGCGCTGCTGAAGCGCCGTGAGTCGGTCACCATGTCGGGCGAGGTCGAGAGCAAGACCGACACCGTCGACTTTCGCGTGATTGATCCGCCTTTCGTGCCGAGCCAGCCGGCGTGGCCGAATCGCCCGCTGCTGCTCTCGCTGGTCACCCTGGGCGGGCTCGGTGCAGGGGTCGCGGTGGCCTTCCTGCTGAGCCAGCTGCGCCGCACCGTAACCGACCGCCGTGTCCTGCGCGAGCTGACCGGGCTACCGTTGCTGGGTGCCGTCTCGCGCGTTGAAACCGATGAAACCCGCCGCCGCAAACGCAAGGGCCTGCTGACGTACCTGGCGGCTCTGGGCAGCCTGATTGCCACGTATGGCGCGGTGATGGTCCTGCAACTGCTCGTGTCGCGCGCCGGTTAGGAGAAACCATGAGCATTATTGAAAAAGCAGCGGGCAAGATAGGCACGGGGGCGCCGCATCCCGCTCCCCAGGGCGATCCCGGTCATGACGCCAGCCTGATCGAGAACGCGCTCAACAAGCAGCGCAACAGCCATGCGACTTCCTTTGTCGCCACGCCGGTCGAGCCGATTTTCAGCGCGCCGGACACCCTTGCGATGGAAGGCGGCAGTCAGGTGCAATCGATCAATCTGGCGCGCCTGCATCGCATGGGCGTGGTCGCGCCGGATGCGGAAAAAAGCCAGATTGCCGAGGAATTCCGCATCATCAAGCGGCCGCTCATCGCCAATGCGTTCGGCCAGGGCACGGCCCGGGTCAAGAACGGCAACCTCATCATGGTCACCAGTTCGCTGCCGGGCGAAGGCAAGAGTTTCTGCGCCATCAACCTGGCGATCTCGATGGCGATGGAAATGGACCGCACGGTGCTGCTGATCGACGCCGATGTCGCCAAGCCGCGCGTACCCGAATACCTGGGCATCCATGCCGACAAGGGCCTGCTCGACGTGCTGCAGGACAAGGATCTCAAGCTGTCCGACGTGCTGATCAAGACGGATATCGCCAAGCTCACGGTGCTGCCGGCCGGCCGCACCTATAAGCGCGCAACCGAACTGCTGGCGAGTGCCGCCATGACCCGCCTCATCGAGGACATCGGCAACCGCTATCCCGACCGTATCATCCTGTTCGATTCGCCGCCGCTGCTGGCGACCAGCGAGTCGAGCGTGCTCGCCACCCACATGGGCCAGATCGTCATGGTGGTGGAAGCCGAGAAAACCTCGCAGGATGCGATACGCGAAGCCTTGAGCCACATCCAGTCGTGCGAGGTCGTCGGCATGCTGCTGAACAAGACCACGCCGACCCCCGGCGCAGACTATTACTATGGCTACTATGGCAGCTACGGCAAATAAGCGCCGCGGCGGCGTGCCGGCGGCGCGGGACCAGGCGATTCGCCGTACCGGCGCATGCGCCGCGCTCGTGGCACTGACCCTTGCGCCGGCCGCCCACGCCATCGACTGGCGCTTCGAGCCGTATGTGAATGCGTCGTCCACCTATACCGACAACGTCAATCAGCGTTCAAGCAATACGCAGGATGCCCTGATTCTCACCGCGACGCCCGGTTTCACACTGCGCTCGGAAGGCTCGCGCCGGGTGCAGGCCAGCCTGCAATACGGCCTGACGGGCGTGAAGCGGTTCGGCGACGACGACCGCAGCGACGACGTCTATCACAACCTCAACGCGGTCGGGAAGGCCGAACTGGTCGAGGATTTCCTGTTCATCGACGGCAACGCCCATGTCTCGCAGCAGCTGATCTCGCTGCTGGGGTCGCCCGCCGATGCCACCACCAACGACAGCAACCGCACCACCGTCGGCACCTACTCGATCAGCCCCTACGTCCAGCAGCGGCTGGGCACCTTCGCCTTCGCGCAGGTGCGCTACACGACCAGCGGGGCGATTTTCCAGAATGACGTCGCGAATAATATCAATTCAAACTCAATCAATGCTTCCTTAAACAGCGGTACCCAGTTCAATGAGCTTTCATGGGGGCTGAATTACCGACTGCGAGATGCAACAGTACAGGGGGGAGAGGATACTCAGTTTGAGCACTATGGCGCGAGCCTGGGTTATAAGCTTACTCACAATATCCGGGTATTCGGTACGGTCGGCCATGACAGCAACAAATATACTGCCATTCCTGGTGAGGGTGTTGGTGGCGGCTCCTGGACAGCCGGCATGGGCTGGTCTCCAAATCGTCGCACAAGCATGAATGCATCGTTTGGCGAAAGTTTTTACGGTCGAACATATGGTTTTGAGTTTGATTACCGTACGCATTATTCCGTTTGGACGGCCAGTTATAACGAAGGCGTGAGTGACATTTCCCAATTGTTGTTAAATACGGAACCTATTTCCTATTGGATATGTGATCAGGGTCTGGCGTTAACAATGGGTACGCTCCCGCCTTCAAATGGGACAAACTGTGTTTTGATTGGGTCGCTTCCTCCAGGCAGTACGGCAGTTGGTTCCGCTAACGGAATTTTTATTAGCAAAACTCTGCGAGCAGGGGGGGCCTGGTCAAAGGGAAAATCCAGTCTGGGAATTAACGTATTCGATACGCGTCGACAATATCAACAACTTGTGGGGATGCCCGAAGATGAAACCCGCGGCGTTATTGCAACGTACAGTTATCGTCTGCAACCACATACCACTTTGAATGCTAATTTAGGGTACACCAATACCTTGGTACCGCCTGGCCTTGGTCTTGGCTTTGCGACGACTATCGCTCGGGATGACAAACTCTACACTGCGAGCATAGGCGTGAGTCGTCAATTCGACTCCAAGCTATTGGGTTCCTTGACGCTTAGACATCAGCAACGGGATTCAAACAGTCCCACCAGCAACTACGACGAAAACAGCCTCACGGCGTCGGTCAACATGCGCTTCTGACCGATCCGCCGGCATGGCACAGCGGTTGCATTATCCCGTTCGCGCCGCGCCTCCACCCAGACAACGGATTGTCCATGTACGAAGACTATTACCGCTTTAGCGCCAAACCGTTCCAGCTCAATCCCGATCCGCGATTTTTCTTTGGCTCCAAGGGCCACAAGCGGGCGATGGCCTACCTGGATTACGGCCTGTCGCTGGGCGAGGGATTCATCGTCATCACCGGCGAAGTCGGGGCCGGCAAGACCACGCTGGTGCGCAACCTGTTCCGTCAGCTCGAGTCCCATAACCTGGTGGCGGCGCAGCTGGTGTCGACCCAGCTGGATGCGGAGGATACGCTGCGCAGCGTGGCCGCGTCGTTCGGGCTGGCGCACGAAGGCCTGACCAAATCCGCGCTGCTGAAAAACCTGGAAGATTTTCTGGCAGCGGCCGCGCGCCAGGGCAAGCGCGCGCTGCTGGTGGTGGACGAGGCGCAGAACCTGACGCCGCGCGCCGTCGAAGAGCTGCGCATGCTGTCCAATTTCCAGACCAGCGAACGCTCGCTGATCCAGACCTTTCTGCTGGGGCAGCCCGAATTCCGCGGCATCCTGCAAAGCCCGGACATGCAGCAGCTGCGCCAGCGCGTCGTGGCCTCCTACCATCTGGGACCGCTCGATGCCGACGAGACGCGCGGCTACATCGAACACCGCCTGCGCACCGTCGGCTGGCACGGCACGCCGGGATTCGACGACGAGGCCTTCGCCGAATTGCACCGTTTTACCGGCGGCATTCCGCGCCGCCTCAATACCACCTGCGACCGCCTGTTGCTGTTCGGCTTTCTCGAGGAGAAGAATCATTTCGGCGAGGCCGAGGTCAACGAGGTGATCGCCGACCTGAAGAACGAGGTTGCGCACCAGGATTTCAATGGCACGACGGGGATCAACAACGCTGCGCAGACCCATGGCGCCCTGAACGGCGAAGACAGCGCCCGGCTGGCGCAGCGCATCGACCAGCTGGAACGATCGGTCAACCGCATCCTGCCCATCGTGCGCAAGATCCTCTACACAGTGAGCGAACGTCACGCGGCGGCAGAGGACGACGCGCCGCCGGACAATCCCGACACCGCGCACTGAGGACTTGGCCATGACACAGGTTTTATGCGTCGCAGGCGCCCGCCCCAATTTCATGAAGATCGCGCCGGTGATGGCGGCTCTGGCCGAAACCGGCATCGCCGCGCAATTGCTGCATACCGGCCAGCACTACGACGCGGCGATGAGCGACAGCTTCTTCGCCGACCTCGGCATCCCGCGTCCCGACCATCATCTGGAGGTGGGTTCCGGCAGCCATGCGGTGCAGACGGCCGAAGTGATGAAGCGTTTCGAACCCGTGCTCGAAAGCGTGCAACCGCAGGCCGTGCTCGTGGTGGGTGATGTCAATTCCACCATCGCCTGCGCGCTGGTGGCCGCCAAGCGCGGCGTGCGCGTGATCCATGTCGAGGCCGGCCTGCGCAGCTACGACCGCAGCATGCCGGAAGAAATCAACCGCGTATTGACCGACCAGATTTCCGATCTGCTGTTCACCACCGAGCGCAGTGCGCTGGCCAATCTGGTGCGCGAGGGAATCGACGCCACGCGCGTCGAGTTCGTCGGCAACGTGATGATCGACACGCTGTACCGTAATCTCAAACACGCCGTGCCGAGCGCCCGGACCCTGGGGACGACGCTGCCGCACTATGCGGTGCTGACGCTGCATCGGCCATCCAACGTGGACGACGCAGCGACGCTCGCCGCGCTGCTCGACGTGATCGGTGAAATCAACCGTACCCTGCCGGTGGTGATGCCACTGCACCCCCGCACACGCGGCAACATCGAGAAATTCGGCTTGGCCGCCAAACTCGACGGGCTGTATATCTTGCCGCCCGTGGGCTATCTGGACATGCTCGGTCTGATGCGCGACGCCAGGCTGGTGCTGACCGACTCCGGCGGCATTCAGGAAGAAACCACGGCGCTGGGCGTGCCGTGCCTTACGCTGCGCGAAAATACCGAGCGCCCGATCACGATTGCCGAAGGCACCAACACGCTGGTCGGCCCCCATCCCGAGGCGATCCGCCACGCGTTTGCCGAGGTGATGGCAGGCGCTGGCAAGGCCGGCCGTATTCCCGAATACTGGGATGGCCGCGCGGCGATGCGCATTGCGTACAAGCTGAAGAACTGGCTGCCCGAGCGGAAAGGGGTTCATGTCCTGTCGGGGACGAGGACCGCGTAATGCCCGGATGCATCCGCAATGCCATGTCGATCGATGTCGAGGATTATTTCCAGGTGTCGGCCTTTGCGCCGCACATTCGGCGCGAAGACTGGGATGCGCTGCCGTGCCGGGTCGAGCGCAATGTCGATGTGATCCTCGGCCTGCTCGACGAAGCGAATGCCAGGGCGACCTTCTTCACACTCGGCTGGATCGCCGAGCGCTACCCGCAGGTGGTGCGACGCATCGTCGACAACGGCCACGAACTCGCCAGTCACGGCTACGGCCACCAGCGGGCCTCGGATCTCACACCCGGACAGTTTCGTGACGACATCACCCGCGCCAAGTTACTTCTCGAAGACCTCGGCGGCGTCGCCATCCGGGGCTATCGTGCACCAAGCTTCTCCATCAACCGGCAGAACTGGTGGGCGGTCGAGGAGCTCGAGAACGCCGGCTACGTATACAGCTCGAGCATCTATCCGGTACGCCACGACCATTACGGCATGCCCGACGCACCGCGATTTCCGCATCGGCCCAACGGCGCGACCGGCATTCTCGAACTGCCGCCCACCACGGTGCCGCTGATGGGGCGCAACTGGCCCGCAGCAGGCGGCGGCTGGTTCCGCCTGCTGCCGTATTCGATGTCGCGCTGGATGCTCAATCGCGTCAATGCGCAGGATCGCGCGCCTTGCATGTTCTACTTCCATCCGTGGGAGCTCGACGCCGGGCAGCCGCGTCAAACCGGCCTGTCGGCCAGAACGCGCTTTCGTCATTACGTCAACCTGCAACGCATGCCGGACAGACTGCGCCAGTTGCTGGGCGATTTTGAATGGGATCGCGTCGACCGCGTGTTCCTGCCCGAATAGTGAACGTGCAATCCGATTCCCTCCTGATGCCAGAAGCCATGGCGGCCGACGTCACGGTGCGCACGCTGGCGGCACGTGACTTCGCGCAGTGGGATGCCTATGTGAGTACCCATCCGGATGCGACCTTCTTTCATCGCGCCGGCTGGAAACGCGTGATCGAAGCCGCATTCGGCCATCGCACGCATTACCTGCTGGCCGAACGCGGCGGCGAGATCGTGGGCGTCCTGCCGCTGGCCGAAATCCGCAGCCGCCTGTTTGGCCGTAGCCTGGGCTCGTTGCCGTTTTGCGCCTATGGCGGCATCCTGGCCGATCACGATGCCGCCTGGCGCGCGCTCGACGAGGCGGCGCAGGCCCTGGCCATGCGACGCAAAGTCGGCGCACTTGAGTACCGCAACCGGATGGCCCAGCATGCCCACTGGCCGACCAAGGATCTGTACGTCACCTTCAGGAAAGCCATCGAGCCCGACGTCGAGGCCAACATGAATGCCATTCCGCGCAAGCAGCGCGCGATGGTGCGCAAAGGCATCAAGGCCGGTCTGGTGGGAGAGATCGACCGTGACACGACACGATTTTTTCAGGCCTATTCGGCGAGCGTGCACCGTTTGGGCACACCGGTGTTTTCACGCAAATTCTTTCGCCTGCTGAAGGAAGAATTCGGTGACGATTGCGAAGTACTGACCATTACGCTGGCGGGGCAGGTCATCGCCAGCGTGATGTCGTTTTATTTTCGCGACGAGGTGTTGCCGTATTACGGGGGCGGTGTGGATGCCGCGCGCGCGGTGGCCGGCAACGACTTCATGTACTGGGAACTGATGCGGCGCGCCTGCGAACGCGGCTTCAAGGTGTTCGACTTCGGCCGCAGCAAACGCGGCACCGGCTCGTTCGACTTCAAGAAGAACTGGGGCTTCGAGCCGACACCGCTGTATTACGAGTACTTCCTGGTGACCGACACCGACGTTCCCGAGATCAATCCGCTTAATCCGAAATACCGCCTCTTCATCCAGGCCTGGAAAAAAATGCCGCTGGCGCTCGCCAATGTCATCGGGCCGCACATCGTCAAGAATCTGGGGTGAGCGTGAAAGAGGGGCTGCTGTTTCTTGCACACCGCATCCCGTTTCCGCCCAACAAGGGCGACAAGATCCGCTCGTTCCATCTGCTGCGGCATCTGGGTACGCGCTACGCCGTTCACCTCGGTGCGTTTGTCGACGACCCCGACGACTGGCACTATGCCGACGCATTGAAGCCCTATTGCGCATCGATCAAACTGCTGCCGCTGAAGCCGCGCCGCGCCAAACTCTTGAGCCTGAGCGGACTGTTTACGGGTGAGGCGCTGACGCTGCCGTACTATCGCAGCGGCGAACTCAAGCGCTGGGCAGCCGGTCTGGCCAGTTCCGGACAGGTGACACGCGGGCTGGCGTTTTCCTCGGCAATGGCGCAGTTCATGCCGGCGCAACTGTCCCGCCGCGTGCTCGACATGGTCGACGTCGATTCCGACAAATGGAGCCAGTACGCGCCGACGCAGCGCTGGCCCATGTCCTGGCTCTATGCGCGCGAAGGCCGCAAGCTGGCAGCTTGGGAAGCGCTGGTGGCGCAGGATTTCGACGCCACGCTGCTGGTGTCGGCTGACGAGGCGGCGCTGCTGCGGCACCGGGTTCCGCAGGCGCGCCACAAGATCGGCGCATTCGAGAACGGCGTCGATGCCGAGTATTTCACGCCGGCGCGCGATTACCCGAATCCCTATTCGCCCGAGGTGCTCGGCGTGGTCTTTACCGGCGCGATGGATTACTGGCCGAATGTCGACGCCGTCGGCTGGCTTGCCGAGCGGGTGTTTCCCGCCATCCGCGAGGCTGTGCCCGCCGCGCAGTTCACCATTGTCGGCAGCCGGCCGACCGACGCCGTCCTCGCCCTGGCGCGCCAGCCCGGTGTCGTCGTCACCGGCAGCGTGCCCGACGTGCGCCCCTACCTGGCGCATGCCGTGTGCGCCGTGGCGCCTCTGCGGATTGCGCGCGGTATCCAGAACAAGGTGCTGGAGGCGATGGCGATGGCGCGCCCGGTGGTGGTCACGGCCCAGGCGGCTGAAGGCATCCGCGCCGAGGCCGGGCGCGATTTCCTGCTGGCGCAGGATGAAGCCGGACTGGCGGCTGCCGTCATCGCGCAATTGCAGGCGCGCACCGCCTGTGCACCGGCGCGCGCCTGCATCCTGGCCCACTACGACTGGGCGCGCAATCTGTCGACGATCGATGACCTGTTCGATGCGCCGTCTGTCGCATCCTCTGCCCTGGAGACATGCCCCGCATGAACGCCCTGCCCGACACCCTTCCCGTGAACCCGCCGCGCAGCGGCTGGTGGCTGCCCGCTGGCGTGACGATCGGCGCCCTTTTGATCCTGACCGGCATCTTCTGGCCAACCTTTCTCTCGATGGAAGAAATCTGGGCGCGTTCGGAAACGTTTGCCCATGGCTACCTGATCGTCCCCATCAGCATCTGGCTCATCTGGCGCAAGCGCGATGAGCTGGCGCGGATCCCGCCACGTCCCGATCTGCGCGGGCTGCTTCTGCTGACGGCTGCCGGGGCCGCCTGGCTGCTGGCCGATGCCGGCAGCGTCAATGTGGTCGCGCAATACGCGTTCGTCTTCATGCTGATTGCGACCGTGTGGACGCTGCTCGGCTGGCGGTTCGTCCGGGCGGCATTTTTCCCCCTGATGTTCCTCTTTTTCGCGGTGCCGATGGGCGAGTTCCTGATCCAGCCATTGATGGGCGTGACCGCCGATTTCACCGTCTCGATGCTGCAGGCCACCGGCATTCCGGTGTACCGCGAGGGCACGTTCTTCAGCATTCCGAGCGGTGACTGGTCGGTGGTGGAGGGCTGCTCCGGCCTGCGCTACCTGATC
The DNA here is from genome assembly GCA_964452995.1 of uncultured Thiobacillus sp. Lineage (GTDB taxonomy): Bacteria > Pseudomonadota > Gammaproteobacteria > Burkholderiales > Thiobacillaceae > Thiobacillus. The sequence goes on from CAYVOR010000007.1 coordinate 28,614, forward strand.
GCCTCGGTGACGCTCGGCGTGCTGTATGCCTACCTCACCTACCGCTCGTGGAAGCGGCGCCTGCTGTTTTCCATTGCCGCGATAATCGTTCCGATCTTCGCCAACAGCGGGCGCGCCTTCATGATCGTGATGATCGCCCACCTGTCCGACATGAAGCTGGCGCTCGGCGTCGATCATTACATTTATGGCTGGGTGTTCTTCGGCATTGTCATGATGCTGCTGTTCTGGATCGGCAGTTTCTGGCGCGAGGACGACCGGCCCGAGCCTGTTTCGTCACCATCCGCCATGCCGGCGGCGACTATGGCAGACGCGAGCAGGTCGTCGCCGATCCTGCCGGCGGCCATTCTGGCGCTGGGCGTGGCGGGCGTGTGGCCGGTGTACGCATACTGGCTCGAATCCCGCCCGCTGCCCGAGATGCCGGCATTGCAGGTCGAGGCGGCCGGCGGCTGGCAACCCGGCGAGGCCTTCACGACCTGGGCGCCGCACTGGATCGGCGCCGACCGCCAGCTACGCCAGTCCTATGCGCAGGCGGGACATCAGGTGTTGCTGGAACTGAATTACTACGCAACCCAGCGGCAAGGCGCAGAACTCATCAACTCGCAGAATTACATGGTCAAACAGAAGGATCCAGTCTGGTCGAACGTCGGCGAAGGGGTTGTCACCGTGGAGATCGGCGGCGCCGCGCGGCAGGTGCGGCAGGCCAGGATGCGCGGGAGCAATGGCCAGCGCCTGCTGGTGTGGCAATGGAATCTGATCGACCAGCGTTCCGTCGTCAACGACTATCTGGCGAAGCTGATTCTTGCGTTCGACCGGGTGAGGCTGGCACGTGACGACGGCCTGTCCGTTCTGATTGCCACGCCGTACCAGAATGCCGATCTCAAGACGGCGACCGCCGCGCTGTCGCGTTTTGCAGCGGACATGGACCCCGAAATCGCCCACGGGCTCGACCGGGTCGGCGGGCAGTGACCGCACACATCGTGCATATCGTCCACCGTTTCGATACCGGCGGCATGGAAAACGGTATGGTCAACCTGTTCAACACCCTGTCGCCGCAACGTTTTCGGCATACCGTGGTGGCACTGACCGATTACAGCGATTTCCGCCAGCGGATTACCGCGCAGCGGGTCGACTTCCACGCGCTGCACCGTGCGCCGGGACATGGTCTCGGCTGGGCGGTGCGGCTATGGAAGCTGCTGCGCCAACTCAAGCCCGATCTGGTGCACACCCGCAACCTGGCCGCGCTGGAAGCGCAGTTCGTGGCCGCCGTTGCCGGCATTCGCGCCACCGTCCACGGCGAGCATGGGCGCGACGTATTCGATCTCCATGGCCGCAACTGGAAATACAACCTGCTGCGTCGTGCCGCTCGCCCGCTTGTATCGAACTACATAGCGGTGAGCCGTGACCTCGAAACCTGGCTGCGCGAGGTTATTCATGTGGCGCCGCACAAGCTTCACCAGATCTACAATGGCGTCGATAGCGGGAAATTCCATCCGCGCGTGGGGGCACGGCCGGCGTTCGCCCACCCCGACAGCATCGTGTTCGGCTCGGTCGGGCGCATGGTCGCGGTCAAGGATTACCCCCTGCTCACGCGGGCCTTTATTCAGTTGATGCGCCAGCAACCCGAACGGGCCGAGCGGGCGCGCCTGGTCATCGTCGGCGACGGGCCCGCGCGTGCGGCCTGTCTTGAATTGCTGCAAGGTGCCGATCTGGCCCATCTGGCCTGGTTGCCCGGTGCGCGGGACGACATTGCGGGAATCATGCAGATGCTCGACGTGTTCGTCCTGCCCTCCAGAAACGAGGGTATTTCCAATACGATTCTGGAAGCTCTGGCCAGCGGATTGCCGGTGATTGCCACGGCGGTGGGCGGCAATGTCGAACTGGTGGAAGACGGCGTCAATGGCAAGCTGGTGCAGCCGGGCGATGCGGACGGGATGGTACAGGCCTTGCTCGCTTACCTGGATGCGCCGGCGCGCATTACCGAGCAGGGGAAAAACGCGCGGCGGCAGGCCGAGCAGCGCTACAGTATTCCGGCGATGGCCGAGGCGTATGCCGCGGTATACGACCGAACGCTGGCAACCCGGCGCCGAGCGGCCGTCGAATAACCCGATAAATCGACAGGGACAGACAACAAGCATGTGCGGCATTACCGGAATCTTCGATACCAGCGACGTGAATGAAATCTCACGTGAGCTGCTGCATCGCATGAACGAAACCCAGTTCCACCGCGGACCCGACGAAGGCGGCCTGCATCTGGAACCTGGCGTGGGGCTGGGACACCGGCGCCTGTCCATCATCGACCTGTCGAGCGGACAACAACCGCTGTTCAACGAGGACGGCTCGGTCGTCGTCGTGTTCAATGGGGAAATCTACAATTTCCAGGAACTGGTGCCCGAACTGGAGGCGTTGGGTCACATCTTCCGCACGCATTCCGACACCGAGGTCATCGTCCACGCCTGGGAGGCCTGGGGCGAAGCCTGCGTGTCGCGCTTTCGCGGCATGTTCGCGTTCGCGCTGTGGGACCGCAAGCAGGAAACGCTATTCGTCGTGCGCGACCGCTTTGGCGTCAAGCCGCTGTATTACGCCTTTCTCGAAACCGGAGAATTCATTTTCGGCTCGGAACTGAAGTCGCTGATGGTGCATCCCAGCCTGCCGCGCGATATCGACCCGCTGGCTGTCGAGGAATACTTCGCCTACGGCTACGTGCCGGAGCCGCGCACCATTTTCAAGCGCGTGTACAAGCTGCCGCCCGGTTTCACGCTTACCATCCGGCGCGGTGCGCCCCGCGCGCTGCCGAAGCAGTACTGGGACATGCCGTTCACACCAGTGGCGGTGAAGGACGAAGCGGAGGCGATGGACGAACTGGTGGCGCGTATGAAAGAGTCGGTCCGCCTGCGCATGATTGCCGACGTGCCGCTGGGCGCCTTCCTGTCGGGTGGAGTCGATTCCAGCGCGGTCGTGGCCATGATGGCGACCCAATCCGCCACGCCGGTGAACACCTGCTCGATCGGCTTCGACGATCCGGCGTTCAACGAAATCGAATTCGCACAGCAGGTTGCTGATCGCTATAGAACGCAGCATCACGTCGAAACGGTGGCCGCCAACGATTTCGGCCTGGTCGACAAGCTCGCCCGGGTATATGACGAACCGTATGCCGATTCGTCCGCACTGCCGACCTACCGGGTCTGCGAACTTGCGCGCAAACACGTGAAAGTTGCGCTGTCGGGCGACGGTGGCGACGAACATTTCGCCGGCTACCGACGCTATCGCTGGTTCCGCTATGAAGAACGCATGCGCGCAGCGATGCCGCTGATGCTGCGCCGCCCGCTGTTTGGTGCGCTGGGGCGCCTGTATCCGAAGGCTGACTGGGCGCCGAAGGTGTTCCGCGCCAAGACCACGTTTGAGGCGCTGGCGCGCGATACCGTCGAAGGCTATTTCCATGGCGTTTCGCTGCTGTCGGACGCACAAAGAAAGCAGCTGTTCTCGCCGTCATTCCGGCGCGAACTGCAGGGCTATCAGGCGGTGGACGTGTTGCGCCGCCATGCCGCGGTCGCGCCGACCGACGATCCGTTGTCGCTGGTGCAGTATCTCGACATGAAAACCTATCTGGTCGGCGACATTCTTGCCAAGGTCGACCGCGCCAGCATGGCGCATGCGCTCGAAGTGCGTGAACCGTTGCTCGACCATGAGCTGATGGGCTGGGTGTCGGGTCTGCCGGTCGATCTGAAACTGCGCGGTACCGAAGGCAAGTATCTGCTGAAGAAATCGATGGAGCCCTATCTGCCGCACGACGTGCTGTACCGCAAGAAGATGGGATTCTCGGTGCCGCTGGCGGCCTGGTTTCGCGGTCCGCTGGCGGCCACCATCCGCAGCGTGGTGCTCGGCGAGCGACTGGCCTCGACCGAGCTTTTCAACCAGGATTATCTGCGCGTCGTGGTCGAGGCGCATCAGTCCGGCCGCCGCGATTACTCGGTGATCCTGTGGACAGTGCTGATGTTCGATGCCTTTCTGGGGCAGGTGCTGGGTCTGGATGGCCGCGGCGTGGTCGAAGGCGAGCGGCAAGCGGCATGAAGATCCTCCACGTGTTCGACCACACCCTGCCGCTGCATTCCGGCTACACCTTTCGCAGCGCGGCAATTCTGCGCAACCAGCGGAAAATGGGCTGGGACACCTACCACCTGTCCGGCCCCAAACAGATCGATTGCACGGTGAGGGAAGAGGACGCCGATGGCCTGCATTTCTATCGCACGCCCAAGCCGGCCGGGCTGCTGGCGCACCTGCCCGGCGGCGATCCGTTTGCCGTGATGGGCGCCATCGAAAAGCGGCTGCTGGCGCTGGCCAGGGAATTGCAGCCCGACGTGATCCACGCGCATTCGCCGGTGCTGGATGCGGTGCCCGCCATTCGCGTCGGCCGCAAGCTGGGCATTCCGGTAGTCTATGAAATCCGTGCTTTCTGGGAAGATGCCGCGGTCGATCACGGCAGCACGAAGGAAGGCAGCCTGCGCTACCGGCTTACGCGCGCACTGGAAACCTGGGCGGTCAAACATGCCGATGCCGTGACGGTCATCTGTGAAGGTCTGCGCAGCGATCTGGTGGCACGCGGCATTCTACCCGGCAAGATCACGGTCATTCCCAATGCGGTCGACATTGACCAGTTTTCTGTTGGCGGCAAGCCGGATGTAACACTGAAAATGAAACTGGGGCTCGGCACCAGCCGCGTGCTGGGTTTTATCGGCTCGTTCTATGCCTACGAAGGCCTGGATCTGCTGATCGCGGCATTGCCGGCGATTCTCAGGCAGATGCCCGACGTCAAGGTACTGCTGGTCGGCGGCGGACCGCAGGATGCGGCATTGAAACAGCAGGTGATGGCACTCGATCTGAAAGACCGCGTGATCTTTACCGGCCGCGTACCGCATGGCGAAGTGAATCGTTATTACGACCTGATCGATGTGCTGGTATATGCGCGCCACCCGATGCGCCTGACCGAACTGGTCACGCCGCTGAAACCGCTGGAAGCGATGGCGCAGGGACGACTGATGGTGGCCTCCGACGTCGGCGGTCACAAGGAGTTGATCCAGGACGGCAAGACGGGCGTGCTGTTTCGTGCAGGGAATGCCGGCGATCTCGCCAGCAAGGTGGTGGCGTTGCTGAAATACGAGCAGGGCTGGGACAGCATGAAGCGGAATGGCCGGCAGTTCGTGGAATCCGAGCGCAACTGGCCCGCCAGCGTGGCGCGTTATCGCGGCGTATACGGTAACCTCGTCAAACCGGGGATGGAGACGGCGCTTGGTTGACGTCGTCACGGCCGACGCGGGCCATATCGATCTGGTCGTGTTCAGTTCGCTGTTTCCCAGCGTGGCCCGTCCCGCTGCCGGTCTGTTCATTCGCGAGCGCATGTTTCGCGTGGCGCAGCATCGATCGCTCGCCGTCGTGTCGCCGCAGGCGTGGTTCCCCGGCCAGGCGCTGATCCGCCGGCTGCGCCCCGGCTACCGCCCGCCGGCGCCGGCGCTGGAGATTCAGCAGGGTATCCGTGTCTATCATCCGCGCTTTCTGTCGTTGCCCGGTCTGTTGCGCCGGCTCGATGGCGCGTCGATGGCGCTATGCAGTTTTTTCCTGGTGCGGCGTTTGCGGCGCGAAGGCGCGCGGCTCATCGATGCGCATTTCGGCTATCCCGACGGCGATGCCGCGACCCGGCTGGGGCGCTGGCTTGGTTTGCCGGTGACGCTGACCTTGCGCGGAACCGAAGTGCCGCACAGCCGCAATCCGGTCTTGCGTCGTCGGCTGGTGCGCGCGCTTGGCGCGGCCGCGCGGGTGTTCTCGGTGTCTGGCTCACTGCGCCAGCTGGCGCTGGATCTTGGCGTCGACGCCAGCAAAACCGAAGTCGTCGGCAACGGTGTCGATACGCATGTTTTCCATCCCGTCGATCGTGTCACCGCACGCATCCGCTACGGATTACCGGAGCAGGCGCGGGTGCTGATCTCGGTCGGCGGTCTGGTCGAACGCAAGGGCATGCACCGCGTCATCGACTGTTTGCCGGCTCTCATGGCGCAGCATCCGGAGCTGCACTACCTCATCGTCGGTGGCGGCGGCGGCGAAGGCGATCTGCGCGCCGGGCTCGAGGCGCAGGTCGCCCGGCTGGGCCTGACGGGGCGCGTGCATTTCCTCGGCACGCTGCCGCCCGACGCGCTCAAGTGGCCGCTGTCGGCCGCCGACGTGTTCGTGCTGGCCACCCGCAACGAAGGCTGGGCAAACGTGTTTCTCGAAGCCATGGCCTGCGGCCTGCCGGTCGTCACCACCGATGTCGGCGGCAACGCGGAAGTCGTCTGTCGTGACGAGCTCGGCAGCATCGTGCCGTTTGGCGACGCCGCGGTGCTGCGGCAGGCCCTGGACGCCGCGCTCGACAGGAACTGGGATCGCGCAGCGATCATCGACTATGCCCGGGCCAACCAGTGGGACAAACGCGTGGCGCAACTGCTGCGTGCGTTTGATGTGCTGCTGGCCACCCCGGGCTCTTCCGCCAGGACTACGCAGATGGCTGCGGAGCAATGAGTGCCATCAAGCCCGCGACCGGCCATGATGCGCGCAGCCTGTCGACGCGGATTCGGCATGCGCTGTGGCGTCACACCAAGGCATGGGGCCAGCGCCTGCGTCCGCGTCCAGTGGCCCAGCACGTCTTCGTGGCCGGCATGCAGCGCTCCGGCACCAACCTCCTGATGGACGTGCTGGATGCCAGCGCGGTCACCCGGGTGTTTCACGAGACCGATTCACGTGCGTTCGAACGCTATGAAATGCGCGACCCGGCCGTGATCCGGCAACTTGCGCAGTCGAGCCCGGCGCCGGTGTTCGTGATCAAGGCGCTGTGCGAACTCGACCGCATCCCGGACCTGATGGCCTCGTTCGCCCCATCGCGGACACTCTGGCTGGTGCGCGACTGGCGCGACAGCGCCAATTCGGCGATCCGTTCCTTTGGCAATTTCGTGCCGCAGTGGCAGCGGCTGGCGCATGGCGATACGGACGACTGGCGCGGACGCGGCATGTCGCCGGCGACCCGCGAGCTGCTGTTGGCGCTGTATCGCCCCGACGCCAGCGAAGCGGAGGGCGCCGCGATCATGTGGTTCTATCGCAATGCGCTGTTCTTCGAGCATCAGCTGGCTGCCGACCCGCGCGTGCGCGTGGTGTTCTACGAGGCGTTGGTGCGGAACCCGATGCGCGAGGTCGCGGCGGTCTACGATTTCCTCGAATTGCCCGGATTCAACGCTGCCATTGCGGGGCGCATCCATGCGCGCTCGGTCAGGCATCGCAGCCCGCCGGACATCGCGCCGGCCGTCACGGCCTTGTGCGACGAACTGCTGGCACGCTTCAAGGCATTGCCCTTGCGAGGCCGGTCATGAGCGTCCCGGCCTGGTTCGCACGCAGCGTGTTTCGCCTGCAGGAAGCGGCGATGCACCGGCCCACGTTCTCCGTGCTGGAAGAACTCGAGCGTACCCAGTGGCTGTCGCGCGATGACATGCTGGACTACCAGACCGGATATCTCAATGTGCTGTTGCAGACCGCGCTGGCGCACAGCCCCTGGCATGCCACCCGGCTGCATGCCGCCGGGCTGGTCGAGACCGTCCGGGCGGGGGCGGTGTTGCCGAGCGACTTGTCGCGCCTGCCGACGATGGACAAGCGCGATGCGCGCGAGAACGTCGAGCAACTGGTGTGGCGCGACGTGCCGGGTGGCGTGTTTCCCTATACGACGGGCGGCTCCAGCGGCGAGCCGCTGATTTTCCATTTCGGCCGTGCACGCCAGGCCGCGGATGCGGCCGGACGGCTGCGCGCGCGGCGCTGGTGGGGGGTGCAGCCCGGCGAGCGCGAGGTGTACCTGTGGGGCGCGCCGGTGGAATTGAGCAAGACCGACCGCATCAAGACCCTGCGCGACCGGCTGGTGAACCAGCTGCTGCTGAATGCGTTCGAGATGTCGCCTGCCTGCATGGACGATTACCTGGACGCCATGCAGGCCTGGAACCCGAAAGCGGTCTATGGTTATGCCAGCAGCCTGGCGCTGCTTGCGGCGCATGCCGAGGCGCGCGGCCTCCGGCTCCGGCTGCCCGCGCTGCGCGTGGTCAGCACCACCGGCGAGCCGCTGTTCCCGCACCAGCGTGAATTGATCGAGCGGGTGTTCGGCGTGCCGGTGTCAGTCGAATACGGCGCGCGCGACGCCGGCCTGATGGCACTGCAGTCGCCGGATGGCGTGTTGCTGCAGATGAGCGAAACGCATCTGATCGAAGTGCTCGACGCAACCGGCAAGCCGGTGGAAGAGGGCGAGGCAGTGATCACCAGCCTGGTGTCGGCCGCCCAGCCCTTCATCCGCTATCGTACCGGCGACGTGGTGCGCCGTTCGGACCGGATCGATCCCGCTGGGCGGGGCCTTGCCGTGCTGGATGCGGTAGTGGGACGGCAGACCGATTTCATCGTCGCCGCCGACGGCCGCATCATGCATGCCCTGGCGGTGATCTATGTGCTGCGCGCGGTTCCCGGCGTGGGGCAGTTCAAGCTGATCCAGCATGCGATCGACCGCCTCGAAGTGCAGGTCGTACCGGATACGCGCTGGAACGACGCGGCACGCGAAACCGTGATCCGGGGGCTGCGTGCGCGTCTGGGCGCCGCGCTGGCCGTCGATATCCGGTTGCTGGACACGATCGCGCCGGAGGCGTCCGGCAAGCATCGCTATGTGGTGAGCCACGTTCCGGTGCAGGGCGCACTGGCGCAGGCCGGCCAATGAGTATCAGCATCCCGATCATGACGCAGAAAGCCGGACCCGTATGAGAGACTTGTTCGTCACCATCCTAATTTTCGGCCTGCTGCCTTTTGTCTTCAAGCGCCCCTGGCTGGGCATCCTGCTGTGGTCGTGGCTTGGCTACATGAATCCGCACCGGCTGGCATGGGGCTTTGCCTACAACATGCCGTTCTCGATGATCGTCGGCGGGGTCACCATCCTCGCTTTCCTGGCGTCGAAGGAAAAGAAGGAGATGCTGTGGACGCGCGAAGTCATCGCCCTGCTGACCCTGACCGGATGGATGCTGTTCACCACCTTCTTTGCGTTTTACCCGGATCTGGCCTGGTTCCAGTGGGACAAGGTCTGGAAGATCATGCTGATGGTCCTGCTCACGGTGCTGATCATCAACGAGCGCTACAAACTGCACTGGCTGATCTGGGTGATTGCGTTGTCGTTCGGATTCTATGGCGTCAAGGGCGGGATTTTCACCATCATCAACGGCGGGGTGTACCGCGTCCAGGGACCGACCGGTACCTTCGTCGGCGGCAACAACGAAATGGCGCTGGCGCTGGTGATGACGATTCCGCTGATCCGCTATCTTCATCTGCAGGAGCCCCGCAAATGGGTCAAGGCCGGACTGGCCACCGCCATGGTGCTGACCGGCATCGCGGCCATCGGCAGCCAGTCGCGCGGCGGCATGCTGGCGATGGTGGCGATGGGACTGTTTCTGTGGTTCAAGAGCCGCAACAAGATCGTCACCGGCTTTTACATGCTGATCGCCGTGGCCATCATGGCCTCGGTCATGCCGCAGGAATGGTACGACCGCATGAACACGATCAAGACCTATCAGCAGGATCAGTCGGCGCAGGGCCGGATCAACGCCTGGCACACTGCATTCAACGTGGCGAAGGACCGCATCACCGGAGGGGGGTTTGACATGTTCCAGCCGCCCGCATTCCGTCAATATGCACCGGACCCGTGGAATGTCCACGATGTGCACAGCATCTATTTCGAGATGATGGGCGAACAGGGGTTCATCGGGTTCGCCCTGTTCATGCTGCTGGGGTTGCTGGCGTGGATCCGTGCCCGGCAGATCATCAAGCGATGCAAGCATGATCCCGAGCGGAAATGGGCCGCCGATCTGGCGGCCATGATCCAGGTGAGCCTCATCGGGTATGTGGTGGCCGGTGCATTCCTGGGCATGAGCCATTTCGACCTGCCTTACCATTTGATGATTATTCTGGTGCTGGCCGCCAGGTTTTCCGGCGTGCTGGAAAAAAAGGCCTCGGCCGCAGGCCGCACCCAAATCAGTGACCTGCCCCATCCGTCGAGCCGATTCAGTCCGGACAGCGCCGGACCCCGGGGCTGACGGTGCAGGGAATCCGCCTGCGCCTGCCGCCCGGTCTGGGCCGGGCTTTCTGGCTGGCGTTGCTGCTGACAGGTCTGGTTGAACTTGCCCTGCACAGCGAAGCCGTGATGTTCCACTACCGCGCGGTGTTCGCGCAGGGGCGGGCGTACGACAAGCTGTTCGAGGTCGAGCGCCGCCCGCCGCAGGTCCTCTTCGTCGGCAACAGCCGGACGGACAACGGTGTCGACCCGCTGGCGGTGGAGCGGAGCGCGCCTGGGCATCCCCTGCGCGGCTTCAATCTGGGCTTGCCGGGCGCCAATGCCATCGTGTATCACGGCGAGATCCGGCGCCTGGACGATCGCGGCCTGCTGGGGAAAACGGCGATTCATACCGTGGTGATCGGCCTGGATGAAAGCGCCCTGCAGGAAGACAATTCGCTCGGCTACGTCAGCTTTCTTGCCGACCGGCGCGCCCTGTGGGAGGCGGGCCGCTATCGCGACTGGCTGGGAAGCCTTCTGCGGCTGTGGTCGTATAGCGGCAACCTTCGCCAGCTGCGCGAGCCGGACAAGGCGTTGCGATTCGTCGAAGCCAGCGTGCGCCCGCTCGATCCAGTGGGCGGGGCGGCAGCGGCGCATCAGGGCTATCGGGCGGGGTTCGGTGCGGCCCAGAATGCGGGCCAGGTGGCGCAACAGGAAAGTGCGGCCGTGCATCCCCCGGCGCCATCCGTCGAGCGCTTTCTGTGGCGGGCGATCGATCGCCTGCAGTCGCGCGGGGTACGGGTGTTCGTTACCCTGCCGCCCTTGCGCGACCGCCCCTCGGCCTTCGTCGATACCCGCCCCGAAGCCGCGCCCTACCGGGCATTGCTGGGGCGCCTGCAGCAACGCGGCGTGATCGTGTTGCCCACGCCGACCGGTTTCGGCCCTGACGCGTTCATCAATGCAGGCCATCTGAACAACCGGGGCGCGCAGCGCTACAGCGCCGAACTGGGGCGCCAGCTGGCTGCCTGGAAAGATCGTTAGACATGCTGTTCAGTTCCCCGACTTTCCTGCTGTTCTTCGCCGTGCTGCTGATGCTCTACGCGGGGGCGCGCAATTATCGCGAGCGTGCCGCCGTCATCCTGGTCGGCAGCCTGATTTTTTATGCGTCCTGGAAACCCGTCTATCTTCTCCTGCTGGCAGCGTCGGTCAGTCTCAATTACCTGATCTACTCGGGCCTGTCGACCATGCGCAGCAAACGGTTGCTGGTGCTGGGGTTGGTGCTGAACCTGGGATTTCTGGGCGCCGTCAAATATCTCGGGATGGCGCTGGAAACCCTGTGGGGGTTGGGCGCCTGGCTCGATCTGCCGGTGGGCGATGCGCCGCCCGGCTGGGCGGACTGGGCGCTGCCGCTGGGCATCAGCTTCTATACTTTCCACATGCTGTCGGTGATGATCGACGTTTACCGCGGCGAATGGACGCGCCGCATCTCGTTCCGCGCCTGGTGGCTATATGTGACCTTCTTCCCGCACATGATCGCCGGCCCCATTCTGCGCGCGTCCGAACTGGTCGAACAGCTGGAATCCCTGCAGCCGCTGAAGGCGAAAGCCGTCAAGCTGGGCGCGCTGATATTCGTGGGAGGGCTGGTCAAGAAAGTGCTGTTTGCCGACAACCTCTCGCTCGTGACCGACGATCTGTTCAGCCGCCCCGACATGCTGGACTTCTATCTGGCCTGGCTTGCCACGACCGCTTTTGCGCTGCAAATCTATTTTGATTTTTCCGGCTACAGCGAAATGGCCATTGGCCTGGCGCTGGTGTTCGGCGTGACGCTGCCGCGCAATTTTCGCCATCCCTACACCAGCCGCAGCGTGCGCGAGTTCTGGCAACGCTGGCATATCACCCTGTCGCGCTGGCTGCGCGACTATCTCTACTTTTCTCTGGGCGGCAACCGGCGCGGGATGCCCCGCAACCTCGCCAACCTGATGATCACGATGCTGCTGGGCGGGCTCTGGCACGGCGCTGCCTGGACCTTCGTTTTCTGGGGCTTTCTCCATGGCGGCTATCTGGTGCTGCACCGGCTGCTGCTCGATCTCTATGCGCGGCTGGGCGTGCTGCCGCATTCCTTCAGCGCGCGAATGCTGTCCTGGCTGGGCTGGCCGGTGACGCTCGCGCTGGTGTGGATCGCCTGGGTGTTCTTCCGGGCGCATTCGTTTCACGATGCGTGGATCATCACGGCGGCGATGCTGGGACTGGGAGACGCAACCGAGCTCGCGCCGGTACGCAGCTACGTGCAGCTGCTGGTATGGGGCAGCCTGCTGCTGACCCTGCTGGAGCCGTCCATCGAACGGTTTTTAAGACAAGGCCTGCAACGCTGGGGACAACTGCATTTCACGCTGCGCGGCACGGCGTATGCCGGCCTGGCGTTGCTGCTCATCGTCTTTGGCGGCAGCAGCCAGAAATTCATCTACTTCGATTTCTGAGTCAGCCGGCCGGCGTTCGCGTCAGTGTTCGTTCGCCTGCAGCCATTGCTCGAGCATCATGGTCACCCAGATCATCACGCCGTAGTAGCTGGCATACGGCCCGCGCTGCATGGCCAGCATATGGTCCAGATAGGCCGGCTGGATCCAGCCGCGCTGCTTGAAGTCGGCAAGACTGTCGCCGACGACGTCGCCAAGCGGGGCATATCGGTTGCTCCACACGCCGAACGGCAGCCCAAAGCCATGTTTGCTCTTGTTGATGATCATCTCGGGCAGCAGGTCGCGCAGGGCTGCCTTGAAAAACCAGCGCAGCATCTGGCCGCGCACCTTGTAGTCGACCGGCAGATGGTTGGCGAAAGCGACCATGCGGTCGTCGAGCAGCGGATAGTGCACTTCGATGCCGGCCGCTTCGGTCATCGTGCCCACCTTGCGCAAATCGTTGTCGGCCAGCGTGAACTTCAGATCCAGGTGCATCATGCGATTGATGTAATGGTCCGACGCGGTACGCTCATAGACCTCGGTGAGTGCGGCATCCGCCAGCGAAGGATCGACGGCCTGGATGAAATCCGCAGCGAATATCCGGTCGAGCGGCGTGCGGTGCAGGAAGTTGTAACTTTCCAGGCGCAGCGGCAGCCCCATGTTGGCCTGGTGCACGTAGCTTTTCAGTTTGGCCAGCGGGAAGCGGCTGGACAGTCCGGGCAGGTGTGCGATCGGCTCCACGATGCCGCGCCGGATCGCCGCGGGCAGGTGAAAGTAGCGTTCGAACAGCTTCTGCCTGGCATAGCGCACATTGCCGCCGAATATTTCGTCGCCGCCGTCGCCTGCCAGCATGTGTTCAAACCCGGCTTCGCGGGCAGCCCGCGCGCAAAAATAGGTCGGCACCGCCGAGTCGTTGCCGAAAGGCTCATCGTATTCGCGCGCGATGACAGGAATCGCCGTCACGATGTCGGCGGGCTTCAGGTAATACTCGTGGCTGCGGCTGCCGTAACGCTCGACGGCGCAGCGTGCGTAGGCCATTTCGTCGAAGCCCTCGGCATCGAAGCCGATGGAAAAGGTGTCGACCGGCGCGCCGCGTACGGCGGTCAGCGCGCCGACGACGGTCGAGCTGTCGGTGCCGCCGGACAGAAACGCCGCCGTCGAGGGCGCGTCGACATCGCGCACGGCCTCATCCAGCACGCTGCGAAAATGGCTGCGATGGGCGTCGTAGCCCGCGTCGACCGGAGCATAGTCGGCCTGCCAGTAGAACGCTGTACTGATCTGGCCATTTTCCAGCGTGAGCATCTGGCCCGGCAGCAGTTTGTGCACGCCATGATAGAGGCTGCGTGGTGCCGGAATGGTGTGGAAATACAGATAGTCGTAGATTGCCTGGGGGTCGATGGCCCGCCCGATCGCAGGATGGGCCGCGACAGTCTGCACACTGCTGCCGAACGCCAGATGGCCGCCTCGATAGGCGTAGCAAAGGCGTTCCACCCCTGAGCGATCGAGAACCAGACAGGCTTTTTTCTTGAGCGGCTCCAGTACGGCAAACGCGAAATTGCCGTGCATCCGCGCGGGCAGGTTCTTTCCGTGGCGCATCCAGCCGTGCGCCACGGCTGCTGCCGGATTGCGGTCGCGGGCGATGAAGGACAGTTCCTCGTCGAGGAAAACCGGGCGTCCCGTCAGCGTAATGGCGAGGCCATTTTCAATGTGGAGGTCGGCCTTGCCAAAGCGCGAGCACGCAGCGACACCGAGCATCTGGCTGCTGTGTTCGTGCAGCAGGCCTTCAGACACCGGATTGGCCGGTCCTCTCATGTGCCGAATCAGGTCCTGATGTGCGCCGTGGTCGCCCAGCCAGCCAAAAATGCCATCCATGTGTGTGTAGTGTCGGAGTGATACGGGATAATGTCCGCCAATATAAACGAGCCGGTCGATTGGCACGAATCCTGTAAGCACGGTCGCGAGACCAGGCATCCGTTTGATAACGACAGACCGCCCATGAGTTTGAGTGAATTTCTTGAAAAGGTAGGCAAAACGCTGACATTCCATGCGCGGCGAACGCGTCGCGCCCTGCGCCGGGTGCGCTGGCAGCTTTCGCCGCGACCGGCCGAGCGGCCCATCATCGTGGTCGGTTGCTCCCGGGCCGGCACCACGCTGGTCTACAAAACGCTGTCCGAATCACGCGAGATCGGTAGCCTGCAACGCGAGACCCACGATTACTGGACGGGCCTGCATCCGCTGGCCGACAAGAACTGGGATACCCACGCACTGGACGCAAGCGATGCCAGTGCAAGCGAGCGCGCCGAGGTCAGCCGCTATTACTACAGCTGGACCGGCCGTCATCGCTGGGTCGACAAGAACAACCAGAACGGGCTGTGCGTCGCCTATCTCCAGGCACTGTTCCCCGATGCCGTGTTCGTCTTCGTCAAGCGCAGCCCGGGCGACAATCTCAATTCGCTGATCGAGGGCTGGCGCAAACCCGACGAATTCGCCACCTGGTCGAACGACCTGCCGGCGGACGTGGCCGTGGAAAACGGGCAATTGAGGCAGTGGTGCTTCTTCCTTTCCGAAGGCTGGCGCCATTACGTGAACGCATCGGTCGAGGACGTCGCGGCCTTCCAGTATGCTGCGATCAACCGGGCCATCCTCGATGCCAGGGCGAGCGTCCCGGCCGGGCAATGGGTCGAGGTGTTCTACGAGGATTTTCTGCGCGATCCGGTGGCCGCCTTCCGCCAGGTCTTCGAAGGCTGCGGCCTGGCCTTCGATGCACGCCTGCAGGCGCACTGCGCCGAGGTGCTCGATATTCCCTACAACGCGTTTTCCGAAATCCGCCTGGATAAATGGAAGGATGGCCGCAACCGCGACAAGATCGAACGGGTGTTGCCGCAGGTGGCCAGCGTGGCGGCGGAGATGGGATATCGATGACCGTGCTGGCGCTGCTTCTGGCGATGGTGATACTGCTATGGGCCGGCGTGCTGCTGGCGTTCGCCGGTCCGCTCGTCGCGCGCTGGCGCGAACCGATGCTGCGTTATCCCGTGCTCATCGTCGAAAGCGACGACTGGGGCGCGGGGCCATTGGTCCAGGCGGAGGCGCTGACCCGCCTGTCGGCCCTGCTGCAACGCATACGCGACCGCAACGGCCGGCCGGCCGTGATGACGCTGGGGGTCGTGCTGGAGGTGCCGGATGGCACACGTATCGCGGCGAACGGCGTGACGGATTATTGCGCGCTGACGTTCGCCGATGAACGTTTTGCAGCGGTGCGTAGCGCGATGCAGGCCGGCATCGCGGCAGGCGTGTTCGCGCCTCAGCTGCATGGCCAATGCCATTATTGGCCGCCGGCCTTGCTGGCTGCGGCACGCAGCGATGCGGCGGTGCGGGACTGGCTCGTCGCGCCGGAACCTGCCGCGACCGAAGCGCTGCCGTCGCATCTGCAGAGCCGCTGGGTCGATGCTGCAGGCCTGCCGTCGCGCGCACTGCCGAGCGCGACAATCGGGCAAGCCGTTGCCGCGGAGACGGCAGCGTACCGGACTGTTTTTGGCCGGTTGCCGCAGGTGGCGGTGGCCACGACCTTCATCTGGGACGATGCCGTCGAGACGGCCTGGGCGCAGGCGGGGATCGATGTCATCGTCACACCCGGCCGGCGGGCCACCTGCCGGAATGCAGCCGGTCAGCCTGCGTGCGTGGATGCGTCGATGTTGTCCGGCGAGCGTTCACGGGCCGGGCAAACCTATCTGGTACGCGACGTGTACTTCGAACCGGCCCTGGGCCACGCGCCGCAGCGGCTGGCGGAGGGGCTCAGGATGCGTACCCGGCAGGGGCGGGCCTGCCTGGTGGAAACCCATCGCGTCAATTTCCTGCAGGCCGGGGACGCCAGTCTTGCCGCACTCGAGGCGGGATTGAACGCAGCCTTGGCTGCCTACCCGCATGTGCGCTTTCTCACCCCGCTTGAACTGGCGCACGCGATCGAGAAACGGGATCCGGACTGGATCGAAAGCCGGCTGAAACGTCGTCTGACCGTCTGGCGCGCGCGGCTGGACGAGATTCCGCGCTTTCGCCGGCTGGCCCGCCTGAGCGGCCTGGCGCTGCCGCTGGCGTGGCTGGGGCGGTCGGCATGAGCCCGCGTTTCTCGGTCATCATTCCTGCATTCAACGCGGCCGCAACGCTGGCGCGCGCCATCGAGTCGGTGCGTGCGCAAAACTGGCCGGCACATGAAATCATCGTGGTGGATGACGGCTCGACCGATGCCACCGCCGATGTCGCGCGCGGGTTCGGCGCGGCGGTGCGGCTGATCCGGCAGTCCAACAGCGGCGTATCGGTGGCGCGCAACGCGGGCGCGGCGGCCGCCACAGGCGACTGGCTGGCGTTTCTCGACGCCGACGACTGGTATGCGCCCGACCGCATCGGACTTCACGCGGCATGGATTGCCGGGGACGCCACGCTGGATTGCCTGACGGGCGACTACGAGTACCGCGATACGGACGGCAAACTGCTCGGCACGTCGATGGCGCAGCACGAATCGGGACGTCTGATGCAGGCCAAGGCAGCCGGCGCGATGCGTGTGGTGATGGACGCGCCGGCCGAAATCGCGGCGTTCGTGGCGGATCATTTCGGCGACACGCACACGCTGTCGGTTCCGCGTGCCCGCTTCATCGAGCTGGGCGGCTACCCGACGGGTTTCCGGGTCTGCGAGGATGTGCATTTCCTGACCCGGCTGGTGGCCAGCAGTCATCGTATCGGCGTAATCTGCGAAAGCCTCGGCGTGTACGTGATACATGGCGGCAGCGCCACGCGCCGCGATCCGGTGGCGGCGCAGCGTGAAAACGTGCGCACGCTGTCCGATCTGGTGCGGCTGGCCGAACATTTCCCGACGCCGGTCAGGCAGGGAGTGGCGAGCAGGATGGTCGGCGCCCGCTACAACCTCGGCTGCGCGTTGAGCAAGAGCGGCCAGCGTGCCGCGGCGGTTCGGGCGGTGTTGCCGATGCTGGCCGCGCGGCCCGGCTGGCAGAGCCTGCGCGCTGTGCTATCAATGTTGAAAGGCTGAGCTGCCAGTGATTGGCGCGTGTTCCCGAACTGAATGAGGCGACCGGATACCATGGACAGGGTATGCAGATCACCGTTGTAATCACGACTCACGATCGTCCAGAATTGCTTCGCGAAGCCATTGCCAGCGTCACGGCGCAACATTTCGATGAATGGGATGCCATCGTGGTGGACGATGGGTCCTGTCCTGCCGTGACGCTCGATCCACTGCGGAAGGAATGGGCAGGACGCATCAGACTGCTGCGCAACGAGACGGCGCAAGGGCCCTCGGAAGCGCGTAATGCGGGAATGCGGATAGCGACGGGCGAGGCAATTTTCTTTCTCGACGACGACGATCTGCTTGATGCCGATGCGCTGGCGAAGATCGATGCCGCTTTCCAGGACGATGCGAACCTGAATTGCCTGTTCGTGAATGTGGAACCTTTCGGCAGCGACGCCGAGGGGACGCGGCACAATCAGAACCAGGCGGTGACGCGTGTGCTCGCTGCGATGGGCGAGCGTCTGGAGCGCGCCGACGACGTGTTGCGCCTGCATTCCGACCTGTTGTTCTGTGCATTGCTCGAGCGTATCCCGATGGCGTTTCAGCGGGTGGCGATCAAACGGGCCCAATTGCAGACAGTCGGGTTTTACAGCGGCAAAGGGTTCGAGGACCTGGAATGGTATTACCGGGTGGTGCTTCGCTGCATGTGTGGCCTGCTCGTGGCGCCTTGCTATCGCGTGCGATGCGAGGGGCAGAGTTATTTCAGCCGGCCGGAGGAAAAACAACGCCTCATCGACACCATCATCCAGATCCGCAAAGGACTTTTGAGCCTGGACGAGGTCGCTGCCACGCCACTGCTCAAGCGATTGACGACGGCTTCGCTGGCAAGCGCGCATTTCAACAAGGCCTATTACGCATATCAGAATAACCAGCCTTTTCCCTGGCGCAATCTTTTCGGGTCAACGGTCAACGGGGTGTACTGGCACCATTTCAGCCTGGCCGGAAAAGCATTGAAGCGACGCATTCATCAAGCGATGGTGCAACATCATTAATGCCGTCATGCAGGCCGCTTCGGGCCGCTTGCAAGGGCTGCAGGAAGCCGCGTTGTGCTGAAAACGCCTGATTCCGGGCAGGCGCCGTTATCATTCGCATATGCCACCTGGGCATGCCGATCCCGAAGACATCTCAGAACCGACCAATACCCGCTGCAGGGACCCATGACGCCATACGCCCTGCTCATTTCATCTTTATGAATCGTCTGCTTGTCCTCACCGAACTCTTTCTCCCGACCAAAGGCGGTACGGCCGTGTGGGCGGCCGAGGTATACAGGCGCCTCGGCGGCAGGGAAATCCATATCGTTACCGCCGACGTGGCCGGCGCGGCGGCGGTGGACGCAGCGCATCCCAATACTATTCATCGCCTGAGCCTGCGGCGCGTGGCCTGGCTGCGTCCCGAGTCGCTCGCGATGTATGCCCGCTTCTTCTTCCGCTCGCTGCGACTGGCGCTCACGCATCGCTTCGATGCCGTGCATGCCTTCCGTGCACTGCCTGAAGGACTGGTGGCATGGGGCGTGGCGCGGCTGACGTTCCGGCCGGTGGCCATCTATGCCCATGGCGAAGAGCTGACCAGTTGGGGCGCCGGTCGTAAATTCAGGGCGATGCGGTTCGCCCTGCGTCGTGCCGACCGGGTCATCGCCAATAGCGACCATACGCGCGACACCTTGCTGGGCATGGGCGTCGATCCGGCCCGCATTGCGCTGATCTATCCCGGTGTCGACGTCGCGGTATTCAGAACGGGGCTGGATACCGCGGGTTTGCGCGAAGGGCTGGGAATCGGTGCGGACGAAAAACTGGTGTTCTCGGTCGGCAGGCTGTCGCGTCGCAAGGGCTTCGACCAGATGGTCCGGGCGGTGAAGCGATTGCGTGCCGAAGGGATTGCGCTGCGCTATGTCATTGGCGGGATCGGTGAGGACGCCGATTATCTGGATGATCTGATCCGGGAGCTTGGCCTGGCGGACATCGTCCATCGCATTGGGCCAATCCGGGAAACGGATCTGCCGCGCTGGTTGAATGCCTGCGATGTATTTGCCATGCCCAATCGCGAGATCAACGGCGATAATGAAGGCTTCGGCATGGTCTTCATCGAGGCGGCCGCCTGCGGCAAGCCGAGTCTGGCCGGTCTGGCCGGCGGAACGGGATCGGCCGTGCTGCAGGGTGAGACGGGGCTGCGAGTGGATGGCACATCGGTCGAGGCCGTGACCGGGGGTTTGCGCAGCCTGCTGACGCAGCCGGCGCTGGCCCGCGAATGGGGACAGCGCGCCCTGCAGCGGGTGGAGCGCGAATTTTCCTGGGAGCGGGTGGCGGAGAAAACCCGGCAATTGAACATGACAACCACCCGGTTCCGGGCCTATCCATGACAGACCCCGTGCATCCCTGGCCCGTTGCCGTGTTCGCCCACAACGAGGCGCGCAACATCGTCGCCTGTCTTGACAGCCTGCGGGCTGCCGCGACGCATCCGCTGGTGTGTCATGTCCTGGCCAATGCCTGCACCGACAGGACCGAAACGCTCGTACGCGACTATGCGGCCAGTCATCCCGATGTCCATCTCGTGTCGATCGTGCGGGGCGACAAGGCCAATGCCTGGAATGTATTTGTGCATGAGGTTGCGCCACGCGCCGACACGCCCTGTTTCTTCATCGACGGCGACGTGCGCGCGATGCCCGGTTCGCTGGACGCTATGGCGCAGGCGCTGGCGCAGAATCCCGCGGCCAACGGCGTGTCGGCATTGCCGCAAAGTGGCCGGGGCGTGGCGGCATTCCAGCGCGACATGCTCAGGGACAATGGCGTGGCGGGCAATTTATACGGCTTGCGGGGAAGCTTCGTGGAACGCATCCGCGCGCAGGCCATCAAAATGCCGTTCGGTACCATCGGTGAGGATGCCTTGATGGGCGCGATGCTGAAATGGGATCTGCAGGGGGATACCCGCTGGGACAATAGCCGCGTGGTCGTGGCGCGCGAGGCCGGATTTGCGTTCGAATCGGTGTCCCCCTGGCTGCCGCGCGAATGGAAAAAATACTTCAGGCGGCGCGTGCGCTATAGCGTGCGGGGATACCAGAACAAGATGCTGGGGCGGGCCATCCAGCCTGCCGGGTTCGCTGCGCTGCCGCCGCATGTGCGCGACCTGTATCCGCGTTATCCGGATGTGCTCAAGCTGGAGTGGCGCGGATTGAATACCCTGTTTGACTGGCTGGCCATCCGTGAAATCATGGCTTCCAGATAATTGAAACGCATGTTTGAATCAAATCAAAGAGGAATCGATGCGATGAACCGTTCCGGAATGTTTTCTCTGGCATTTCTGGCCATGCTGCTTCCGGCGCCGCTGGCAATGGCCGGTTGGGCCCCCACCCAGGTCGAGATGGCGACTCTGCCGGCCTACTGCGCAGTCAAGTTCGACGAGGCAAAGCATGCCGAGTCGGCGGAGATGTGGCGTTCCACCATGGGGCGGGGCAACTTCGTTCATATCCATCACTATTGTGCCGGCCTCAATTTCGTGAACCGGGCCCGCGGCATGACGTCTGCCAACAAAGGCCGGCAAGGGACGCTGGAAGGTGCGCTGCGCAATTTCGATTACGTGCTCGCCCATACCCAGCCCGATTTTTATCTGCGTCCGGAAATCATGATGAATCGCGGGATCGCCCTGTCGATGATGAATCGGACGGGCGAGGCGATTGGTGATCTGATAAAGGCGATCGAGACGGATCCCAATCAGCCCCGGGCCTACATGACGCTGGCCGATGTGTACAGCAACAAGTTGAAGAATCGCGCCAAGGCACTGGAAACCGTCACCGAAGGCCTGCGTCACAACCCCGACACCAAGAGTCTGCAGCGGCGTTATACCGAACTGGGTGGCAAGCTGCCGTATCCGGCTCCGGTCAAGCCTGCACCGGTTGCCGTTCCGGCGGGTACGGACGCCACACCGGCCGTCGAATCCAGCTCCACGCCAGCGCCTGCCGACCCGGCCGACGCTGCAGCGCCACCGTTGGATGGGACGACCGCTGCCCCACCCAAAATCGGCTCACCGACCAATCCGTACTGCCGCTTCTGTCCCGATTAAGAGGAATCGTGTCGTCGTGATGCCTGCACGAAGGTCTGCAGGCGGGCCCATAAATCCGCCGTCACCTGCGGATGGTGCGCCGATAGGTCGTGCTGGCAGGCGGGGTCAGCCTCCAGGTCGAACAGGCTGAGCATGTGGCCCGTCTCAAGCGGCTGGTAGACCAGTTTCCAGCGGCCGTTCCGGATCATGCGGTCCTTGGCGTCGAGGATGGCGTTGCAGTATTCGGACTTGATCGCCAGGGTGCCGCTGGCACGGTCCGGCACTTCCATCAGTTCCAGCAGGTTGGGGTAGCGCAGGTGTGCATCGGGCAGACCGGGAATAGGCGCAATCCAGATACCGGTCTCATTGAAGGCATCGAGTTCGGGGCAGGCGCTGTCCGTTTCCAGGCAGCCTGCGAGCGATACGCCGTCCATGCTGGCGACCGGTGGCGCACCGACGAGTTCGAGTAACGTGGGGGCGAGATCGATCAGCCGCACCACGTGGCTTATCGTGCCACGTGCCGGGCGGCCCGGGGCGCGGATGACGAGCGGAATGCGCGGGCTGAAATCGCCGACTGCGGAATTGCCCTGTCCCCAGGTGTCGTGCTCGAAGAATTCCATGCCATGGTCGGAGTAGACGACGACGATCGTGTTATCGGCCAGACCGCAGACATCCAGGTGCGCCAGCATCTTGCCGACTTCGTCGTCGAACGCTGACACACAGCCGTCGTACAGGTCGATGATCTGATCGAGATCGAACTCTTCCCGGGGCGCGCCCTGGCGCCGGATGATCTCGAACGGATCGGTGAGCCGGGCCATCGCGAACTTGGATTCACCGGCATACCCTGGATCGGCGAAGCGCGTATACCACGGCCATTCCGAGGCGAACGGCGGGTGCGTGGTGGAGTAGAACACGTTGAGGAAAAATGGTTGTGCACTTTCCGCCAGTCGTGACACGAGGTGCCGGGCGCGTTTGCCGAGCGGCTGCGTGAGCGGTACCCCGCCGAGGTAATACACCTCGGGCAGAAGCAGCCGTCCCAGCCGGTTATGGACGAACAGCGAGACGAACAGCCGCAGATCCTTGGGGCCCTGGCGGATGAGGTATTTCAGGTTCCACTGGTCTTCCGGCAGGTCGGTGTAGTCGAAACCGAAGGAAAACTTTCCCATGTCGGCGCCGCACCAGTCCGAGATCACCGCAGTGCGGTACCCCACCTGTTTCAGCCAAACGGGCAGCGCATCCACGCCCAGCCGTACCGATTCATCGTTCGCGTAGTTGTCGCGGACACCGTGGGTGTGAGGCCAGGTGCCGGTCAGCATGGAAATCAGGCTTGGCGCGGTGCGCGCGCAGGGCACGTAGCAGTTGGCAAACAGGGCGCCGGTGACGGCCAACCGGTCGATATGCGGGGTCAGGGTGCGGCGGTATCCCAGCGCACCCAGACGATCGGCACGCAACGTGTCGGAGCCGATCATGAGGATGTTGGGTGGCGCGTCCGGCTGGCGCACAACACGCCTGCGCGGCGCACGCACCTTGGGCTGCCAGCCGGCCCACACGATTGTCCCGACAAAAAACAGTGTGCCCGCCCACAGCGCCATCAGGGTGGCCATGCGGTTTTCCTTCGCCAGGTGCCAGGAGGCCGCGACGAACAGAAGCGCGACGAGACCAATGGCCAGTTCCTGCAAGCGGACGATGCGCGCCGGTGTCATGACGTGCCACAGGCGATACAGCCGGCTCATGCGGTAATGCATCGAGGCTGCCAGCAGGCCGGGATTGAAGCGCAGCTTGCGGATGAATTGCAGCCCGAAGCCGCCGAGGATGCCCAGCAGCGCGGCGACGGCGGCCAGCCAGGCCGACCAGCCCGCACCCGTCACCGTGGCAAGCATGAAATAGAGCAGCACGCCCGCCCCGCCGGTGAACAGCATCAGCACAAAGGCCCAGGCTGTCAGCCGCGCCAGCGAAAACAGCGTATAGCGGCGGTAATGCTTGAGTATCTCGTCGCGAATGCGGGGGCCGGTATGCGAAAAATCGAGCAGCGATTTGGCGAGCAGCGCGGCCGTGCCGATCCCGGCCACGCCCAGGGCGGGAACCAGGCCGGCCCAGCGCGCCTCGCCGCTGGCGAGCCAGGCGATCAGGCCACAGACCGCGGTGAACAGGGCCAGCGATTCGGTGAGCACGACGCCGCGATCGGGCGGCAGTGCCAGATTCTTGCCGCGATGCCCCGATTCGCGGCAGCCCTGGATCTCGCCCAGCGCAGCCGCGGTGCGCACCCAGTAGAAACGCCGCTTGGCCCAGGACAGGCTGAACATGCTGCGGGCGCCATACCCGGCCAGCTTGCGCCACATGTATAGCGGAACCGATCCGCTGCCGCGCAGGCGGGCGCTCGAACGGGTGCGCTGGTAGCTTTTTTTCAGGAGGTAGCGGAGCTGGAGCCGTTCGGTATCGACATAGTGGTATTGCACGATATCCGGTGCGTATTGGCAAAGCGCGCCGCGTGCGAGGGCACGCAGCACGTATTCGCTGTCCTCGCCGCCGCCGAGGTCGTGGCCGCGTGGCCCCAGCTCGGTGGAAAACTGGCCGGCCAGCTCAAACACATGGCGGCGCACGATCAGATTGCCGCCGCCCGGTATGGGTCCCGTCTCGGCGGTGATGGCACGGGGTACGTCGCCCTGGTCGTAACGCGGAACCGGCAACGGATAGATGCGGTAGGGCCCCTCGTCGTGCACCCAGGCCGGTTCGCTGCCATCCCAGTCCGGCAGGATTTTTCCGCAGTACAGGCCGGCCTCCGGCCAGGTCGCGGCAGCCTGCTCGATGGCCGTCAGATAGTGTTCGTCCACCCGATGATCGTCGTCCACCAGCGCAATGAGTTCGGTTTCGATGGTCGGGATGGCGGCATTCAGCGCATGCGATTTTCCCGGTGTGGGCACGTCGAGTACCTGCAGCGGCAGGCTGTTTTCGGCTGTCTGGCGGGCCTGGTATGCCTGCATCTGCGCCACGGTGTCGTCACTGCAGGCATTGGCGGCCACCAGGATGCGCACGGGCATGGCAGGCCGGCGCGCCCGGTTGAGTGACGCCAGGGTCTTTTGCAGCAGGTCTGCCCGGTTGTGGGTGCAGATGAGGAGGGTGAGCGCGCTCACGCGGGTGCCCGCCGTTTACGTTTCCAGAAGCGGGTCAATAGCTTGTTATGCAGGCGGTAGGCGGCTTTCACGGCGAGCGCGGGCGGCGTGCCCGGCGTGACCAGATCGTAGCCGAACTCGCGCAGCGTCCTGCCGGCCACGCTTTCGAAGGCCCTGATCTGGGCTGGCGTCATCTTGCTGCGCCATTTTCCCGCGTTGTCGGCTTTCAGGGGTTCGTGCACCAGCGGGGTCTTGCCCGGGTCGTCGACCGCCGTGACGGCAAACAGCTCGGCCGAGTAGGGTTCGCCCAGAAACGTGCAGATCCGCTGCATGCTGTCTTCGGGGCGAGCAAGCAAGTCCTCGTAGCGCAACTCCATGTATTGTTGGGGCGTCAACCGGGCACCCAGCGCGCGGCCTTTCTCCACGTAGCTTTCCCAGTATTCCGCCGCGAAATAGGTGTTGTAGACGGAGAAATCGTGCTGTCTGCCGAACAGCGACAGGGCGACATCGCGCCCGTCGCGGATCAGATGCACGATCTGGGCATCGGGAAACCACTCGAGCAGTTTGGGCAGGTGCATCACGTAATAGGGGGTCTTGTCGCCCCATCTGGACTTTCCTTCGCCCCGTGCGTTTTTTTCGAACAGGCCCGAAATGATCGCCGGCATCGTGTGCCGGCCCTCGGCCTGAAATTCCCGGGCTAGCGTGTCGACGTCGAATTTCAGGCCGTGCAGATCGGTCTCCAGGAAATCCCGGCTTTGTTCATGCATGGCCTGCAGCACGCGGCGGATATTGTCCGGTTCACGGAGATCGCCATAGCTTTCCAGATTGCGGTACAGCGGAACGAAGAAATGCGATTCTCCGGTGGGGAGCGAGATGTGCGGGTGATTGCGCAGCCGGTACTGCAGCATGGTGGTGCCGGAGCGCGGTGCGCCGACGATGAAGATCGGGCCTTGTCGACAAGATTCAGGCGGGGGAGACGGGGTCACGTGGAGATTCCAGTCAAGCGGACATATTTGAACAGGGCGTGGGGCATGAGGCCATACCGCGGGAAAACGGAACGGATGCGCCAATGCCGTCGTTGCACCCAGCGGTTGCGTTGCACTGCCTTGTGCCAGGTGCGCGCATCGTGCCGCGCTGCCAGTTGGCTCAATGTGTTCAATCGCACATCGGGCTGTTGCCGCAGCCATTGGAACAATTCCGACAGGTCCTGGAGGGTCAGGGCCGCGCCGGCCAGCCCCGATTCCCGCAGGTCGTAATGATGCATGACGGCGACGACCGCCAGATCGCCATTCGGCCGGCGGCGCGCTTCGGCCAGGGCACGCCGGAGTTCGGTGATCTGGCAGGTGCGCGGCAGCTGGGCGAGATGGCCGGATTCGACCAGCCCGTGTTCGCTGCCCGCCGAAAGATAGAGGAAACCCTGCTCGGAGAGAATGGAAGCCGTGACGTGATCGAAGGTATTGAACGGCGGCACGAACCCCGTGATCGCCACGTCGAAAACCTGTTCAAGCGCGGTCCGGCCAGCCGTGATTTTTTCGGTTTGCGACGCAGCATCCAGACCGGCGAATTCGGAAGGCAGGCTGGCATCATGACGGAAGGGTTCATGGCAAAAACCGTGCTGGGCGATTTCCAGCCGACCGGATTGGCGGGCCTCGATGAGGTGGGGCACGCTGGCGGCAGGCAAGGCTTGCTGCCCGGCATGCGGGACGACCGCGAAGGTAGCGCAGACATCGTGTCGGTCCAGGGTGTGCAAGATCGCCTGCTCGAGCGCATGGTCGCTGATGGCGGACGGATCGTCGAAACGAATGGCGACGTCAATCACGGTTAAGCGCCGGACCGGTTCCGGTAGCCTTGCAGGCTGCCCAGTGCATGGGCAGCATTCATCGCCTGGCGGACCAGGCCCGGTTTGCCGCCCAGTGCCAGCTTCAAGGTGCGGACGCAGTGTCCGAGGAACTGCGTAATCATGAAGGGCGGGATGCCGAGCAGGGTTTTCGGGTAGCCGGGGAGAGCGAGCTGGCCATGACGAATTCCGGCCCGGTAATGCAGCTTCAGGAAATAACTGCGCCGGAGCCGCCAGGGTTCGACGGCGTGCAGCACAGCCATCTCGGGGCGGTAACGGATACGGGTTTTGCGCTCGAGCAGGGTACGCAGCATCATCGCATCCTCGCCGCCGCCGATATCCTTGCCTTCGCGGTTGTAGCGGATATCGAAGCGCAGGGTCGGGTCGTCGCGGAACAGACGCATGTCGTACGCGATGTTGGCGGTCCAGATGGGCGTGCCGGCGTCCTCGATCCAGAAACGTTCCGGCCCGTGATCGACAGCGGCGAGAAAGCCGAGCAGATCGTTTTCCAGCCAGCGCGGCCGCGTGGCGGTCGTGAAATCCATCTCCACGCGGCCCCCTGCACACGCTGCGCCCTCGTTCAGGATGGCGTCGACCGCTGCGTCAAGCAGGCCCGGCAGCGGCGTCTCGTCATCGTCGATGAAAACCAGGATGTCACGATCGAGCGCTTCGGCGATGCCGCGATTGCGCGCGGCCACGATTCCCTGCACGGATTCGGTCACCCAGCGCAGCGCCGGTCCCGGCATCCGTTGCAGCCGGTCGAGGATGGCGGCCGTTCCATCGCTGCTGTTGTTGTTGATCGCCAGGATATCGAAAGGAATCGGACAGGTTTGCGCGCGCATCGACGCCACGAGTTTTTCCAGACGGTCCGCACGGTTGTAGGTACAAAAGGCAAAGGTAAGTACGGGCATGACGAGCGTTCAAATGGAATTACGCGTGCTGCGCCGGGCGTCGATCAGCCGGATCAGCGACTCGAATACCGACGCAGGCAAGAAGCTGGCCAGGATATATTTGGCATCGCGCGCCTTCCAGTCGGCCTTGCGGGACGCGCGACGGAACAGGCGCCGCGCCGAATCGGTATCGCGCCGCCAGTGGCAGCGATAGGCCTCGGGCAGCAGCGAGCCGTATAGCCTGGTATCGCGTTCGGTCCGGCTGAGATGGGCCACCTGAGCCGGATGCCGGCGGACGAAGTCCTCGCGCACGGCAATCGCATCGAACACCTGGCGCCAGCGCGGGATATGCGCGTCGCCGCGCGGATAGCGGCGATAGAACGCCAGCACCTCGGGGACGCGCACCACGGTGGGCTGGAGGGCGAGCATGCGCAGCCACAGGTCGTAGTCCATGGCGGTGGGCAGTCGTTCCGAAAATCCGCGCAAGGCGTCGACAAGCTGACGCCGCATCAGCACGCCGTTGATCGGCCACGGGCAGGATTGCAGGAACAGGTCGACCGCGTCCGATTCGACATAGTCGGGCGGGATGTAGGGGTGCGTGCCGGCGGCGGCTTCGCCGACGTTCTGCCAGCCGCAATAGGCCACGTCGGCAAGGGTTTCCGTCATCGCGGCGTGCAGCCGGTTGAGTGCGTCCGCATGCCAGGCGTCGTCCGCATCCAGAAACGCGACGAAGTTGCCGCGCGCATGGGACAGACCGTGATTGCGTGCCGCATAGGGGCCGCTGTTGGTCTGGTGCAGTATGGTGATGCGGTCGGGGTTGTCCGCCGCCAGACGCCCGACGATCCGTATGGAGTCGTCGTTCGATCCGTCGTCCACGACGATGAGCTCGACATTCCGGTAGCTTTGCTGCAGCACGCACCCGATCGCCTCTTCCACGTAGGGCGCGGCGTTGTAGCAGGGCATGACAACGGAGATCAGCGTGGGGTCGAAGTTGTCCATACGGTTGTATTCATGGTTTCCGGTCGCGCAACCCGATCAGCTTCCGATGCCAGGATTCGGGCAGCCAGGCGGGCAACATGTACTTCCAGTCGGTGAGTGTGCCATAGCCTTGTTTCATGACCGTACGAAAAACTTTGCGGGCGGCGGGCAGGTCGCGCTGCCAGTAGCAGGCGTAGCCGCGTTGCAGCAACTCGCCCACGGTCAGCACGCGAAGGGTGTCGCGCGCGAACATGCCGGCTATTTCCGGATGCTGGGTCAAATAAGTGCGCTGAACCTCGTAATGCGACAAAGCAATTCGTGCCCGGTTGCCGATCATCTGGTTGTCGTGATGACGGTAATAGGCCAGAACCGCTGGCACGCGTACGATGGGATGGGGAATCGCACTGCGCAGCCAAAGCGCAAAATCTTCGCAACTTTTAAGTGTCGGGTCGAATAGACCTGCTTCGAACAAGGCGTCGCGCCTGATCATGGCTGCGTGGACAGGCCAGCGTGGACTACAGAATATTTTCTCTGTTTTGTCGGGCATGGATCCATAGTCGGGCGGAATGAAGGGGTCGCCACGCCCTCCCGGCAATCCAACATTTCTCCAGCCGCAATAGGCAACGGCTGCCTTGGGGTTTGCGTCCAGCGCCGCGGACATCTTTGACAGGAAGTCAGCTTCCCACCAGTCATCGGCATCCAGAAACGCAAACAGCTCACCGCTTGCGGCACGTATTCCTGCATTGCGCGCGGCGGGAAGCCCGGAATTGGGCTGATTGACGATACGAATGCGCGGGCCATAGCTTTCCATGATCGCAAGCGAGTCGTCAATGGAACCGTCGTTGACCACAATGACTTCACGATCGACATTGTTCTGGTTTAAAGCCGAGTCAATCGCTTCATGCAGGAAAGCCGAACCGTTATAACAGGGAATGACAACGGAAATGTGAACGCTCATGGCTGCGTGGAAACACGATGTGCAAGACGGCCAAATTGATAGCGCAGTAATCGGGTAAAGGTGGTCTGGTTGTCTCCAAAGCACAGATTGCGGACCAATACGCTGGCGGTGTCGGTATTGAAAACGGTCAAACGTCGCAGCCGGAATGCATCCTCGTCGCGCAATGCCCAGCCGCTGCGGGTGGTACAGGCCGAGAGGTAGCCGGCCTGTTGTACCGCCGCGGCGCAACGCGCGTCCCAGACGCCATAGGGATAGGCAAAGCTGGCGACCGTATTGCCAAGAATAGCCTCAAGTGTTGCTTTGGAATCGGCCAGCTCCTGCATCAGCCGGATGTCGTCAACGTCCGTTAGCCGTGCATGACTCACCGTGTGCGAACCGATTTCCATGCCGCCAGCCTGCATCTCGCGCAGTTCGGCCGCATTCAGCAAGCGTTCGGCGGGGCGGCCATCCACGGGCCAGCGAGGAGCCTGGCCTATCGATCCGGACACGATGAACCAGGTGGCCCGCATGCCGCGTTTTTGCAGTTCCTCGCAGGCAGCGAGGTTGTCGAGGTAGCCATCGTCGAACGTGATGACCGCGGTGCGTTCCGGCCACCTCTTCGCGGGCATGGCGACCAGTTCGGCCATGGTTGGCGTGGTGTAGCCTGCGGTGGCCAGAAAATCAAGCTGATCGCGAAACCGTTGCATCGACACGGCCCAAGGCCAGGCGGGCGTACCCTTGCCGGGTGTGATGGCGTGATACATCAGCGCGATCGGTCCATGCCGGCCGGCATGTTGATGGAGCCTGCGCGTGAGAGGATCGATCCAGCTCATGAGGGCGCTTTCATGAGCCTGAGCCTTGCTTTCCAGCGGGCGGTTTCCGATGTAAGAGCCGGAATGGGCAGGTACAGGAAGCAGATTGCATAAACCAGTCCGCCCGTGGCTGCCATCGACAACACGTACAGTGCGTCGATTGACTGGATGGCAGGCGGAATGGCGCGATCGGCCAGCGACAGGACGGCGAGCAGAATGGCG
Organism: uncultured Thiobacillus sp.; assembly: GCA_964452995.1. Lineage (GTDB taxonomy): Bacteria > Pseudomonadota > Gammaproteobacteria > Burkholderiales > Thiobacillaceae > Thiobacillus. Next base: position 59,043 of record CAYVOR010000007.1, read on the forward strand.
TTGAGGAGTGCGGCCGGCGCGAAGGCACGTACAAGATCGGCCCAGTGGGCATCGAGCGACCGCTTGGCAAGCCAGAACATGTGCAGGGTGATATAGAACAGGGCGCAGACCATGCCGGTCGCCACGCCGGTCAACCCGTAAGGCAGACCGGCCAGGATGGCGGCCGCGGCAACGCCGATCATGATGGATTGCGCGACAAGCTCTTTGCCCAGCCAGCTGCGAGCGGCGAGAACCGCGCCCGACAGGTTCTCGATCATCATCAGCGGAGCGGCCAGGCTGAGAACCATCAGGGGGGCGGCCGAATCGGCCCAGCGATCGCCGAACAGCGTCACCACCAGCGGCTTGGCCAGCCACAGGAAACCGATATAAAAAGGCAGGGCATAGACGGCGACCAGTGTGAGGCTGCGGAAAAACAGGTAACGGGATTTGTCGAGGTTATCCTGTTCCTTGGCCAGCGCACGGAATAGAACGTCATACACCGACCCCGTGATGAAGCCGTGCGGGCGCGCCGCGAGGCTCTCGGCCTTGTTGTAAAGCCCCACCCCGGCGGGGCCCAGAGTGCGAGACAGGATGAAGGTGGGCAACTGGGCGCGTATGTAGCAAACGATGTTGTTGCTGGAGGCAAGAAGTCCGTAGCGCATCAATTCGCCCGCGCGCCCGAAGTCGAAGCACAGGCCGGGGCGCCAGCGCGCATACCAGGCAAACTGAAGGGCGCCCGCCATCGAACTGAACAGGCCGGCAAGAATCAGGCTCCAGGGGCCGTGGCCCAGATAAGCCAGACTCAGGGCGATGCTGTTGTAGATTGCCAGGTTGGCCAGTTGTACCGCCGCTTTTGCCTTGAAGCGCATTTCCCGGTGCAGCATGTTGCTGGGCACGTTGAAAAACGGACGCACCAGAAAAGACAACGCTGCCACGCGCAACAGATCGGCATACAGGGGATTGGCGTACCAGCGTCCGAACCAGGGGGCGATGGCAAAGAAAAAACCGACAATTGCCAGTCCGATGAGGAATTGCAGCGTGAACAGCAGATCGTAATCGCGCTTGCTGGCTTCCCTGGCGCGCACGATGGCTTGCCCCATGCCGCCGCCTGCAACGAAACCCGCGAGACTGGTGAAGATCTGGATGGTCGCCACCATGCCAAACTCGGCCGGCACCAGCAGGCGCGCGAGGATCAGTCCCAGTGCGAAATTGACGACCTGACTGCCGGTGTTGCCGATGAAAACCCATTTGGCGCCATGGCGGATGGAATGGCCAAGGCTCATTTTGCTTTGCGGGATGTGCAGTCAGAGGAAAACATGGTGGTATTGAATAGCAAGGTCTATGCCCGTACCCGGCTCGACCGGTTGCGTATTATCGCCTGATCCGGACCCCGTCTGGAGCCGAGCCTCGACACGGCAAACAAAGCGAGCGGGATGACCAGCCATTTGTGGCTGGCCAGTTTGAGCTTCCAGTACGGCAGTTTTCCCCTTGAAAAAATGTGCAGCCGGCCCAGTGGGTAGTAGTTCATGCCCAGCCGTTTTGCCAGGCGCGCCAAGCCTTGACGGGAAAAAAAGGCGATGTGCTGGCCGGTGTCGAGCGCGTAATAACCCCAGTGGCCAGGCAGGGGCGGGTCATTGTCGGCGAAGACTTCGGTTGTGAAGATGAATGTGTCGGACTGGTGGTCGGTCAGGGTCCGTTGTATGAAATCGAGCGGGTTGGTCGTGTGCTCCAGGACTTCGATGGCACTGACGGCCAGACAGGCGCCTAGTATGGGATCGCACTCGAAGCCCCTTGCATACAGGTTGTTTGCATAGCGGTCAGACCAGTAATAGTCGAATCCCAAATCGCGCATCAGACGGGTCAGCAGGCCATAACCCCCTGCTACGTCAACGTATTTTCCCTGCCCGCGATCGCCCAGGACCAGGAAATCGATTGCAGCGAGCCTTAATGCGTTAAAGACATTCCGGGCCGCAATATCCGTGTCTTCCTGCGCGATGGCATCCGAATAAGCTTCTCCCATCCAGGTGGGATTGCTGACAAACAGGTGGTCGCACGCTGCGCAGTAGTGATAGGGGACCATGTATTTTTGGAGAACTTCCGCAGTGAAAGCGATCCTGGTTTCTGCGCCGCAGAGGTGGCATTTCATCTGGGATCGCTGGAACGCTTGCCGGGACAGGCAGTCATTATGATCATGGCTCTCATGTATTCATGTGCGAAATCTTGTTAGGTTCTGCCCAGAAGTTTCTTGGCAAAGGGACGCAGATGATTCAGCCCAAGTGCATGCTCGGTTTGAAACAGCCATAGTTTTCGCTTGATGATGGCCGCCAAATCAGAGCGCCCCATTCTCTCGAGCGGTACGATTAATTCAATAAAATATTCCACTTCGACATCTGACCGGATCGGAATGGATGCCAGCATTTTAGGTGTCACTTCATTTCGTGGGAAAGCCTTGGCTTGGGCTAGTTCGCCACAGGCCAGAAGTTCAAGCATGGTCCGCACACATTTTGGGCAACTTCCGCAATTTACTTGGCCTGTGGGAATAGCCGATGTGTCCCAGCACACTCTGATAGCATCCAGCGCGCCAGGCCATTGCGACAGATGGCGAATTTTCTCGAGACGGGTGAATTGTTCCATGTCGCCGGTAATGATTTCGAGGAAATCGGCGCCTAAATAACCATTCAGCCACGGATGGGAGCCATGAGGGTGTCGGGTGTACTCCAGAGCGTTGTCCGGAGCGATGATGCATCTATGGATGCGTGTACTTGCCGCGTGCGCAATAGCCGCAAGCAAGGATGCAAATTGCCATTTTGCATAGAAACGCCAGTTTTTTTCCAGGTTGCGTAAATTGACCCGGATGGGGACGAGCTCAATACCTGATTCCCTGCACAACGCGGACAGATTTTCGATAGTAAGTGCCCATATATCGGGACGGTCTAGTTTGTTAGGGTCTCCTACATCCAGCCCATGAACGAAAAAAGCAACCCCCACTCTTCTTGGGTCACTTCGCTCGTATTGCTGAACGTTCCAGTGCAACGCTGCCATGGAATCCACTCCTCCAGACAAGAACATCGCTGTCGTTGACTTGACAGCATCCCTCATAGGCTGCACAGCAGTTGGCGCCAATATCGTTACGGGATGAAAGGGGATTTTATGCCAATGACACAGCAGGCGCATGGCCATGGTGAGCCTGGAACACAGTTGGGGATCGACTCCCCCTTCAATTTCGATGCGGGTTTCCCCATGCCACATGGCAGCCATCGCTGTTCCTACCATGAAGGCATTGGGGTCAGGGCGGATCCAGTCTTTCTGCTGGCTGGGTACAGAGAAGAAAAGAGTTTCACGTACAGGTCGGGTTTCGAGCTCAGCTTCCGCCTGTATGTAATACTGGCCATCTTGCTCACGTTCGTGGATGTTGCGGATAAACATGGTCTTCCCCGTTTTGTCGCGGCCAGTCTGGCTTGCTTTGGAGTTTTTGATGGGTGGATTTACAGCGAGTGTTAACAGTGGGTCATTACCAGATTCTCCGCGGCGAGTATGCCTACCTGGGGAAGAATGCTACGTATGCATTCCCGGTTGTCATGCCTTTGCGTATAGGCCTGATTAATTTTTTTGAGCAATTCATCGCCGAGGCATTGTTGAGGGTAGATGGTGTGATCGAGTGACAGGCCAAAATGTTGATAGAGGCCTTCGAATTTGTCCTGATATGTAATCGACAACGTGGGTGTGCCACTGCCCAATGAGGCAATTGCCAAATGCATGCGTCCAGTTATGACAAGATCGAGCAATCCTGTGACCCGCTTGATTGTGTCGGGACGGTCGATCGCCGTATAGCGTAGGTGAGCAAAGCCCTTTTGTTGCATTGCCCGGTCAAGTGCTTGCAGCATGGTCACATCACCCGATTGTGACTTGAGATCATGGGGTAGCAACATGAAGGCGAGTCTGTTGTGTACCCCTGCACGTCTGAATTGTTCGGCGAGATGATCAATCAGTCTATCCATTCCCACTTGTGCAATGGCAGGCGCCAGCGCGTGGGCATTCAGGTTGACTCCCACGGGTGTTCTGCCTTCATGGCGCATGGCAGCGATCCAGGCCTCGGGTCCAGGCTCGGGTTCGGTAGCAGAAGGCATCAGAAACGCGCTGTCGGCACACAGTCTGGCAGGCACGCCGACTAGCCGGGTGAAGCGTTCAAGAGATGGCTGATCGCGGATGTTGACGGTTACCTTGGGATGCAGCCTCGACAGGGCATGGACTGCAGGGTCTCTCGGATTACGATTGAAACTGAAACCCAGTATCGTGGCGGGAATGCCGAGTTGTACAGTGTGATTACAGTAAGCGACGATACGCTGCACCAAAGCCGCCCCATATTTGCCATCCAGAATATCAGCGCCCATGATGAATAGCGCATGATGCTGACGGATTAGTTGGTCGAAAGCGATCGTTCCTGCTGTCCCGACCCATGCAGGTACGACTGCAGTCTCCCCCATTCCCGGCACGGCTATGGTGTGACGTTGTTCACCGATGATGGTGAATGTTGAGGCGGGATTTTTTGCCCGTAGCGATTGCATCAAGGCACTGAACATGGCCAGGTCGCCCAAGGAACCCGAGGGATCACTGACGTCACCCGCGATAATGGCAAAGCGTGTGGCAGTTTCGGGCATGACAGGTTTGGCTGTCGATGCACGTAACTGGCGCAGAGGCAACGCGACCTGCAATACATTGCGGGCAATGATGGCCTGGTCGATCAGATATTGTCTGCGAGTCATCTGTCCGGATTCATCGCAAGAGTGATATACAAAGCTGAGTGACCCGCTCGATAAACAGCTTGCGCGTATAGCGTGTTTTGATTCTAGACCAGCCCTCTTCCGCACTGCGTCTACGTTCCTCGGTGTTGTTCAGCAAGGTGATGCATTGCTCGATAAAATGCCTATCGTCCCGGGCAACCCTTAGACCCGTGTTCGCAAGATCGCCTAGGAAGGCCTCGGCGCTGTAAGGCGTTGTTACGCATGCCCGGCCATAAGCGAGTGATTCCAGTATCTTGATATTGGTGCCTCCGCCCGAATAGATCGGGGCGATGGTGAACGCGGCATTGCGATACACCTCTTTAAGATCATCGACAAAACCTGGCGCGGAAACGTCTGGATGCTGCTCCCATGCGTGTCGTGTGGCGGGCGGCGCGGCGCCAATTAGCAACAGTTTGGCTTCCGGGCGAGCTATCTTGATGGCAGGCCAGCACCGGGACAGAAAATAGTCGATGCCCTGACGATTGGGTGCATACCAAAGTGATCCGACAAACAATAGCGTAGAACTATCCACCTCCTGAAATGGCTGGGCTGGCGGATTGTAAGGGATGTTGGGCAGGAGCACTGATTTCAGCGCATTATGCCGTGCTTGATCGCGCTGGCTAACAAAGAAATAGGCATCAAAGCGTTTGAGCTGGCGTTTGGCTAGCCACGCCGCATACCGTGATTTGAGCTGTGCGGCCAGAGTCAGAACGCCAGAACCATAGTGGTAGCCCCAGTCGTCCAGGTCGATCACGCTGCCCACACCGGGCGGGATGACCAGCTTGGTGAGTGGATTGAGATAGCGGCCAACGATTAGTTTGTAGTGCGTGAGGTCAATACCTTCAGACGTGAGTGCTCGATTCAGGATGCTGTCCGGTTTGAATTTCCCGATGCCGAGCGGACGTTGATGCCAGTATCCATGCGCAAGAATCCCTGGTTTGGGCGATAGTTCCAGCTGGCTGGAACCGGCGACAGGCTCGATCAACAGCACATCTACGTCTCCCAGCGTCTGCAGGGCTTCGTATAGTAAAGCGGTCCGCTGTTGGGCACCCGACTGAGGATTGAAGGGAGACGCCGGCGAAACCAGCAGTATGCGGTCAGGCATGGTAATCAGTTGGAATCACGAACGGTCGTCAGCAGGATTTCATCAATCTTGACGATATGGCGACACAAAATAAAGTGACGACTGGGCATGTGACGACATCCTGACTATGAAAATACGAAAACGAACGGCGGCAGATCAGTGCGCGAGTATTCATGAACCATCAATTATTGATTAATTCATCGATGACTCAGCAAGCAGTGGGCCAGACGCGTTAATTCAGGGAATATGCCGGCTTTGGTTACAATCGAAAACCCTTCTTCCTTTTGTCAGTTCATGCAAACCCTCCATGTCGATCTCGGTGACCGCTCTTACCCCATCCACATTGGCCCGGGGCTTTTAAGCCGGCCTGAGCTGATCCTGCCGCACTTGCCACAAAAACGTGTGGTCGTGGTTACCAATACCATCGTGGCGCCACTGTACCTTGCGCAGGTGAAGACAGCGCTGGAAACCGCCGGAGTGGCCGTTGCACAGGTAGTGCTGCCCGACGGGGAGACCTACAAGAACTGGGAAACGCTGAATCTGATTTTTGATGCGTTGCTGACCCAGCGCGCCGAGCGCAAGACCACGCTGATCGCGCTGGGTGGCGGCGTGATTGGCGACATGACCGGATTCGCGGCCGCGAGCTATCAGCGTGGCGTGCCGTTCATCCAGATACCCACCACGCTGCTGTCACAGGTCGATTCGTCGGTCGGCGGCAAGACCGGGATCAACCACCCGCTCGGCAAGAACATGATCGGCGCGTTCCATCAACCAACGGTTGTGCTGGCCGATACCGGCACGCTGAAGACGTTGCCGGCACGCGAACTGTCGGCGGGGCTGGCCGAGGTGATCAAATACGGCCTGATCCGGGATGTTGATTTTCTCGCCTGGCTGGAAGTGAACATGGACAAACTGCGCGCGCTCGACGAAACAGCGATCAGTCACGCAATCCATCGCTCGTGCAAAATCAAGGCGCAGGTGGTCGCGCAGGACGAGCGCGAAGGCGGCATCCGCGCAATTCTCAATCTCGGCCATACCTTCGGTCACGCAATCGAAACCGGCATGGGCTACGGTAACTGGCTGCACGGCGAGGCAGTGGCGGCCGGCATGGTGATGGCGACAGAAACCTCACGGCGAATGGGCTGGCTGTCCGCAGCAGACGTGACGCGCACCCGCGCACTGATCCGTGCCGCAGGACTGCCGGATGTCGCGCCCGACCTGGGCGTGGATGCGTATCTCGAGTACATGGGCCACGACAAGAAGGTGGAGGGCGGAAAAATGCGTTTCGTGTTGCTGAAGAAGCTGGGCGAGGCCGTGATTACCGCCGACGTGCCGACCGACGTGCTGACTGACGTGCTGACCGCACCGCAGTGAACAAGGATCGATGATGGAACCGTCATTCGCCCCTTTCGCTGCACAGTCCAGCCAGACCCATGGCCGCCTGCATCCCGAGCTTTCCGCCGCACCACGTTCCGAGTTTCAGCGTGACCGCGACCGCATCATCCATTCCACCGCGTTTCGCCGGCTCGAATACAAAACCCAGGTGTTCGTGAACCACGAGGGCGACCTGTTTCGTACCCGGCTCACCCACAGCATCGAGGTCGCGCAGATCGGACGCACGATCGCGCGTCTGCTCAATCTGAACGAAGATCTGGTGGAGGCCATTGCATTGGCGCACGACCTCGGCCACACGCCTTTCGGCCATGCCGGCCAGGATGCGCTGAATGCCTGCATGCGCGAGCATGGCGGGTTCGAGCACAATCTGCAGTCGTTGCGCGTGGTGGATATCCTGGAAGAACGCTACGCCGAATTCGAGGGTTTGAACCTGACCTTCGAATCGCGCGAAGGCATTCTCAAACATTGTTCACTCGCCAATGCCGGAAAGCTCGGCACGGTCGGCGAGCGTTTTCTTAACAAGCAGCAGCCTTCGCTGGAGGCGCAGATCGCCAACCTGGCCGACGAGATCGCGTACAACAACCACGATGTCGACGATGGCCTGCGTTCGGGGCTTATCACGCTCGAACAGTTGAGCGAAGTCCAGATCTTCGCGCGTCACCTCGCCGAGGTACGGGCGAAATATCCGGCCCTGCAGGGCCGCCGTGTGGTGACCGAAACTGTGCGTCGCATCATCAACACACTGGTTCTCGATCTGGTGAATACCACGCGCATGAATGTCGAGAACAGCGGCGTGCAGACCCTGGACGAGGTGCGCCTCGCGCCGCCGCTGGCGGCATTCAGCCCCGCGCTGCTCGACGAGCACCGCGAACTCAAGCGCTTCCTGCTGCGCCATCTGTATCGGCATTACAAGGTGGCGCGTATGAGCGCCAAGGCGGGACGCATCATCAGCGATCTCTACATGGCCTTCACCGGCGATGCGCGCCTGCTGCCGCCGGCGCATCAGGCGCGCGAGTCGCTCGAGGGCGCACGCGCCGTGGCCGATTACATAGCGGGTATGACCGACCGCTATGCCATGCGTGAACACCGGCAGATTTTTGCAGTGCAAGAAATCCACAGCTGATTTTTTTGTGTTCCGCCCAGTTCGGGCATGGCGCGAGCGCGCTGTCTCTGACCCGGTTCCGGCCTGCCGATTGGCCTGCAATTCGCCAGCACGTTGCAACCGATCCGTTGCAGGCTGCATCAGGACGGCGAGCAGGCGCGGATTTCTTTGCCGGGTCGATCGTCCTGTACGGCAAACAGGATCCGGATTAGTTGGCCTCTGACCGCAGTGTGCGTGCTACCACCCAACAGGTCACCTCGCGTGCGCCCGCCCGCTTCAGTGTCGCGGCCAGTTCGTCAAGGCTGGTCCCGGTCGTCATCACGTCGTCGACCAGTGCGATGTGCTGCCCCCGCACATCGCCCGAACAGACAAATGCGTTGCGCAGGTTGCGGCGCCGCGCATCGTGCTTCAGCCCTCGCTGCGGCGGGGTGTCGCGAATGCGCTGACAGCTGGCGAGATCGAGCGGAAGTCCCAGCCGGGCCGCCACATCGCGGGCAATTTCGGTTGCGTGGTTGAAGCCGCGTTCCCGGATACGCTTCGCATGCAGGGGCATGGCGATCATGCGGTCCGGTCTCGGAGCAGTTTCGGCGACCCGTGCCAGGCACTCACCCAGCGCCGGCGCGATGGCGAGATGGCCATGGTATTTCAGGCGTGGGATCAGCCGGTCGAGCGGAAAAGCGTAGCCCAGCGCGGCAAAGGTACGATCGAATGCGGGCGGGCGTTTGAGGCAGGCGCCACAGGTCTGCCCCTGGGGTGTGGGCGTTGCGCACTGCGGGCACTGTGGCTGCGTGTGCCAGGGCAGGTCGGCGAGGCAAGCCGGGCATACCTGCGCCGTGTGCGCCACGTCGCCGCACAGCAAACAGGCTCGCGGGAATATTTGATTAAAAATTGATCGAATGTTCAATTTATTCAGTAATAAATTTGACAGCGACAGCGCGCGCCCTGAAAATCGTAGCCATGAAAGTCAAACGCGTCATTTCGGCTTCGTCTTCCCGCTTCTCTGCGCAGCTATTCAATCTCATCACCGTCGCCGTGATGCTGATTTCCATGACGACGCTTTTGCTGGGCAAGTTGCTTGTCGGCCAAAAAATCGGATTCCTGCCGCTCGTGCTGTCGATGCCGCCGATCATGATCTGGCTGGGCGGGTCGATGTTCGTCTATGCCAGCATTGCGCATCACCCCAATCCGCGTACGGCACATTACAACAAATGGGCAGGCTATCGCTATTACGGCGTGATGGGCAGTCTGATGGTGTTTGGCCCGCCGCTCTATGACATGCTGGAGGGCTGGCAGGGATTGATGCTGGTGCTGGGTCTGGCGGTGGTGATTATCGTGCCGTGGGCGTTGTTTGACATTTACCGGGCCGCGCACGAACCGTGGCAGGACATGACCATCGAGGTAGGGATCAATGAATGACATGACTCAACCGCCCGGTCGCCGCTCCGTGGGCGACACCGAGGCGCTGTTCGCCTTGCCGTTTGCCGATTTGATGTATCGGGCGCAGACGGTGCATCGTGAGAACTTCGATCCCAACCGTGTGCAGTTGTCGACGCTGCTGTCGATCAAGACCGGCGGCTGTTCCGAAGACTGTGGCTACTGCCCGCAGTCGGCACGCTACGACGCCGGCGTGGAAAACCAGGGCCTGCTGAATCTTGACGATGTGCTGACCGCGGCCAGGGCAGCCAAGACTGCCGGGGCTTCGCGCTTCTGCATGGGTGCGGCCTGGCGCGGTCCCAAGCAGCACGACCTTGAGCCGGTGCTGGACATGGTGCGCGAGGTGAAGGCGCTGGGTCTGGAAACCTGCGCCACGCTGGGCATGCTGAAGGACGGCCAGGCCGAACAGCTGAAAGAAGCCGGCCTCGACTACTACAACCATAACCTCGATACTGCGCCGGAGTTTTACGGTGACATCGTCACCACCCGGCAGTACCAGGATCGCCTCGATACGCTGGAGCGCGTGCGCCAGGCCGACCTGCACGTCTGTTGCGGCGGCATCGTCGGCATGGGCGAATCGCGCATCCAGCGCGCCGGTCTGATCGCACAACTGGCTGCGCTTGATCCGCAACCTGAGTCGGTCCCGATCAACCTGCTGGTGCAGGTCGAAGGCACGCCGCTCGCCGGTACCGAGGCGCTCGACCCGCTGGAATTCGTACGCACCATCGCGGTCGCGCGCATCTGCATGCCCGGGAGCTTCGTGCGCCTGTCGGCCGGACGCCAGCAGATGAGCGACGCAGTACAGGCTTTGTGCTTTCTCGCCGGTGCCAATTCGATTTTCTACGGCGAAAAGCTGCTCACCACCGGCAACCCGGAATGGGCGCGCGACCAGCAACTGTTCGATAGCCTGGGCCTGACCGCGTTGTGAGTTTTGACGCGCTGACCCGCCTGCAGCACGGGCTGGCGGCGCTGAAGGTCGAACATCTCGAACGGCGACGCCTGCTGCTCGACGGCGCGCAGGGCGCCCATGTCACGGTCGACGGCCAGCGCGTCATTTCCTTCTGCAGCAACGATTATCTCGGGCTGGCCGCCGATCCGGCGCTGGTTCGGGCCGCACACGCCGCGCTCGACCAGTGCGGCGTCGGCGCGGGTGCTGCGCACCTCATCACGGGCCATCATCGCTTCCATCATGACTTCGAGGCCGCCTTCGCGCGCTTCGTCGGCAAACCGGCGGCGCTGTTATTTTCCACCGGCTACATGGCAAACCTCGCAGTGCTCACCGTGCTGGTCGGGCGCCATGGTGAAGTCTTCGCCGACAAGCTCAACCACGCTTCGCTGGTCGATGCGGCGCAACTGTCCGGCGCACGCTTCACGCGCTATCGTCACAACGATCTGGCCCGACTTGAATCGCAACTGCAAAACAGCACAGCTCAGGACAAGATCATCGTTTCCGATCTGGTGTTCAGCATGGACGGCGACATGGCGTCAGTCGATGCGCTACTCGATCTGGCCGAGCGCTACGATGCATGGCTGTATCTCGACGACGCGCATGGCTTCGGCGTGCTGAACGATGGGTGTGGCGGCATGACTGATCGTGCACGCGCGAGCGATCGTGTCATCTATCTGGCCACGCTGGGCAAGGCTGCAGCGGTGTCGGGCGCGGTAGTGGCGGCACACGCCAACGTAATCGACTGGCTGATCCAGAAGGCGCGTCCTTATATCTACACAACGGCCACGCCGCCACTTCTGGCGGCGTGCTTGCTGGAAAGCCTGCGCCAGATCGAGGCGGGTGCCGCGCGGCGCGAACGACTGCGCAGCCATATCGAGCAGATACGCCGGGGTTTGGCCGGACTCGCGATTGGCAGGCTGATGGATTCGGATACCCCGATCCAGCCGCTGATCATCGGCGCAAATGCCGACGCAGTACGCTTGTCGCAGGCACTTTTGCGGCATGGTTTGCTGGTACCCGCCATCCGCACGCCGACGGTTCCCGCCCACACGGCGCGCCTGCGCATTACGCTGTCGGCGGCACATGGCACCGACGATGTCTCGCAACTGGTGGAGGCCCTGCATGCGCTCGGCTAAACCCGTCCTGGTGCTGGTGCATGGCTGGGGCATGAACGCGCGCGTGTTCGACGTGCTGGCGCAATGGCTGGCTGGCGATTTCGACGTGCTGGCGCTCAATCTGCCGGGACATGGCGGACGCAATGCGCCAACGGACAACTCATTGCAGGGTTGGGCCGACGATCTGGCGGAACAGGTTCCGGAAGGCAGCACCGTGCTGGGCTGGTCGCTGGGCGGACAGGTGGCGATGCGCGCCGCGCTCGATCACCCGGGCAAGCTGAAACGCCTGATCCTGCTGGCCTCGACACCTAAATTCGTGACGGATGAAGACTGGGTACAGGGTCTGGCGGCTGCCGAGCTGCGGGATTTCGGCGTTGCGTTGCTGGCTGATCCGGAGGCGACGCTATTGCGCTTTCTGAGCTTGCAGACGCGTGGCGCGCCCGGGCAGAAATCCTTGCTGCAGCAACTGCGCCAGCATTTACTGGCTTTGCCGCAGGCGAGCATTGAAGGCCTGGCCGGTGGGCTGGCGATTCTGCGTGAAACAGACTTGCGTCAGCAACTGCCACGCCTGAAGCAGTCGGCCTTGGTGTTGCATGGCGCACTCGACACCCTGGCGCCGGTGGCGGCAGGGCGCTGGCTGGCTGAAACCCTGCCGGATGCGCGATACGTCGAACTGGCCCGGGCGGCACATGCACCGCATCTGTCGCACAGCGCAGACGTGGCTGCCGCAATCGCGTACTTTGTTCATGACTGAAAACGAACTCGATTTCGCCGAAATACGGCGTGCGTTCGATCAGGCCGCTGCCAGCTACGATGCGCATGCGGTGTTGCAGCGCGAAGTATGCGATCGTCTGCTGGAACGTCTCGATTTCATATCACTGCAGCCCGACCGCGTGCTTGACGTCGGCACCGGCACCGGCTATGGGCTGACGCATCTGCGCGCGCGCTATGCAGCATCCGAGTTCTGTGCGCTCGATGTTGCGCCGGCCATGCTGACCGCGACGCGTGCGCAATTGCCGCAACCGACGTGGGCACGACGTGTGCTGCATCGCCTGGCGCTTTCCCCGGCAGAGGCGACCCACTTGGTATGCGCCGATATGGAACGCTTGCCGTTTCGGTCCAGCAGCATGAATCTGGTCTGGTCCAATCTGGCCATACAGTGGGCGCACGACCTTGAAGCCACACTCAGGGGATTTCACCAGGTCCTGGCTCCGGGTGGCTTGCTGGCTTTCGCCACATTCGGTCCTGACACGCTCAAGGAATTGCGCGAGGCGTTCACAGCCATCGACGATGCGCCGCACGTCAACCGTTTCATCGATCTGCACGACATTGGCGACATGCTCATTTATGCAGGGTTCTCGAGTCCGGTAATGGAAATGGAGATGC